>NZ_JBSGTG010000001.1:723405-865213 GCF_053607285.1 Streptomyces sp. NPDC055140 | reverse complement strand
GTTGATAGGCCAGATCTGGAAGCCCGGTAACGGGTGGAGGTGACTGGTACTAATAGGCCGAGGGCTTGTCCTCAGTTGCTCGCGTCCACTGTGTTGGTTCTGAAACCACGAACAACCCCACGTTTGTCACAGAGCGTGGTGCGGTTGACAGTTTCATAGTGTTTCGGTGGTCATAGCGTGAGGGAAACGCCCGGTTACATTCCGAACCCGGAAGCTAAGCCTCACAGCGCCGATGGTACTGCAGGGGGGACCCTGTGGGAGAGTAGGACGCCGCCGAACTATTTTTGAAGAAAACCCCCGTAACGGATGAGAATCCTGTTACGGGGGTTTTCTGCGTTCAGGGACGGTCGCAGGCCGGCCCCCTTTTCCGGCCGGCCCCCTGTTCAGGGCCCGGCCGAATACTGCGGGTGGGGGTCAGGAATTCAGGCCGCGGAGGACGAGATCCGTGAGGGCCCTGAACTCCTCGTCGATGCCGGCCTTCTGCCACTCACCCGCGTACGCCGGATCATGGAAGCGGTTGGTCGCGTCGAATACCGCGCGGGCCGTCAGGGCAGGGTCGGGGTGAGGAAGGCTGAACTGGCCCTTGGCGATGCCGTCTTGAATGATGTGGTCGAGCTGCATGATCAGCTCACCGACGTGGAGCTCGACCACCCGGCTGTTCTCACTGATCAGCACTTGGTACGTGGCGAAGAGCTGCGGATCGTCGCCCGCCTTGCGGCGCTTGGCCGCGAACAGCGTCGCGAGCCATTGGCGCAACATGGCGGGCGCCGTCAGCGAGCCGTCTGTCATGAGCAGTTGCAGTTCGTTCGTGGTGCGGTCGAGCCAGCGCTTCGTGACCGCCTCGCGCAACTGGGCCTTCGTACCGAAATGCCGGTAGACGCTGCCGTGACTGACGCCGAGCGCCCGGGCCACGTCGACGACGTTCGCCTTGGCGGGACCATGCCGGCGCAGCACCTCCTCGGTCGCCTCGAGGATGCGCTCGGTGGTCAGGGTCTCGGTTGCCATGATGCCGACCGTACCGGGCGGTTATCAGCGTTCGCTGTCGAGGTGTGCCATCTGTGCCTCCGGATAGCGGTCACCTGCGGCGGCACCGGCCGGGATGGCCTCCTCGATCGCGGCGAGGTCCGCCGCGTCCAGGTTGATGTCGAGAGCGCCGAGGGCCTCCGTCAGCCGGTCCCTGCGACGGGCGCCGACCAGGGGCACGATGTCGTCGCCACGGCTGAGCACCCAGGCGATGGCGACCTGCGCGACGCTGGCGCCCTGCTGCTCGGCGATCTTGCGCAGCGACTCGACGAGGTCGAGGTTGTGCTGGAGGTTCTCGCCCTGGAAGCGCGGGCTCATCCCGCGGAAGTCGTTCGCGGCGAGCTTGCGGTCCCGGCCGAAGTGCCCGGAGATCAGGCCGCGCGACAGGACCCCGTACGCCGTGATGCCGATGCCCAGCTCGCGGGTGACCGGCAGGATCGCCTCCTCGATGCCTCGGGATATCAGCGAGTACTCGATCTGCAGATCGGAGATGGGGGCGGTGGCGGCGGCCCGCCGGATCGTGTCGGCGCCGACCTCGCTCAGGCCGATGTGCCTGACGTGTCCCTTCTCGACGAGCTCGGCGATGGCGCCGACGGTCTCCTCGATCGGTACGCCGGGGTCGACACGGGCGATCCGGTATACGTCGATGTGGTCGACGCCGAGGCGCTGGAGCGAGTACGCGGCGAAGTTCTTCACTGCGGCAGGCCGACCGTCGTAGCTGGACCAGCCGCCGTCCGGGTCTCGCAGAGCGCCGAACTTCACGCTGGTCAGCGCCTTCTCGCGGTCTGCGGCGGGGGCGGTCCGCAGGGCTTCCCCGATGAGCATCTCGTTGTGCCCCATCGCGTAGAAGTCCCCGGTGTCGAGCAGGGTGATGCCGGCGTCGAGGGCTGCGTGGATGGTGGCGATGGACTCGCCCCGGTCGGCCTCGCCGTAGAGCGCGGACATCCCCATGCAGCCGAGCCCGATGGCGGAGACCTCGGGACCGGTGGAGCCTAGAGGGCGGGGGTGGAGAGTGGGGGAGGTGGGGGACATCAGGCGCTCCTTAGATCGGTGCCGTCAGTTCGATGGATCTGTGTCTCCCTAACCACGATGGCATGACAGATGACAGATTTCAATATCTGTCATCTGTCATCTGTCGTCTGCTATCCGTCACCTGTCACCTGTCACCTGTCACCTGTCACCTGTCATGCCAGGGGTGGGAGCGAGCGCCGGTCAGCCCCGGCCGTCGCGGGAGGCCCAGGTCGGCCCCGGGCTCAGTTCACCGCCCGTGGCAGCCTCAAGCTCAGTGCTGTCGTCAGGGCTATGCCCGTCAGTTGCACCAGCAGGGTTGTCACCAGTGCGTCTCGCATGCCCAGGCTCGGGGTCAGGGTGAGGAAGAGGGAGCCGAGTGTGGCTACGCCGAGGGCCAGGGCCGACTGCTGCGTGGTGATCATGACGCCGCTGCCCACTCCCGCCCGCGTCGTCGGCACCTCGGACAGGATGAGCCGGAAGAGTATGGGGAGTTGGAGTGCCTGGCCCGCGCCCGCGAGTGCGGCGCCCGGCATCAGTTCGAGGACGCCCAGGTCGGGCCAGGTTCGCCAGGCCGCGAGAGCGATGAGGGTCACGCCGGCCCCCTGGATGATGCCGCCCGCGGTGACGATCCGGGTGCCGTACCGGGCGATGAGGCGCGGGCCCGCGAGGGATACGGCGAAGAAGACCGCGGCCATCGGCGCGAGAGCCAGGCCCGCGGGTACGGGGCCGAGGTGTTCGCCCTGCTGGAGCGCCACCGCGATCACGAACATGAAGCCGCTGAACCCGATGGAGAACGGCACGACCATGATCAGGCCGCGGCGCAGTGAGACGAGAGCGAACAGGCTGGGCGGGACCAGTGGGGTGCGGCCGTGCCGGTCTGCCCGGCGTTCCACCTGGTAGAAGGCGTACGCGATGAAGGGGAAGACCGCGAGTGAGAGCCATGTCCACAGGGGCCAGCCGGCCGCCCGGCCCTCGGTCAGGGGCGCGAGGAGCGTGAGCAGGGACGCGGCGAGGAGTACCGTGCCGGGGCCGTCGACCGGTTCGGGGTGCGGGGAGCGGGTTTCGGGGACGGTGCGGGCTGCCAGGAAGAGGCCGACCAGGACGACGGGCACGTTCACCAGGAACACCGACCGCCAGCCGGTCCCGAAGACGTCCGCTGCGACGAGGACGCCACCCAGGATCTGGCCGACGACCATGGAGAGGCCCGCCGTGGCCCCGTACAGACCCATGGCCTTCGCACGGCGCCGGCCCGTCGTCGTCGACTGGATGGTGGCGAGGACCTGCGGGAGCATCGCCGCCGACGCGGCGCCCTGCGCGACGCGCGCGGCCACGAGTGTCCAGGCGTCGGGGGCGAGGCCGCAGGCCAGTGAGGTCAGACCGAAGGCGATCATGCCGCCGAGGAACAGCCGGCGCCGGCCGAAAAGGTCGCCGAGCCGTCCGCCGAGGACGAGCAGGACGGCGTACGCGAGTCCGTAGCCCGCGACGACGAGTTCGAGGAGTGCCTCGCCCGCGGCCAGGTCGTGGCCGATGGTGGGCAGGGCGACATTGACGATGAAGAAGTCGATGAGGGGGAGCGCCGCGCCGACCAGCACGGTGAAGAGCCCGAGCCCGCCGAGTGCCGGTGGGGCAGTGGCGGTGCGGGCTGTGGTGGAGACAGAGAGGGAACGGGTCCCGGTTCCGGTCATGGGTACCAGCGTCGTCCGGCGCTCAGACTGGTACCAGAGTGTTCTTATCCTGGTAGAAGGACTACCTGGCAACAGGCTCCGTGGCGCGGCAGGCTGGAGGCATGACCACGATGGCGCGGACGAGGACTGTGGCGCAGGCGCAGGCGCAGGCACAGATGCAGGCACAGGGGCAGGGGCAGGCGCAGGCACAGATGCAGGCACAGGGGCAGGGGCAGGCCGGTGGGTCCCCGCTCGAGTCGCCCAAGCGGGAGTCCGAGATCCGGCGGCATGAGCTCGCCGACTTTCTGCGCAGCCGTCGCGCCCGCATCACCCCCGAGCAGGTCGGGCTGCCGCGTGGCCGGCGCCGGCGTACCCCCGGGCTGCGGCGTGAGGAGATCGCGCAGCTGTCCGCGGTCGGGGTCACCTGGTACACGTGGCTCGAGCAGGCACGGGACATTCAGGTGTCGGTGCAGGTCCTGGACGCGCTGGCCCGCACGCTGCTCCTCGACGCGAGTGAGCGCGCACATCTCTTCCAGCTTGCCGGGGCCGTCGATCCGTCGCCCGCGGCGAGCTGCCAGACGGTCACGCCGGCGCTGCGGCTGATGCTGGAGAAGCTGGAGCCGCTGCCCGCGTGCATCCAGAACAGCCGGTACGACATCCTCGCGTACAACCGCACGTACGGGCGGCTGCTGGGCGATCTGGACACGGTGGCGCCCGAGGACCGCAACTGCATGGTGCTGATCTGCACGAACGAGCAGTGGCGGAAGTCGTTCGTGTTCCTGGAGGACACGATCCGGCTGATGGCGGCCAAGTTCCGCGGGTCGATGGCCGGTCATCTGGGCGAGCCCGCCTGGGAGTTGCTGCTCAAGCGGCTCGAGGACGAGTCGCCGGAGTTCCGTGAGGCGTGGCAGCTGCACGAGGTGGTGGGCACCCGCAGCAAGACGAAGTACTTCCGCAACGCGCACGTCGGGCCGCTGTCCCTGGTCCACACCGATCTGTGGCTCGGCCCGGACCAGGGGGCCCGTCTGGTGACGTACACGCCCGCCGACGAGGAGTCCCGGGAGCGGCTCGACCGGCTTCAGGAACTGGCGCCCGCTGTGGCCTCCTGAATTTCCGGCTGTTCCAGGCAGCGGGCCGTGCGCTGGGCGGTGGCGCGTGCCCAGCGGCCGCTGGTGAGGAGGCCGACCAGGAGGACGGCGACGCCGCAGCCCACGATGACCCACCAGCCGCCGCGGCTCGCGTCGACGAACGTGGTCGCGTACGAGGACGTGCCGACGCCCGACGCGATGCCCGACGCGAGGACCGCGCCGATGACGGCGACGCCGAGGGTCTGGCCGATCTGCCGGCTGGTGGAGGCGACCGCGGCGGCGACGCCGGCCTGCGCGCGGGGCATGCCCGAGACGGCGGTGTTGGTGATGGGGGCGTTGACGAAGCCGAAGCCGAGGCCGAACAGGACGTAGCCGATGAAGCGGGTCACGTTCGACGTCTCCGCCTCGAACGCGGCGAACAGGACGCCGCTCGCCGTCATCGCGATGCCCGCGACGAGCAGCGGGATCCTGGGGCCGCGGCTGCCGACGATGCGGCCGGAGATGGGGGCGCACACCAGGGTCATGGCCGCCATCGGCAGCATCCACAGGCCGGCGTCGAGGGCGTTGAGGCCGCGTACGTTCTGCAGGTAGAGCGTCGACAGGAACAGGAAGCCGCCGAGCGAGGCGAACGCGCTGATCGCGATCACCGTGGCGCCGCTGAAGGGTGCCGAGCGGAAGAAGCGCAGGTCGATGAGGGGTTCGGCGCGGCGTGGCTCGTAGGCGATCAGGCCGACGAGGGCCGCGAGGGCGAGCAACGCGAACGTCACGATGACGGGGGACGTCCAGCCCGCGGCGGGGGCCTCGATGATCGCGTAGGTGAGGGAGCCGAGGAGCGTCATGACGAGGAGCTGGCCGACCGGGTCGGGGCGGCGCGGCTTGGGGGCGCGGGACTCGGGGACGTAGCGCATGGTCAGCAGGAGGGCTGCGAGGCCCACCGGCAGGTTGATCCAGAAGATGGAACGCCAGCCGACCGAGTCGACGAGGACGCCGCCCACGATGGGGCCCGCGGCCATGGAGATGCCGACGACGCCGCCCCAGACGCCGATGGCCCGGGCGCGTTCGCGGGGCTCGGTGAACGTGTTGGTGATGATCGACATGGCGACGGGGTTGAGCATCGAGCCGCCGACCGCCTGGACCATGCGGAACGCGATGAGGGACTCCAGGTTGGGCGCCACGGAACACAGCACCGAGCCCACGGTGAAGATCACCAGGCCGGCCTTGAATATCCGGCGGCGTCCGATCCGGTCGGCCGTCGAGCCCGCCAGCATCAGGAGCGAGGCGAGGACCAGCGTGTACGCGTCGATGGTCCACTGCATGCCGGAGACGCTCGCGCCGAACTCCTTCTGCATGCTCGGCAGCGCGACGTTCAGGACGGTGTTGTCGAGGCTGACGATCAGCAGGCTCATGCAGCAGATCGCGAGGACGAGCATCCGCCGGCGGTGGGTCAGTGGAGGGGGCATGGAATCGACGGTAGCCCGACCGCGGGCGGGGCCGCCCGTCAGGTGGGGGACAATGGAGAACTGCCCCTGCCCGTCGCCCCACGTTTTCGGAGAGCCCGCCCGATGTCCCAGCAGCTCACCATCGGTCCGCACCTCGTGCAGCCGCCCGTGGTCCTCGCGCCCATGGCGGGGATCACGAACGCGCCCTTCCGCACCCTGTGCCGGGAGTATTCCGGCGGCAAGGGCCTCTTCGTGAGCGAGATGATCACGACGCGGGCGCTGGTCGAGCGCAACGAGAAGACCATGCAGCTCATCCGCTTCGACGCGAGCGAGCAGCCCCGGTCGATCCAGCTGTACGGCGTCGATCCCGCGACGGTCGGCAAGGCCGTCCGGATGATCGCCGAAGAGGATCTCGCCGATCACATCGACCTGAACTTCGGCTGCCCGGTCCCGAAGGTGACGCGCAAGGGCGGCGGCTCCGCGCTCCCGTACAAGCGGAATCTGCTGCGGGCCATCCTGAAGGAGGCCGTCAGCGGGGCCGGGGACCTGCCGGTCACGATGAAGATGCGCAAGGGCATCGACGACGACCACATCACGTTCCTCGACGCGGGCCGGATCGCCGTCGAGGAGGGTGTCACGGCGATCGCCCTGCACGGGCGCACCGCGGCACAGCACTACGGCGGTACCGCCGATTGGGACGCCATCGCCCGTCTGAAGGAGCACGTCCCGGAGATCCCCGTTCTCGGCAACGGCGACATCTGGTGCGCCGACGACGCGTTGCGGATGATGCGCGAGACCGGCTGTGACGGCGTCGTGGTGGGGCGTGGCTGCCTGGGCCGACCGTGGCTGTTCGGGGATCTCGTCGCCGCCTTCGAGGGCACGGGCGCGCCCGCCGCGCCCGACCTGCGCAACGTCGCCGAGGCGATGGTGCGGCACGCCGGGCTGCTCGGCGAGTGGATCGGCGACGAGGCGCGCGGTGTCATCGACTTCCGTAAGCACGTGGCCTGGTACCTGAAGGGCTTCTCGGTCGGTTCCGAGATGCGCAAGCGGCTCGCCGTCACGTCGTCGCTCGCCGAGCTGCGCGCGGGGCTCGACGAGCTGGACCTCGACCAGGCGTGGCCCGTGGGCGCGGACGGGCCTCGCGGCCGTACGTCCGGCAACAACCGGGTGGTTCTGCCGGACGGCTGGCTCAAGGACCCGTGGGACTGCGCGGGCGTCAGCGAGGACGCGGAGCTGGACACGTCCGGGGGGTGACGGGTCGCGGGGGAGTTGTTCTTCCCCCACCCCGCCCCTTCCCGAAACCGGGGGCTCTGCCCCCGGACCCCGGGTCGCTCAAACGCCGCGACCGGCTGAAAGACCTAATAGACCGCCGTGAGCAGCGCGAGCGGTGCCGCCGCCGAGCGTGACTCGCGCTCGCACGCGTGCGGGTAGGGGACGGGCACCGGGTACGCCTCCCGCGCGTACCCGGCGAGCACCTCGGGCAGCCGGTGGCCGGAGGCCGCGGCCGCCTCCACCAGCGCGTGCGCCACCGTCCGCGCCTCGTCGTGCAGCCCGTAGCGGGCGAGCCCGAGCGCGATCAGGGCGTTGTCGTGCGGCCACACCGAACCCCGGTGGTAGGAGAGCGGGTGGTACGCGCCCTGACCGGCGGCGAGCGTGCGCACCCCCCAGCCGGAGAAGAAGTCGGGCTCCAGGAGACGCCGGCCGACCACCTCCCCGTACTCCTTGTCGAGCAGGCCCGACCACAGGAGATGGCCCGCGTCGGACGCCAGCGCGTCGACGTGCCGCCCGTCGCCGTCCAGGGCGAGCGCCGGGAACGCGCGGTCCGCCATCCAGAAGTCCCGCTGGAAACGGTCCCGCAGATCGGTCGCCGCCTGCTCCAGGAGGTCCGCGTACACCGGGTCGTCCCAGGCCGTGCGGGCGAGCGCGGCGGTACGGCGCAGGGCGTCGTAGGCGTAGCCCTGGGCGCCCGCCGCCGTCACGGGGCCCGTGGGGCGACTGCCGTCGGCCGAACAGATGGCGCCCGGTGAGTCCTTCCAGTTCTGGTTGGCGAGGCCGCCGCGGTCGGCGCGGTAGACGAGGTAGCCGCGTGAGGTGAGGCCGCCGTGGTCGAGCATCCAGCTGACGGCGGCCCGCGCGTGCGGTTCGAGGCGGCGGGCCGTCGCCACGTCGCCGGTCCGGTCCGTGTACGCGCCGAGCAGGACGAGGAACAGGGGAGTCGCGTCGACCGAGCCGTAGTAGCGGGCGAACGGGACCTGTCCGAAGTGCGCCAGCTCGCCGTGCCGCACCTCGTGGACGATTTTGCCGGGCTGGGCGACGGCGTCCTCGGTGGACTCCGTGGCCTGCGTCGCGGCAAGCACCGGGAGCGTCGCGGCGGCCAGGCCCGGCCGGTACGGGAGGGCGAACAGGGAGGTCAGGAGGGCGTCCCGGCCGAGGAGTGTGAGGAACCAGGGGACGCCAGCGCCCGGCACGCTCAGCCGCTCGCCGTCCGGGCCGGTGGCCGGCACCTGGAGCACGGCCAGGTCGGCGAGGCCCCTCGTGCACGCTGCGGCGAGACCGGGCCAGGCGGCGGGCAGTGTGATGTCCCGTGTGAACTCCTCGGTGCGCGCGGCGAGTTCGGCCGCCGCGTCGGCGGGGGACGCGGGGACCGGGGTGCCGGGGGCGCCGTGCGGGCGGGCCGCGACGCGCAGGCTCAGGTCGGCCGTTCCGTGACCGGCCAGTTCGAGGGCCCAGACGAGGCGTCGGGCGCCGGTGCCGGTCTCCTCGACGGCGTCGGGCGCGGGTTCTGCGGTCACCGTGGTCGACGAGCGCCACTCGCCCCGCCGGTAGCCGAACCGGACGCCGTCCTCCAGCGCAGACCGGGAGCGAACGGCGCCGGTCTTCGTGTAGGTGCGGTGGTCGGCTCGCAGCTCGAACTGGTCGGTGAAGTCGGCGTCGACGGTCAGCGCGAGCCGTACCGTCGTCGGCGCCGCGCGGTTGGAGACGACCCGCAGGGTTTCGACGAACGCACTGTCCGCCACGGCCTGTTCGCGGAAGAGCGTGTACGCGGGCGGTTCCAGGCGGCCGCCGCGCGGCACGAGCACACAGCGCGCCACGCCCTCGCCGGCACCGGTCCGCCCGGACGCGTCCCCGCCCGGCGGTCCGGCGGGCGTGAGCACCTCGGGCGCGGCGCCGTCCGCGGTGAGCTGCCAGCGGCTGAGGTGCCTGCCGTCGCGCACGAACAGGCCGTCGGGCGAGCCGGATCCGCGTACGCCGCTGATGTCACCGCTCGGGCCGATCGCCGCGAACGTGGCACCCCGCACGAGCAGTTGATGCTGTCGGTCCGTCATCCCCAGGTCCCTCCCTCGTGCCGCTCCCGCGGCTCCTGCAGCAGATCCAGGGCGAGCGCGGCGCTCCAGGCGAAGCCGCGCGCGCCGCAGCCGCGTCCCGTGTACGGATCCACGTATTCGGCGAAGGCCGTGTCGAGCGCGGTGCCGAGCAGCGCGGTGCGCAGGCGCTCGGCCTCGGCGTGCTCGCCGTGGAGGCGCAGGCCGCGCTCGATCAGCCAGTTCGTGTTGAACCAGGCCGGTCCGCGCCAGTAGCGGTGCGGGTCGAAGGCCGGTCCCGTCAGGTCGTAACTCGGCACGAGCCGCACCGCCGCGCCGAGGCCGAAGCGGGGTCCGCGGGCGGTGCGCAGCAGGCCGGCGGTCACGTGCCGGGGGAGCGTCGGCAGGATCAGCGGGATCAGGCCCGAGACGCCGTACTCCGGGATCAGGGCCGGGGGTGACATCTGCCTGGTGGTCGTCCGGGATGCGTCGTGTCCCGGTGCGCGGGATGTGTGGTGGCTGTCGGTCGCGCGCAGGTCGCGGCAGAAGAACATGCCCGTCGCCGGGTCCCACAGGCGCTCGACCAGCGCTGCCGTGAGGCGTTCGGCTCGGGTGTGGCGGGCCGTGCCCGTGGCGCCGAGTTCGCAGGCGATGCGGGCGAGGGCGTGCTCGGAGGCGATCAGGAGGGCGTTGAAGGACGGGTCCTCCACGGCGAACTCGCCCTGTCCGTCGACGTATTGGCCGTCGCGGTAGTCCGTCGCGAGGCGCACGTACCGGCCGTAGTCGAGGTCGGTGGGCCGGTCGTCGGGCGCGCCGTGCTCCAGGTCGGCGCGGCGGAACGCGCGCGCGGGGGCCGGGACGATCCGGCTCAGCGGGGTGTCCCAGCAGGGGCTGTTGTCCATGCCCTGCTCCCAGGGGTGGATCACCGAGGCGAGGCCGCCGCCGCCCAGGTCCCTGCGGTGCAGGAGATAGCGGTGCCAGGCCGCGAGCTTGGGATGGATGCGGGCCAGGAACGAGCGGGACCGGGACAGCCCGGGGTCGGCGCGGTGCACGAGCCATGCCGCCAGCGCGTGCACCGGCGGCTGCACGATACCGGAGGTCTGCACGGCGCGGGGCGCACCGGCCGCCCGGCCCGAAGTGGAGGAGCGCCAGAAGTCGGGGCTGGGAAAGTAGGCGTCGAGAGGGACGGAGGGGTTGAACACGATGTGCGGCACCCGGCCGTCGCCCCACTGGGCGGCGAACAGCGTCTCCAGCTCCAACTGGGCGCGCAGCGGCGACACATGGCGTGAACCGATGGCGACGAACGCGGAGTCCCATGACCACTGGTGCGGATAGAGGGTGCGGGACGGGACCGTGGACGTGCCCGTCCAGTTCGTCTCCAGGACCCGCGCGGCCCGGTCGTGCAGCGCGGCCCGCTCGCGCTCGCGCGGGGGAGCGGCGGCGGCATCGGAGGCGCGGCGCGGAGCCGCACCGGTCCGCCGGGTTGTGCGGTCCACACGAACTCCCACGGTCTGTCAGTTAAGCCGTTTCCAGCATAGAGTTACGTCTACTTAACCAGCAAAACCTAATATGTAACGCGCAGTTGACGAACGCAAGGGGTGCGAATGGCCGGGGACCGGACGAGAGAGCGGCCGCGGAGCCAGGCGAGCGCCGGGGATCTGCTGCACCTCGTGCGCAGCGGCCGGGCGATCACGCGCGGCGCGCTCCAGGAGGCCACCGGGCTCTCCAGGGCCACCGTCGGCCAGCGCCTCGACCGGCTCTTCCGGGCGGGCTGGCTGCGTGAGGGCGCGGGCGGTCCGGCAGGGTCGCCGACGGGCGGGCGGCCCTCCCTGCGCCTGGAGTTCGACGACGCCCACGCGGTCGTCCTCGCCGTCTCCCTCGACACCCGGCACGCGCGCGCCGCCGTCCTCACCCTCACCGGGGAGCTGCTCGCCGAGCGCTCCGGTGCCCTCTCCGTCGACGAGGGGCCGGAGCGGGTGCTCGGCGCGCTCGGCGGCTGGTTCGCCGGGCTCCTGAAGGAGGCGGGCCGGAGTGCGGACGCCGTGTGCGGCATCGGGCTCGGGGTGCCGGGTCCCGTCGACACCGCCACGGGCCGCGTCGTGCAGCCGCCGATCATGCCGGGCTGGGACGGCTATGACATCAGGGGCCGCCTGGGCCGTGCCTTCGCCGAGCAGACGGGCGGCGCGGGTGGCTCGGGTGGCCCAGGTGACGCGGCCGGCGTCCCGGTTCTCGTCGACAACGACGCCAACCTGATGGCCTACGGCGAGCAGCGCACCGGTCACCCGGACTGCGCGGCCTTCGCCCTCGTCAAGGTGTCCACCGGCATCGGTGCGGGCGTCGTCGTCGGCGGCCAGATCTACCGGGGCATCGACGGGGGAGCGGGCGACATAGGGCATATCCGGGTGCCCGAGGGTGCGGGCACGCTGTGCCGGTGCGGCTCGTACGGGTGCCTGGCCGCGGTGGCCAGCGGGCGCGCCCTTGCGCGGCGGCTCACGGAGGCCGGGGTGCCGGCGGAGTCGGGATCGGATGTGCGGGAGCTGCTCGCCGAGGGGCACCCCGAAGCGGTGCGCCTGGCACGGGAGGCCGGTCGCAGCGTGGGCGAGGTTCTGGCGACGGTGGTGACGCTGCTCAACCCGGGGGTCCTGATGATCGCGGGAGATCTGGCCGGAACCCCCTTCCTCACGGGCGTACGCGAACTGCTCTACCAGCGGGCCCTGCCGCGCTCCACCGCTCATCTGGACGTGGTCACCGCGCGGCTCGGTGAGCGGTCTGCCCTGGTCGGGGCGGGTGCGCTGGTCGTGGAGCACCTCTACGCGCCGGACCGGGCGGAGGAGCGGCTCGCCGCGCTCGGCCTGTGAACGCCCGCTTTCCGTCCGGATGCTGACATCGAGGGGTCCTGAAACGGCGTGATTCTCGCCACCTCTGATAGAGGTAGCGCTCAGATGAGCATGTTGAGGCCGGTTGTACATTTCTAAGGCATGGCACTGAGTGCCATCGCTCGATCATTTACGACTTGAACTCACATGAGTGTAGAGCGTGCTCACCTGAGCGATATCCGGGGTCTACGGGGGTTGTGTGTTCAAGAAATGAAGACAAGCCTTCGAGTGTCGCTCTCCATGAGTTGCTTTCGATCTAGCGGCGGACGGGTGGTTACGGCCGCATGACGCACAAGTGGACGTACCCAGATGCCTTCGATCTGGGTATGTTCCTCGCCGTCAGGGCAGCCACCGAGTCATCGAGGAGTCGAGACCCGTGTCGGAAAACAAAGATCCCCACGTAGCGAAGTTCGTTTACGACTTCACCGAGGGAAACAAGGACCTCAAGGACCTCCTGGGCGGGAAGGGTGCGAACCTCGCCGAGATGACCAATCTCGGTCTGCCGGTTCCTCCCGGGTTCGTCATCACGACTGAGGCTTGCAAGGTCTACCTCGACAGTGGCGATGAGCCGGTGGCACTGCGTGACGAGGTGAGTGCGCACCTCGACGCCCTTGAGCAGAAGATGGGCAAGAAGCTCGGCCAGGCCGACAACCCCCTTCTGGTGTCGGTCCGTTCGGGCGCGAAGTTCTCCATGCCCGGCATGATGGACACCGTCCTCAACATCGGACTCTCCGACAAGTCCGTCCTCGGCCTGGTCAAGCAGTCCGGCGACGAGCGCTTCGCCTGGGACTCCTACCGGCGCCTCATCCAGATGTTCGGCAAGACCGTCCTGGACGTCGACGGAGAGCTCTTCGAGGACGCCCTCGACAAGGCCAAGGCCGCCAAGAAGGTCACGGTCGACACCGACCTCGACGCCTCCGACCTCAAGAAGCTGGTCACCCGCTTCAAGAAGATCGTGAAGACCGAGGCCGGCCGGGACTTCCCGCAGGACCCGCGCGAGCAGATGGACCTCGCCATCCACGCGGTCTTCGACTCCTGGAACACCGACCGCGCCAAGCTCTACCGCCGTCAGGAGCGCATCCCCGGCAACCTCGGCACCGCGGTCAACATCTGCTCCATGGTCTTCGGCAACCTCGGCCCCGACTCCGGCACCGGCGTCGCCTTCACCCGCGACCCCGCCTCCGGCCACCAGGGCGTGTACGGCGACTACCTCCAGAACGCGCAGGGCGAGGACGTCGTCGCGGGTATCCGCAACACCGTGCCGCTCGCCGAGCTCGAGTCGATCGACAAGAAGTCGTACGACCAGCTCATGCAGATCATGGAGACGCTCGAGACCCACTACAGGGATCTCTGCGACATCGAGTTCACGATCGAGCGCGGCCAGCTGTGGATGCTGCAGACCCGCGTCGGCAAGCGCACCGCCGGTGCCGCCTTCCGCATCGCGACGCAGCTCGTCGACCAGGGCCTCATCGACGAGGCCGAGGCGCTCCAGCGCGTCACGGGCGCCCAGCTCGCGCAGCTGATGTTCCCGCGCTTCGACGAGAACGCGAAGGTCGAGAAGATCGGCCGCGGCATCGCCGCCTCGCCGGGCGCCGCGGTCGGCAAGGCCGTCTTCGACTCGTACACCGCCGTCAAGTGGTCGCGTTCGGGCGAGAAGGTCATCCTGATCCGCCGCGAGACCAACCCCGACGACCTCGACGGCATGATCGCCGCCGAGGGCATCCTCACCTCGCGTGGCGGCAAGACGTCGCACGCCGCCGTCGTCGCCCGCGGCATGGGCAAGACCTGTGTCTGCGGCGCCGAGGACCTCGAGGTCGACACCAAGCGCCGCCGGATGACGGTCGGCGGGCAGGTCATCGAGGAGGGCGACGTCGTCTCCATCGACGGCTCCACCGGCAAGGTCTACCTCGGTGAGGTGCCGGTCGTCCCGTCCCCGGTCGTCGAGTACTTCGAGGGCCGCATGCACGCCGGCGCCGACGACGCCGACGAGCTCGTCGGCGCCGTGCACCGGATCATGGCGTACGCGGACCGCGTCCGCCGGCTGCGGGTGCGCGCCAACGCGGACAACGCCGAGGACGCGCTGCGCGCCCGCCGCTTCGGCGCGCAGGGCATCGGCCTGTGCCGCACCGAGCACATGTTCCTCGGTGAGCGTCGCGAGATGGTCGAGCACCTGATCCTCGCCGACACGGACACGGAGCGCGAGGAGGCCCTCAAGGAGCTCCTTCCGCTCCAGAAGAAGGACTTCGTCGAGCTGTTCGAGGCGATGGACGGGCTCCCGGTGACGGTGCGCCTGCTCGACCCGCCGCTGCACGAGTTCCTGCCCGACATCACCGAGCTGTCGGTGCGCGTCGCGCTCGCCGAGTCCCGCCAGGACTCCAACGAGAACGACCTGCGCCTCCTCCAGGCCGTGCACCGCCTGCACGAGCAGAACCCGATGCTGGGCCTGCGCGGTGTCCGTCTCGGCCTCGTGATCCCGGGCCTGTTCGCCATGCAGGTACGGGCCATCGCCGAGGCCGCCGCCGAGCGCAAGAACGCCAAGGGTGACCCGCGCGCCGAGATCATGATTCCGCTCGTCGGCACCGTCCAAGAGCTGGAGATCGTCCGCGAGGAGGCCGAGCAGGTCATCGCCGAGGTGCAGGAGCAGACCGGCGTCGAGCTGAAGCTGGCGCTCGGCACGATGATCGAGCTGCCGCGCGCCGCGCTGACGGCCGGGCAGATCGCCGAGGCCGCGGAGTTCTTCTCCTTCGGCACGAACGACCTGACGCAGACCGTCTGGGGCTTCTCCCGTGACGACGTGGAGGCCTCGTTCTTCACGGCGTACCTGGAGAAGGGCATCTTCGGGGTCTCGCCGTTCGAGACCATCGACAAGGACGGCGTCGGCAGCCTCGTACGCAACGCCGTGGAGGCCGGCCGCGCCACGCGGCCCGACCTCAAGCTCGGCGTCTGCGGCGAGCACGGCGGTGACCCGGAGTCGGTCCACTTCTTCCACGAGGTCGGCCTGGACTACGTCTCCTGCTCGCCGTTCCGTATCCCGGTCGCCCGCCTCGAGGCCGGCCGCGCCGCGTCGACGTCGACGGGCAGCGACCACCGGTAGGAACCGGTCCGCAAGACTCCGGAGCCGTTGTCTGGGTGCCCGACCCTCACGAAAGGCAGCGGCTCCGGTGCACCGAAGGAGAGGGCGGTACCCCTTGTGCGGGGGGTGCCGCTCTTTCGTGTGCGACGGGCGCTCTTGGAAGTTCTGTGATGTCCGTTCCCTTGTGAGGCCCGGGAGGCAAGTGGTGTAGTCCATTTCATGCCTCCGAGTAACGGTACGACTTCACCGCGTCTGTCACGCCGCTCGTTCGTCACCGCCCTCGCGGTGACCTCGGCAGCCACCGCACTGCCGATCGGGCTCGGACCCGCCGCCGCGCGGGCCGCCGGCAGGAGCGCGGTCAACGAGCGCCCCGTCGTCATCCCCGCCCTCCAGACCTGGGCCGGATCCACGGGGCGGTACCGCCTCGAAGCAGGCGCACCGATCGTCGTGCAGACCGCCGAACCAGGTGAGCTCCTGCCGCTCGCCCGGCAGTTCGCCGACGAGATCGACGAGGTCACCGGCATCAGGCCCGGCGCGGCCCGTGCCGGCCGCGGGGTGCGGGGCGGCCTGCGGCTCGTCCTCGACCCGGCCGACCGGCACGCGCCCGGCGGCGACCGGTACGCCGAGGAGGGTTACACCCTCACCGTCACCGAATCCGCCGTCACGGTCACCGCACCCACCCGCACCGGCCTCTATTACGGCACCCGCTCGGTCCTGCAGATCCTCCTGCGCTCCGACGGGCGCCGCGAACTGCCCACCGGCACCGCCCACGACTGGCCCGACTACCGGCTGCGCGGCTTCATGCTGGACGCGGGCCGCCGCTACTTCACCCCGGGCTTCGTCCGCGACCAGCTGCGCCTGATGGGCTGGTTCAAGCTCAACGACCTGCAACTGCATCTGAACGACAACGAGATCAGCCCGGCCGGTGGTGACTGGTCCAAGGCCTACGACGCGTTCCGGCTGCGCAGCGACAAGCCCGAATGGGAGGGGCTCGCCGCATCCGACGGTTCGTACTCGCGGGAGGACTGGGACTCCTTCGAGGACACCGCCGCCGCGCACGCCGTCCAGCTCACCCCGGAGATCGACGCGCCCGCACACGCCCGCTCCTTCGTGCGCTTCCGCCCCGAGCTCGGCCTGAAGGGCGGCAACTCCGACCACCTCGACCTCGCCGAACCGGAGACGACGGCCTTCATGAAGAAGGTCTTCGACGAGTTCGCGCCCTGGTTCCGCAGCCCCGAGATCCACTACGGCGCCGACGAGTACACCGGCCCCGAGGAGCAGTACCGCGGCTACTTCAACGCCATGGCCGCCCACCTGCGCACCCTCGGCAAACACCCCCGCGCCTGGGGCAGCCTCACCGAGATGGCGCCCTCCGGCACGTCCGGCTACGACCGCGACGTCACCATCCACAGCTGGAACAACGGCTGGTACGGCCCCAAGGCGGCCACGGCCGACGGCTACGAGATCGTCAACACGAACGACGGGCTCCTCTACATCGTCCCGTTCGCCACCTACTACCACCCGCTCGGCCTCGACGGCCCCTATCTGTACGAGAGCTGGGCCCCGCACGTCTTCCCCGGCGATCAGAGCCTCCAGCCGCACGACCCGAAGCTGCGCGGCGCCATGTCCGCCGTGTGGAACGACCTCGTGCACGCCACGTACACCCAGCAGGCCGTCCACGGTCTGGTCGAGAAGACCTTCGGGACGCTCGCCCAGAAGATGTGGAGCGGGTCCGGAGCGGGCCTGAGCTACCGGGACTTCACCGCCGAGCTGCGGCGCGGGATCGCCGGACCCGGGCTCACCACCCTCACGCCCACCCTCGCCGAACCCGACCAGATCTCCCTGGACGCGCCGGCCACCGCCTCCTCCACGGCCGCGGGGTCCCGCCCCGCGTACGCCACCGACGGCAGCCCGGTCACCCGGTGGACCAGCGGCCGCGAGCGGGCTCCCTGGCTGGCCGTCGACCTCGGGCAGAGCCGGCCCGTACAGCGGGTGCGCGTCGAATGGGGGCAGGATCACGGCACCACGTACGCCGTCGAGGTCTCCGACGACGGCGTCGCGTGGCGCACCGTCGCCGAGCGCACCGGCCGCGACCGCGCGGGCTGGGACGAACTCGGCTTCCCGGCGACCACCGCCCGCCATGTACGCCTGCGCGGCCGGGAACACGCGAGCACGCGCTACGCGGTGTGGAGCCTCCAGGTGTACGACATCCCCGACCTGGCGCTCGGCCGCCCCACCACCGCGTCGTCCGCCGAGACGGCCACGCTCACCGCACCCAACGCCACCGACGGCGACCCGGGCACCCGCTGGGCGTCGAAGTACACGGACGGCGAGTGGATCGAGGTCGACCTGGAACAGACGCGGACCGTGCGGCGGATCGTCCTGGACTGGGAGACGGCCGCCGGGCGGGACTACGACCTCCAGGTCTCCGCCGACGCCACCGGCTCGTCCTGGAGCACCGTCGCCGCGCGCCGCGACCGCACCACGGCCGGGGTGGACACGGTCGACCTCGACACCGTGGAGGCGCGGCGGGTACGGATGCTGGGCGTGAAGCGGCAGACGACGTACGGGTACTCGCTCTACCGGTTCGAAGTGCGGGGCTGAGCACAGGGGCGGAGGGTACGGGGGAAACGGGGGTGCGGGGTTCCGCATCTACTGGCCGGTAAGTACAGTCGGGCACCCCCGTACCCCTCGTCCAGGGAGCACAGCCATGACCGGCTGGAACGCGAGCGACATCCCCGACCAGAGCGGCCGCACGGCCGTGGTCACCGGCGCCAACAGCGGCATCGGCTACATCACGGCACGCGAGCTGGCCCGCAAGGGCGCCCGCGTCGTCCTCGCCTGCCGCAGCGAGGCGCGGGGCACGGCCGCGCTGGAGCGGCTGTGCTCCGAAGTGCCGGGCGCACAGGCCGAGTTCAAGCAGCTCGACCTGGGTGACCTGTCGTCCGTGCGGAAGTTCGCCGGATCCCACGGCAGCGGCGAGCGGCTCGACGTGCTGATCAACAACGCGGGCGTGATGGCGCTGCCCCAGGGGCGGACCGCCGACGGCTTCGAGACGCAGTTCGGCGTCAACCACCTCGGCCACTTCGCACTGACCGGCCTGCTCCTGCCCCGGCTCCTCGACACATCCGGTGCCCGCGTCGTCAGTGTCTCCAGCGGCTTCCACGCCCTCGCCGACGTCGACATCGCGGACCTCAACAGCGAGCGCCGCTACCGGCGCTGGATCGCGTACGGCCGCTCCAAGACGGCGAACCTGCTGTTCATCCATGAGCTGGCGCGCAAGCTGGCGGCGCGCGGGTCCGACGTCGTCGCGGCGTCCGCGCACCCCGGATACGCCTCCACGAACCTCGCGACGCAGGGCGTGCGCATGGAGGGCCGCAAGGCCGTCGAGCGGGTCATCGAGCTGGGCAACCGGGTCATCGCCCAGTCCGCCGAGGCCGGCGCGCTGCCCACGCTCTACGCGGCGACGGCTCCCGGGGTGCTCCCGGACTCGTTCACCGGCCCGTCCCTGATGATGTGGCGCGGGGCGCCCGCGAAGTCGTGGCGGGCCCGGCGGACCCTCGACGACGCGGCGGGGGAGCGGCTGTGGGCGGCGTCGGAACAGCTGACGGGCGTGACGTTCTAGGGGACGACCGGCTAGTCCAGTTCCGAGGCGTCGAAGACCGCGCGGGCCGCGTCGCCGTCGATGCGGGCCGCGAGGCGGTCGACGACCGGGCTACCGCAGCGGAGCAGTCCGTTCGCGCGGGCCCGGCGCGCGCCCGTCTCCAGGCGGTGCCACAGGACGGGGTTGTCGGCGAGCACCTTCGGGTCCAGTTCCACGCGGCCGCCGAGCGCGTCGCGCAGCACGAGCCGCGGCGTCACCCCGTCGCTGTGGCGCACCGACGTCAGCAGGTCCGTGCAGACCCGCCGCGTGCCCCAGACGCCGCGCACGGCGAGCCAGCCGGGCCCCGCGCTGACCAGCGGCGGATGCAGCACGGCGTGCAGCAGCACCGCGAGCCCCGCCCACAGCCCGACCCGCGCCGCGCTCAGCGTGCCGTTGGCCGTGTCGATCACCAGGATCAGGCAGAACAGCGTGAGCGCGCAGAACACCGCTGCCCGCAGATCGGCGGCCCACCGCCGGTCCCGCACCACCGCGTCCTGCGCGGCCGGGGCCGCCGCCCGCCCGCGGGATCCCGTCCTCGTATCGCGTCCCATGCAGCGCACCGTAAGCCCGTGCGGCGCCCCAGGTCAGCACTCTTGACGCGTCGCTGATCCGCCCGCCGCGCACGTTGACGCCGTGCTGACGGGAGGGGCCGACATACGGCTGTAGTCCCTCTGTCGTAATCCCGCTGCATGGTTGATCGTTGGGCCGTCGGAATCCGTGGACGCCGAAAGAGCGGGCGTACGAACAGCAGGAGGACGATCAATGACCATCAGCCGCAGGGGACTGCTCGGGACCGGTGCCGCGCTGGGGCTGCTCACCGCGTGCGGCTCCAACACCGGCCGGGACGACGGAGGCTCGGGCGGCGGGCCGGAGCTCTCGCAGTGGTACCACCAGTACGGCGAGCAGGGCACCGAGCAGGCCGTGAAGAAGTACGCCGCCGCGTACGACAAGGCGCACGTCACCGTCCAGTGGCGGCCCGGCAACTACGACGAGCAGACCGCCGCCGCCCTCCTGACCGACTCGGGCCCCGACGTCTTCGAGGTCAACGGGCCCACACTCGACCAGATCCAGGGCCAGCAGATCGCCGACCTCACCGGCCTGTTCGAGGAGGTCAAGGACGACTTCAACCCGGCGGCCCTCGCCCCGAAGACGTACGACGGCAGGATCTGGGCGATCCCGCAGGTCATCGACATGCAGATGCTCTACTACCGCAAGAGCCTGCTCGCCGACGCGGGCGTCGAGCCGCCGAAGACGCTCGACGAGCTCGTGGACGCCGCGAAGAAACTCACCTCGAAGAAGACGAAGGGCCTCTTCCTCGGCAACGACGGAGGCGCCGGCGTCCTCGGCGGTACTCCTCTGTACGCGGCCGGCCTCGAACTCGTCACCGAGGACGGCAAGGTCGGCTTCGACGACCCGGCCGCCGCCCGCG
This sequence comes from Streptomyces sp. NPDC055140, assembly GCF_053607285.1. NCBI lineage: Bacteria > Bacillati > Actinomycetota > Actinomycetes > Kitasatosporales > Streptomycetaceae > Streptomyces > Streptomyces sp. NPDC055140. Next base: position 844,665 of record NZ_JBSGTG010000001.1, on the reverse strand, counting down.
CCCTCGGCAAGATCCACCAGCTGTACGCCGACAAGTCGCTGCTCCTGGGCGCGCCCTCCGACTGGTCCGACCCGTCGGCGTTCGTCCAGGGCCTGACCGCCATGCAGTGGTCGGGCCTGTGGGCGCTGCCCACCGTGCAGAAGGAACTCGGCGACGACTTCGGCGTGCTGCCCTTCCCGAAGGACGGCGCGGGCGAGCCGTCGGTGCCGGTCGGCGCGTACGGCGCGGCTGTCTCCACCCGAGGCAAGCACCAGCAGGCCGCGAAGGACTACCTCAAGTGGCTGTGGATCGACCGCACCGAGTACCAGGAGGACTTCGCCCTCTCGTACGGCTTCCACATCCCGGCCCGTATCTCGCTGGCGAAGAAGGCCGGGAAGCTCAGGAAGGGCGCGGCGGCCGACGCGGTCCGCTTCACGACCGACCACGGCTACGCCCAGCCTCTCCGCTGGACACCTGCCAGCCGGACCGCCTACCAGGACGCCCTCAGCCGCATCATCAAGGACGGCGCGAGCCCGGACAGCGAGCTGAAGAAGGTCGTGCGGAAGGTGTCGGCCGAGCTCGACCGCGTGAAGAAGAAGTGAGCCTCCGGCAAGAGGGCCGCCGCCAGGCGATCCCTCGGCAGAGAGGCCGCGGGCAGGGCGGCACGGCACGGAAGTGGGCCGGCGTCCAGAACCGCACCCTCTGGTTCTGGATCTTCGTCGGGCCCTTCCTCCTCGGCCTCGGTGTCTTCACGTACATCCCGCTCGGCTGGAGCGTCTACCTCAGCTTCTTCGACGCCCACAACACCGTCACCCCGAGCGACTTCGTCGGCCTCGGCAACTACACGGCGATGCTGAAGAACGAGGCGTTCACCGACAGCCTGTGGACCTTCCTCGTCTTCTCGCTCTTCATCGTGCCCGTGACCTACGCGCTGTCGCTCGCCCTCGCCCTCATGGTGAACCGCCGGCGCCGCGCCCAGGCGTTCTTCCGTTCGGTCTTCTTCCTGCCCGCCGCCTGCAGTTACGTGGTGGCCGCCCTGATCTGGAAGATGTCGATCTTCAACGGGGTGCGGTTCGGGCTCGCCAACACCGTCCTCGGCTGGTTCGGCGGCGACCAGATCGCCTGGCTGTCGACGACCGACCCGCCCTGGTACTGGGCCGTCATCGTCACCGTACGGCTCTGGCTCCAGGCCGGCTTCTACATGGTGCTGTTCCTCGCGGGGCTCCAGCGCATCAGCCCCACCCTCTACGAGGCGGCGGCCGTCGACGGGGCGCGGCCCGGCTGGCAGGTCTTCCGGCACATCACGTTCCCGCAGCTGCGGGCCACCTCCGTGGCGGTCGTCCTGCTCCTCGTCATCAACGCCTTCCAGGCCTTCGACGAGTTCTACAGCCTGCTCTCGGACGCCCGCGGCTATCCGCCGTACGCCAGACCCCCGCTCGTCTACCTCTACTACACGGCGCTCGGCCAGGGTCAGAACCTCGGGCTCGGCAGCGCGGGCGCGGTGCTGCTCGCCCTGATCATCGCGGTGGTGACGGTGGGTCAGGCCAAGTGGTTCGGCCTGGGCCGGAAGGGGGCGCAGTGAGGGACGGCTCCCGGGTCAGGGCGGGCCGCGCCCTGCGCCTCGCCCTGCTGATCGCGCTCGCGCTCCTGTTCCTGATCCCCTTCTATCTCCTGGTACGCAACGGGCTCGCCGCCGAGAGCGACATCACCTCGCCCGAGTGGACGTTCTTCCCGTCCTCCCTGCACTGGGGGAACGTGAAGGAACTCTTCGGCGACACGTCCGTCCCCTACGCCCGCTCCCTGCTCAACTCCGCTCTCATCGCCGTCGCGACGACGCTCGGCACCCTCCTCCTCGCCTCGCTCGCCGGCTACGGCCTGGCCCGCATCCCGTACCGGCACGCGAACAAGGTCTTCTACGTGATCCTCGGCACCCTGATGGTCCCGGCCGCGGTCACCTTCGTGCCCAGCTTCGTGCTCGTCTCGTCGCTGGGCTGGATCTCGACACTGCGCGGACTGATCGTCCCGACCCTGTTCTCCGCGTTCGCCTGCTTCGTCTTCCGGCAGTACTTCCTGGGATTTCCTGGGGAGCTGGAGGACGCGGCGCGCGTCGACGGGCTCGGCCACTGGCGTACGTACTGGCGGGTGGTCGTGCCCAACTCCCGGCCCGTCTTCGCGGCCGTCGGCACGATCGTCTTCATCGGCGCGTGGAACTCCTTCCTGTGGCCCCTGGTCATCGGCCAGGACCGCAAAGCATGGACCGTCCAGGTGGCTCTCTCGTCCTTCACCACGTCCCAAGTGGTGCGGCTCCACGAACTGTTCATCGCGGCGGCCGTCTCGATCGTGCCGCTGCTCGTGGTGTTCCTGTTCTTCCAGCGGTGGATCGTGGCGGGGGTGGAGCGCTCGGGCATCGACGACTGACCCCACCCCGTCTCTACGGGCTATGCCGCCGCGCCGCCGTCGATCACCAGGTCGGCGCCGACCACGGCCGCGGCGTCCTCGGACGCCAGGTACAGCACGGCGGCGGCCACCTCGTCCGCCGCCGCGACCCGGCCGAGCGGCGACTCCTGCTTCATGCGGACGGCCCGCCCGGCCTCGGTCTCGCCGGGGCGCAGGGACATGGCGGTCGCGGAGGGACCCGGGCTGACCGCGTTGACACGGACCCCGTCACCGATGTGGTCGAGGGCGGCGCCCCTGGTCAGCGCGGAGACGGCCGCCTTCGACACGGCGTAACCGGTCACGCCTGCCAGGGACTTGTGGGGACCGAGGTTGGAGGAGATGTTGACGATCGCGCCGCCGCGCTCCTGCGTCCGCATCTGCGCGACCTCGGCCTGGAGGGCGAGGAGTACGCCGGTGACGTTGATGTCGAGCAGCGTCTGCCAGTCGTCGGCGGCGAGTTCGGCGACGGGGCCCGCGCCGCGGAAGACGCCCGCGTTGTTCACGGCGACGTCGAGCGACCCGAACCGCTCGACGGTGGCGCGCACCAGCTCCTGGAGGTCCCCGGCCCGGCTCACGTCGGCGGTGTGCGCGACGGCCGTGCCGCCCGCCGCCTCGATGAGGTCCACCGTCGCGTCGAGGGTGGCGCGGGTCCGCCCGGCGACGACGACACGCGCGCCCTCGGCGGCGAAGGCGAGCGCGATGGCCCGCCCGAGCCCGGTTCCGGCTCCGGTGACGAGGACGCTCTTGCCGGCGAAGCGACTGCGGGACATGAAGGGCTCCTTGGGGGGTGGGTCAATCGGCGGATCAGATATTTCTGGAACGATCGGTTCAGTATGTGGGCGTGCAGAAGCGCCCGACGGGCGAGTCGGGGGAACAGTCCCCTCGGCCCCTCAGTCCAGGAGGCCGAGTGCCTGCTCGGCCGCGTCCCGTACGCGCGCCGGGTCCGGTGACGCCTTCCCGACGACGCGCATGCCCTGCATGAGGACGAGCAGCAGACGGGCCAGTGCTCGCGGGTCGCGGTCGGCGGGCAGCTCGCCCTGGGCCTGGGCTCGCGTGAGCGTGGCGCGCAGCAGCGTCTCGACGTGCTCCCAGCTGCGCTCCACGCGGCGCGCCGCCGCCGTGTCGTGCGGGGCCAGCTCCGTCGCCGTGTTGGTGGCGAAGCAGCCGGTCAGGCGTCGCTCGTCGGTCGTCGCCTCGGCGGCGAAGCGCCGGACGAGAGCGCGCACGGCCGGCAGCGCGGGGCCGCCGGCCGACAGGTCCGCGAGGATGGCCGCGTCGGCGGACTCGGCGTACCGGTCCATCGCCTTCAGGTACAGCTCGTGCTTGTTGCCGAAGGTCGCGTAGATGCTGGCGCGGCCGATGCCGAGACGGTCGACGAGGTCCGCCATCGACGTCGCCTCGTAGCCGCGCCGCCAGAACAGCTCTAGGGCCGACTGGAGCGCGGCGTCCGGATCGAATTCCTTGGTCCTGGCCACGATGAGGAGACTAAGCGTAAGCGGAACGATCGGTCAAGAAATGCTCGGCGTGCGTCAGTTGATGCCCGGCGTGGTCTGCACGGCGTACGTGGCGACGGCGTACGCCTCGTCGTCGAGGCACGCGCCGCTCTCCAGGTCGAACCGCTGCTTGAGCAGCGGCGACGCGACGAACGGGCGGCCCTCGGCCGAGCCGATCAGGCCGCGCGAGAGGACCGCGGCGCCCGTGAACGGGTCACGGTTGCCGACCGCGTAGAGGCGGCCCGTGCGGTCCAGGAACACGGCGGCCTGCCGGCCGTCGGGGAGCAGCGCCGCGACCCCGCGGCCCGGGGTCAGCCGGGCCAGTTCGCAGACCGTGAACCAGGCGTCCTCCAGGTGGAGTTGCACCATCACGGCGGTCTTCTCGGGAGCGACGGTCATGACGTCACCGATCCTTCCAGGGGGCGGGAGCCGATGGACAGCAGGGGCAGGTCGGGCTTGATCTGGTCGCGCTCCGGGACGAACCGCACCAGCGGGTCCGGCGCGTCGGGCGCGTTCACGAAGGACACGAAGCGCTCCAGGCGCTCCGGGTCGTTGATGGTGTCGGCCCACTCGTCGCGGTAGTGCGCGACGTGGTCGGCCATCAGGGCCTCCAGCTCGTCGCAGAGGCCGAGGGAGTCGTGCACGACGACGTCCCGTACGTGATCGAGGCCGCCCTCGATCCGCTCCAGCCAGCCCGCCGTACGCTCCAGACGGTCGGCCGTGCGGATGTAGAACATCAGGAACCGGTCGATCAGCCGGATCAGCTCGGCGTCGGACAGGTCCTGCGCGAGGAGGTCCGCGTGGCGTGGGGTCGCGCCGCCGTTGCCGCCCACGTACAGGTTCCAGCCGTTGGCCGTGGCGATCACCCCGAAGTCCTTCGACTGGGCCTCCGCGCACTCGCGCCCGCAGCCCGACACGGCCGACTTCAGCTTGTGCGGCGCCCGCAGACCGCGGTAGCGCAGCTCCAGGTCGATCGCCATGCGTACCGAGTCCTGGACGCCGTAGCGGCACCACGTCTGACCCACGCACGACTTCACCGTCCGCAGTGCCTTGCCGTACGCGTGGCCCGACTCGAAACCGGCGTCCACCAATCGAGCCCAGATCAGCGGCAGTTGCTCGACCCGCGCACCGAACAGGTCGATCCGCTGACCCCCGGTGATCTTTGTGTAGAGGCCGAAGTCGCGCGCCACCTCGCCGATCACGATCAGTTTCTCCGGGGTGACCTCGCCGCCGGGGATGCGGGGCACGACCGAATAGGAGCCGTTCTTCTGGAGGTTGGCGAGGAAGTGGTCGTTCGTGTCCTGGAGCGCCGCCTGCTCGCCGTCGAGGACATGGCCCTCGGCGCCGATCGTCGGGGCGAGCGAAGCGATGATCGAGCCGACAGTCGGCTTGCACACCTCGCACCCCTCGCCGCCGCGCGCGCCGTCCCGCCCGTGCGCGTCGAGCAGCTCCGCGTACGACGCGATCCGCTTGACCCGGACGATCTCGTACAGCTCGGCGCGGGTGTGCGGGAAGCAGCCGCACAGGCCCTTGTCGCCGCTCTGCGGGAGGAGCTGGCCGATCAGCTTCACGCAACTGCCGCAGCCCGTACCGGCCTTGGTGCACTTCTTCACCTCGGGCAGCGTGGCGTGTGCCTGGATCGCCTCCTTGGTGACGTTGTGGCAGGAGCAGATCACCGCGTCGCCGGGCAGTGCCTCCGGGCCGAGCGCCACCGGCGCCCCCGCACCGGCGGGCAGCACCAGCTGCTCGGGCGCCACGGGCGGCACCGAACCGGTCAGCGCGCGCAGCATCCCGTACGTCTCCGCGTCCCCGACCAGGATCCCGCCGAGCAGCTCCCCCTCCGGGCCCACGACGAGCTTCTTGTACGTGCCCGAGCGCGAGTCCGAGTAGACGACGTCGAGGCAGCCGTCGGCCGCGCCGTGCGCGTCGCCGAACGACGCCACGTCCACGCCGAGCAGCTTCAGCTTCGTCGACAGATCGGCACCGGTGAACCGCCCGTCCTGCGAGGCGATCGAGGCGGCCACCGTCTGCGCCATCTCGTAGCCCGGCGCGACCAGGCCGTACACGCGGCCGTCCACGGCCTGCGCGCACTCGCCGATCGCGTAGACGGCCGGGTCGCTGGTGCGGCACCGCTCGTCGACGGTGATGCCGCCACGCTCACCGACCGTGAGCCCCATGTCGCGGGCGAGCTGGTCGCGCGGCCGTACACCCGCCGAGAACACCACCAGGTCCGTCGCGAGCTCCGAGCCGTCCGACAGCTTCATGGCGCGCACCGCGCCGTCCTCGCCGCCGGTCAGGATCTCCTGCGTGCCGACGCCCGTGTGGACGCTCAGGCCCATGCCCGTGATGGTGCGCAGGAGGGCAGCGCCGCCGCCCTCGTCGACCTGCACCGGCATCAGACGCGGCGCGAACTCCACGACGTGCGTGTCGAGGCCGAGGCCGCGCAGGGCGCCGGCCGCCTCCAGGCCGAGCAGCCCGCCGCCCACCACCGCGCCGGTCGTGGCGCGCCGCTTCGCGTACTCCTCGATCGCGAGGAGGTCCTCGATCGTGCGGTACACGAAACAGCCCGTCGCGTCCTTGCCGGGCACGGGCGGCACGAACGGGTAGGAGCCGGTCGCGAGGACGAGGGTGTCGTACGTGACCTGGAGACCCGAGCGTGCCGTGACCGTCCGCGTTGCGCGGTCGATGTGCTCGGCCGGGTCCCCGAGGCGCAGCTCGATGCCGTGCCGGGCGATGAACCCGGCGTCCGTGAGTGAGAGTTCGTCCGGGGTGCGGCCCGAGAAGTACGAGGTGAGCTGGACCCGGTCGTAGGCGGGGCGCGGCTCCTCGCACAGCACGACGACGCGGTGCGTGTCCGTGAGACCGCGCTCGGCCAGGGCCTCGAGGAAGCGCTGGCCGACCATGCCGTGGCCGACGAGTACGAGTGTGGGCATGGTGGGCATCTCAGAGGCCTCCGTCGTGAGTGAGCAGGTGGAGCAGGGGTGCGCCGTCGTCGGGCAGCGGGTCGTCGGCCTCCCAGGCCCGGGCCAGCGCCCCGACCGTGCCGAGCTCGCCGACCAGGACACCGCCGACGAGCCGGTCACCGCGGACGACGACCTTGCGGTACGTGCCGCGGGTGGCGTCGGCGAGCTGCACGACGTCGTCACCGGGCAGCGCCTCGGGCTCGCCGAACGCCGCGAGGTCGAGCGGCCCGGCCTCGTGCGGCAGGGTCAGCCGGGTGAGGGTGCGGGTGCCCGCGTAGGGGCGCCGCCGCCCGGACAGCAGGTTCTCGGCGAGCGCGTCTGCCTGTTCGACGGCCGGGGTCGCGAGCCCGTAGACGCGGCCCGCGTGCTGGGCACAGTCCCCGATCGCGCGGACGCGGGGGTCCGACGTGCGCAGCTCGTCGTCGACGACGATCCCCTCGCGCACGTCGAGCCCGGCCGCCGCCGCGAGGCCGGTCCGGGGGCGCACCCCGCACGCGAGGACCGTCAGATCCGTGCCGAGGACATAGCCGTCGGCGAGCTCGACGCGGCGGACCGCCCCGTCGACGACGCCCACGCCCCGTACCCGGCACTGCGTGTGCACCTCGACGCCGAGCGCGGTGAGGTGCTCGTGCACCAGGTGCGAGGACCGCGGGTCGAGCTGGCGCTCCATCAGGCGCTCGGACTGCTGTGTGAGCACCACCTGGGCGCCGCGAAGGGCGAGCGCACGGGCCGCGGACACCCCGAGGAGCCCGCCGCCGACGACGACGGCGCGCACACCGGGAGCCACCGCCCGCGACAGGGCCAGACAGTCGTCCAGGGTGCGGAAGGCGTGCACCCCGCCCGGCAGCTCCGCCGCGCCCGGCGCGAACAGGCCGCGCAGGGGCGGCAGGACCGGGTTCGATCCGGTGGCGAGCACGAGGGTGTCGTACGGGACGTCGGAGCCGTCCTCGCAGCGCACCACACGCTCGGCGCGGTCGATGCGGACAGCGCGGGTCCGCAGGTGGGTTCCGGTGTGGCGGGGCAGCGCGATGACGTCGGCGCCGTAGCTGCCCGCGAGGACCTCGGCGAGCAGCACCCTGTTGTACGGGGTGTGCGCCTCCTCGCCGATGAGTACGGCGGCCGAGCCCAGGCGCCGGGCGAGCCGGGTACCGGCGAGGCCGGTGCCGATCACCACCACACGTCCGGTGTCCGTCGAAAAGGTCATGCACGGCAGCCTGCGGGGCCGGTGTTACCCGGCCGCATCCCTCCCGTTTCCCGCGGGGAACGCTGCGCTCAGCGCGCGAGGGGCGTCGGTGTGAGGGCTCAGCGGCTGCCTGTCAGATGTGCGAACACCACGACGTTGCCCCGGTAGCCGGTCTGCTTCGAGTAGCCGCCGCCACAGGTGATGACGCGCAGCTCGGGCCGGTCTGCAGCGCCGTACACCTTCTGATCGGGGAAGGCGCTGGCGTCGTAGACCTCGACGGCGTCGACGGTGAACAAGGCGACGGAGCCGTCGCGGCGGTCGACCTCGATGGTGCGGCCCTTGGTGAGGGCGCCCAGGTCGTAGAAGACGGCGGGACCGTCGGTGTTGTCGACGTGGCCGGCCACGACCGCCGTGCCGCGGACGCCGGGCGCGGTCCCGGCCTCGTACCAGCCGGCCAGGTTCTTCTCCTGCGGCGGCGGGACGTCCAGGCTGCCCTGCGGGGTCAGGCCGAGTCCCATGAGTGGCGCGTCCACCTGGATCGAGGGGATGCGGATGCGGTCGGGCGGCGAGGAGGAGAGGGGGGCCGCGCCGGGCGGCTCGTGGCCGGTGCCGGGGTGCGCGGACGCGGCCTGCGCGGCGGACGGCTGCGGCGGTCCTTGCGTCTCGGTGCCCTGGTGCAGCAGCCAGGCGCCCAGACACAGGGCGAGAGCGGTGACCGCGGCTATGAGTCCGCTACTGACTCTTCGGCGGGGCGCCTGCGGCATCGGCTTCTCCAGGTCGAAGTGGGTGGCGGTCGCCTTCCTCCCCCGGCCGCGCGAGGGGGTGAGAGGCCGGGGGAGGAGAGGACAGCGGTACCAGAGGGCCGGAGGGACAGCGGAGGTCGTCCGTCCGGCGCCCGTCAGATTCCTTCGCCTCTCGCCCGGCGATGCAGGAGCCAGGTACCGCCCGCGGCGGCGACGGCAAGCGCTGCCACTCCCGCCGCGGTCTTCACGGGGTCGGTGCCGAGTGCGCCGCCGACCCCCGTCTTCACATGGCCCATCGGATGGACCTGGTCCGGTGAGGAGGCGAGCGCGACGATCAGATCGCCCGTCACCTGCCCGCCGCCGGAGCACTTCGCGACGATCTCGTACGTTCCGGGCGGCGCCGACGGAGGCACCTGGAACCGCCCCTCGGCGTCCTTCGTATGCGTGCCCGGGGCGAGCATGAAGGTGCCCGCGCCGACCGCGCTCGCGTCCCCGGCGGCGATGCGGGTCGCGCCGCACGCGGTGGTGTTGACGGTGACCGTGGCGCCCGCGGTGGCGCTCGCCGGGTACACCGCGAGGCCGCCCGGGCCGGCGTACGCGGGCGCGGTGGTCACTGCCGCGGCGGCCGCGGCGAGCGCGGCAGCGGTCAGCAGGCGGGATGTGCGCATCGTGTCGTGCTCCTCCGAGGGGGGCACGGCCCGCGGCACCCCCAAGTGCCGCTGCGTCGGTCACGCCCCTGCCCTACCGAGGTAAGTGGCACTCGCCCCGGAACGCCTCCTGATGCACCATCAGAAAACTGGTGAAAGGGCGTCACCTATCACTCCGGCAGGGATGTTCCAGCAGGTCACCGGCGTGTCGAAGAAAAGAACCCGCAGGGAGGGCCGGCGCCGGTGAACGGGTGACAGGACCCTCGTGGCGTCCGCTTGACCTCAACCAAACTTCAGGTACGAGGCTTACCCCATGAACACCACAGCCGCACCGTCCGCCGCCCCCGTTTCCGCCCCCACCGAGGCCCCCGTCAGGGTCGCCGTCGTCATCGGCAGCAACCGCGAGGGCCGCTTCGGCCCTGTCGTCGCCGACTGGCTCATGTCCCTGCTCGGGGAGCGCCCCGACTTCGCCGTCGACGTGATCGACGTAGCCGCCACCGACCTGCCCACCGCGCTCTCCTACGACCCGTCCGCCGAGGTGCGGGCCGAGCTGGCCAAGGTCACCCCGAAGCTGGCCGCGGCCGACGCCTTCGTCGTCCTCACGCCCGAGTACAACCACTCCTACCCGGCGTCCCTCAAGAACGTCGTCGACTGGCACCACGCCGAATGGCAGGCCAAGCCCGTCGGCTTCGTCTCCTACGGCGGGATCTCCGGCGGTCTGCGCGCGGTCGAGCACCTGCGCACCGTCTTCGCCGAGCTGCATGCCGTCACGGTCAGGGACACCGTCTCCTTCGCCAACGCGGGCAGCCACTTCGACGCGTCCGGCGCCCATCGCGACCCCGAGGCGCCGGCCGCCGCGGCGAAGTCGATGCTCGACCAGCTGGCGTGGTGGGCGAAGGCCCTACGGGAGGCGAAGGAAGTGCGCCCGTACGGCGGTTGAGACCGGACGGACGAAGGTCCCCGCGGCCGTCGGCGGCGGGGACCCTCACTCACACAGGTGCGATGTCAGCCCACGGACACGGCCGACCAGGTCGCGGCCACGGCGGCGTACTCCGCGCTGCCGGCCCCGTACAGGTCCTTCGCCGCGCTGAGCGTCGCCGTGCGGGCGCCCGCGTAGTTCGTCGAGGACGTCATGTAGACGGTCAGGGCCCGGTACCAGATCTTGCCGAGCTTGTCCTTGCCGATGCCGCTCAGCGTCGAACCGTTGCACGTCGTGCTGTTGTGCTGGACGCCGCCGATGACCTTCGGCCCGCTGCCCTCGGCGAGCAGGTACGCGAAGTGGTTGGCGACCCCGGACGAGTAGTGCACGTCGAGGTTGCCGACCGACGAGCTCCAGCAGTCCGCGGAGTTGCCGTCCTTGCTGGGCTTGTCCATGAAGCGCAGCGCCGGCTGACCGAAGCCGGGCTTCACGATCTTCTCGCCGATGAGCCAGTCGCCCGGGTCGGACGCGTTGTTCGCGTAGAACTCGACGAGCGTGCCGAAGATGTCGGACGTCGCCTCGTTCAGGCCGCCGGACTCGCCCGAGTAGGTGAGCCCCGCCGTCTTCGACGTGACACCGTGCGACATCTCGTGCCCGGCGACGTCGAGCGCCACGAGCGGCCCGAACGTCGAGCCGTCACCGTCGCCGTACGTCATGCAGAAGCAGGTGTCGTCCCAGAAGGCGTTGTTGTAGTTGCTGCCGTAGTGGACGCGGTTGTACGAGCCCTTGCCGTCGCCGCCGATGCCGTTACGGCCGTGGACGTTCTTGTAGTAGTCCCACGTCGTGTCGGTCCCGTACTGGGCGTCCACGGCGGCGGACGAGCGGTCGGCGTTCGCGCCGGTGCCCCAGTGGTTGTCGGCGTCGGTGAACACCACCGCGGGAGCGCGGCTCCAGCAGATGGTCAGGATGCAGCCGTCGGTCTTGTTCTGCGCGTCACCCGAGTAGGTGCCGCCCCGCGTCGGGTCCTTGAGCTGGTACGTCGACCCGGACTGGGTCGTCTCCAGCGGCACCGTGCCCGCGTAGAGGGACTTCCCGTCGCCGGTCGCGGTCTCGATGCTGTCCCAGGCGTCGATCTGCTTGCCGGTGGTGGCGTCGGTGAGGACGACACGGGCGACCGGGTTGCCGAGCGAGTCCTTGCCGGCGGCGTCGGTGCGCCAGGCCAGCTTCGGCGCGCCGTGCAGCGCGTCCACGACGAGCGCGGGCTTGGCGACGACCTTGCGCAGGAGCTCGCCCGGGTTGGCGGCACGCAGCGCGGAGGCGGCGAGGTCGGCGGCCTTCGGGGCGGGGAGCGCCGGCGTCACGCTCGGCACGGCGAGGTCGCCGCGGACCGCGCGGTTCGCCGAGCGGTAGCCGCCGGCGCGGTTCAGGTGGACGACGAAGTCGCCGCCGAGAACGGGGAGCTTGCGGAAGGTGCGGTTGTAGCGCACGTGCTGGGTGCCGTCCGGGTCGACGACGACGTCCCGCACGGAGGTGCCCTGAGCCGAGGTGAGCCCGAGGTCTCCGGCCACCGAGTCCAGCACGGCCGCGGCGTTCCGGACGGCGTCGGCCCGGGTGGGCGGGGCGGTGTCGGCGCCCGCGGTGGGGGCGAGGGCGGCGGCCAGCAGGGTGGCGGTCGCCGTGGCTATGCCGGCGGTGGTGAGTCGCGATGTGGTCCGGGAAGGTCTCATCGGGCTCCTAGTGACGGCGCGCGGGCGCGCTGAGGGGGGTCACGCTGATGACGTCTCAGGTTTAAGGGTCCATGACATGTCATGTCCATAGCGCCTCTGTGGCGGAGCTGTGAATAGGTGTTCACGTGCAGAATCAGGAGTGCACGGCCCGCGAAAGGAACGGACATGAACGCACTGGCCCTGACGGTCCTCACCACGACCGACGACGAGGCCAAGGCCCGCACCCTGGCCGCGGGAGCGGTCGAAGCGCGCCTGGCGGCCTGCGCCCAGATCGCGGGCCCGGTCACCTCGGTCTACCGCTGGCAGGGCAACACGGAGACCGCCCAGGAATGGCAGGTGCTCCTCAAGACCACGGCCGACGGCTACGAGGCTCTGGAGTCATGGCTGTTGGAGGCGCACGACTACGACACTCCGGAGATCATCGCGACACCGGTGGTACGGGGGAGCGCCGCGTACCTCGCGTGGATCGAGGGGGAGACGGGCGGGGCCTGATGGCATGAGCCGGAAAGCCCGACGGCCCGAGCGCGTCAGCACCCGGGCCACCATGACTCACCGGCTCACAACCGACCAGCGCGCCAGCTGGCCGGCCCACAATCAACCGGCCAACCGGCCAACCGGCCAACCGGCCAACCGGCCAACCGGCCAACCGGCCAACCGGCCAACCAGCTGACCGGCCAACCAGCTGACCAGCCAACCGGCTGACCAGCAACCGCCCAACCGGCTGACCAACTCACCGATTCACGGCCTCACTTACGCAGCAGCAGAGTGATCACCGCCACCACCACACCGAGCGCCACGGCGCCGACGCCGTATCCGAGGCGGTGGGACCGCAGCCCCGGCAGGAAGCGGTCGACGGCGATGCGCCCGGGGCCGGTCAGGGCGAGCGCCACCGCGCCGAGTGCGATCAGGAGCTCGTACTCGATGCCCTGCGGCGCGAAGAATCCGCCGCCCCACTTCACGGCGATGGCGTTGACCAGGGTGCCGGCCACGGCCGCGGCGGCCAGCGGGGTGAGCAGGCCGAGCGCGAGGCCGAGCCCGCCGAGGGTCTCGCTGAGCCCGGCGACCGCGGCGAACGCCTTCGGTGACGGGTAGCCGGAGGCGGCGAAGAACTGCCCGGTGCCGTCGATCCCGCCCCCGCCGAACCAGCCGAAGAGCTTCTGTGCGCCGTGCGCGGCCATGGTCAGGCCGAGGGCGAGGCGCAGTACGAGAAGGCCGAGGTCATAGGCGTGGGCGGGCGCGGCAGGGGTGGGGGTGCCGGGCGCGCGGAGCGGGCCGAGCTGGTTCGCGAGAGAGGTCACGTGGGGGTCTCCTGACTCGGAAATCGATATGCTTGAACTTTCAAGCTACCCTCAAGCTAACCGCCCGGCCGCCATGTTTCAAACTTGAACCACACCGCCAGGGCGGTCACCGGAGCCGGTGCCGGCCGCCTCGACCCGTACCGCGCACACCTTGAACTCCGGCATCCGGGACGTCGGATCGAGCGCGGGGTTGGTCAGGTTATTGGCGCGCCCGGCGCCTGGCCAGTGGAACGGCATGAACACCGTGTCGGGCCGGATGCCCGCGGTGATACGGGCGGGCGCCTCGGCCCGCCCGCGCCGGGAGACGACGGCGACAGGCTCGCCCTCCGCCACTCCGATCCGCGCGGCGAGCCGCGGATGCAGCTCCACGAAGGGGCCGGGCGCGGCGGCGTTCAGTTCGGCCACGCGCCGGGTCTGCGCACCCGACTGGTACTGCGACACGACGCGCCCCGTCGTCAGATGGACCGGGAACTCGGCGTCCGGCTCCTCGGCGGCCGCACGATGCGAGACGGCGGCGAAGCGGGCCCGCCCGTCCTCGGTGGCGAACCGTTCCAGGAAGAGCCGGGGCGTCCCGGGATGTTCCTCTTCCGGACAGGGCCAGAACACCCCGTCCTCCTCGACGAGCCGCCGATAGGAGATCCCCGCGTAATCCGCAGCTCCCCCCTCCGAGGCTCGCCGCAGCTCATCGAAGACCTCCTCCGGATCGGACGGGAAGCCTTTCTCCACCCCCAGCAGGCAGGACAGCTCGCGCAGCACCTCCAGATCGGTCTTCACGCCATCCGGCGGCGCGAGCGCCCGGCGGCGCAGCAGCACGCGCCCCTCCAGACTGGTCACCGTCCCCGTCTCCTCGGCCCACTGGGTCACGGGCAGCACCACATCGGCGAGAGCGGCGGTCTCGGAAAGCACCACATCCGCCACGGCCAGGAAGTCGAGCGACCGCAACCGCTCCTCCACATGCGCGGCGCGCGGCGCGGACACGACCGGGTTCGACCCCATGACCAGCAGCGCCCGTACATCCCGCCCCAGAGCGTCGAGCAGCTCGTACGCGGAACGGCCGGGGCCGGGAAGGGAGTCGGGGTCCACGCCCCACACGCCGGCCACATGCGCACGCGCCGCCGGGTCGGTCAGCTTGCGGTACCCGGGCAGCTGGTCGGCCTTCTGCCCGTGCTCGCGCCCGCCCTGCCCGTTGCCCTGCCCGGTCAGGCACCCGTACCCGGAGAGGGGCCGCCCGGCGCGCCCGGTCGCGAGGCACAGGTTGATCCAGGCGCTCACGGTGTCGGTGCCCTTGGACTGCTGCTCGGGCCCGCGCGCGGTGAGCACCATGGCGGCCTCGGGCTCGCAGAACATCCGCACGGCCTCGCGCAGTTGAGGCACGGCGACCCCGGTCACGCGCTCCACGTACTCGGGCCAGTGCGCCATCACGGCGGCCCGCGCGTCCTCCCAGCCCTGCGTCCGGGCGCGCACGAACTCCTCGTCGACCCGCCCCTCGGTCACCACCAAATGCAGCATCCCGAGGGCCAGGGCGAGATCGGTCCCGGGCCGGGGCGCGAGATGGAGGTCGGCGAGCTCGGCGGTGCGCGTGCGGCGGGGGTCGATGACGACCAGTGTGCCGCCGTTCTCCCGCAGTTCGTTCAGATAGCGGACCGCGGGGGGCATGGTCTCGGCCATGTTCGACCCGACGAGGACCACACATCCCGTACGCGGAATGTCTTCCAGGGGGAACGGCAGCCCGCGGTCGAGCCCGAACGCGGCGAGCTGCCCCGCCGCGGCGGACGACATGCAGAACCGACCGTTGTAGTCGATCTGGGAGGTCCCGAGCACGACCCGGGCGAACTTCCCGAGCCCGTACGCCTTCTCGTTGGTGAGCCCGCCCCCGCCGAAGACCCCGCACGCGTTTGGGCCATGAGCCGAACGCGTACGGGAAAGCCCCTCGGCGACCAGGCCGAGCGCCTCGTCCCACGAGGCCGGCTCCAGCGCGCCGCCCCTGCGGACCAGCGGCCCGGTCAGCCGCACGCCGGGGGCCAGCACGGCAGCGGCCGTACGCCCCTTCCCGCACAGGGCGCCCCGGTTGACGGGAAACCCGGCACGCTCCTCGACCTCGACAGCACCAGAGGCAGCAGGGACGAGATTCATCCCGCACTGGAGGGAGCAGTAGGGGCAGTGGGTGGGCGTGACAGTGAGCATGGGCTCACCCTGCGCGCACGCTGTTACGCGACAGCCCACGCCCGATTACACGCAAGACACGACGCCCTCTTAGCGCCACCGGCGGGCGAGTGAGAACAACGGCGGATGAGCCGCGAAACCGTCGCGAGGGGACGCCGTACCGGTGGGCGGGTGAGGACAACGGCGGATGAGCCGCGAAACCGCCGCGAGCGGACGCCGTACCGGTGGGCGGGTGAGGACACAGCGGATCAGCCGCGAAACCGTCGCGAGGGGACGTGGGGGTGTGTCCGCCCGGAGCACGGAGGTGCGGGCGCCGGTCAAGGGACACAGGGCGGAGGCGCCGCGATGGCGAGGACGGACACACCCCCGCGGCCCCGCCCCACCACACACGAGGCGCATCAGCGACGCCGCACCCCAGAGCGACGCTCAGCGAGGCCGTACCCCCAGAGCGACGCTCAGCGAGGCCGTACCCCCAGAGCGACGCTCAGCGAGGCCGTACCCCCAGAGCGACGCTCAGCGACGCCGCACCCCAGAGCGACGCTCAGCGACGCCCCACCCCCAGAGCCTCCCGAACCCCAGGCTCCCGGTCGCCCAGAAACCGGGGATCGGGCCGGAACACGGAATCGACCACGGCCTTACCCGCCGCGAACACCTCCCGGGCCCCGCCGTAATACCAGGTCACGTCGTGCCGGTCGTCGACACCGACGCCGTACGACGAGACGCCCGCGGCCTCGCACAGGGCGACCGCGCGCCGGATGTGGAAGTCCTGGCTGATCAGAACGGCCCGGTCGACCCCGAAGATCTTCTTGGCCCGCACGCACGAGTCCCAGGTGTCGAACCCGGCGTAGTCGCTGACGACAGCCTTGCCGGGCACCCCGTGCCGGGTCAGATAGGCCCGCATCGCGTCGGGCTCGTCGTAGTCCTCGCGGCTGTTGTCGCCGGTCACGAGAACCACCCGGATCCGCCCGTCGCGGTAGAGCTGGGCCGCCGCGTCGAGCCGGTGCGCGAGATAGGGCGACGGCTCGCCCTCCCACAGCCCGGCCCCGAACACCACGGCGACATCGGTGCGCGGCGCATCGTCGACCGTACGCAGCCGGTCCCCGGTCACGACGAACAGCCACGTCGCCGGCAACAGCGCCAGCACACACACGGCCATCGCGCCCTGTACGAACCGCCGCCACTCCCGCCGCGTACGCGGCAACCGGATCCGCACCACTGACCACCCCTGCTCGAAAACGTCGTCGCACGACTGGACGCACGTTTCCGCCGGCCGGTTCACGCGGCGAGCGGAGACCCCGACCACCTCACATCCGCCCGAACACCCGGTGAGCCCCGGGGAAGCGACCCGTCACCGCCCCGCAACGACGCCGCAACCTCCCCCGTCCAGGATCAATTCATGACGGCGTCGAAACATCAGCGCGACGAGCCCACCGGCACGGCCCACCTCGACAGTACGGCGCAACTCATGACCAGGATCACCAGCCAGCTCGGCACCCAGCTCAGCCACGTCCGGCTCGACGGCAGCCGCCGCACACCCGCGCAGGCACCGCCCGCCCCGCCCGCCCTGGTCGTCGTGGCGCACGGCAGCCGCGACCCGAGGGCGCTCGCCACGGTCCACGCCCTGCTCGACAAGGTGCGCGAGGAACGTCCGGGACTCCCCGTCCACCTCGGCCACATAGAGCTGAACGAACCGCTCCTGACCGACACCCTCGCGGGCCTCGCCCCCGGCCGGGCCGTCCTCGTCCCGCTGCTCCTGTCGCGCGGCTACCACGTCAAGCAGGACATCCCGGCAGCCCTGTCCACGGCCCCGCACGTGACGGCCCGCGTCGCCCCGCCGCTGGGCCCCCACCCGCTCCTGGTGGAAACGCTGTACGCCCGCCTGGTGGAGGCCGGCTGGGACCCGCGCCCCGACGCCCGCACGCGCAGGACCAGCGGTGTGGTCCTCGCGGCGGCGGGCTCCCGCGACCCCGACTCGGCCGCCGACACGGCCCGCACGGCCGCGCTCCTGGCCGACCGGCTGGGCGTCCCGGTCGTGCCCGCCTACGCGAGTGCCGCCGCCCCCACCGTCCCGGCCGCGCTGCGCGCCCTCGCCGTCAGAGGAAGGCACCGCGCCGCCGTCGCCGCGTACTTCACGGCGCCGGGCCGCTTCGCCACCCAGTGCGCGCAGGCCGCCCCCTGGATAGCCGCCGCCCCGCTCGGCGCGCACACGGCGATGGCCCGCCTCCTCCTCCACCGCTACGACGGGAGCCTCGCCTTCCCGGCGACCGCCCCCGTACTGAGGCAGCTCACGTCGGCCTGACCGTTTGTCACCGCATGCCCTTACTGTCAGTCCATGGAAGGCACGCACGAGACACCCGCAGCGAAACACGAAACACCCACAACAAAGAACCCGACCGCTCCGACCGCGCCGACCCACGCCATCGACCCGTCCGGCTACGACGCCGCCTCGGTGGAGCGCTGGGCACCCGAGCCCGACAAACGCCCCGGCCGCACCGCCTTCCAGCGCGACCGCGCCCGCGTCCTGCACTCCTCGGCGCTGCGCCGCCTCGCGGGCAAGACCCAGGTCGTCACCCCGGGCACGATGAACCGCGCCTGGGACGCCAGCCCCCGCACCCGGCTGACGCACTCCCTGGAATGCGCGCAGGTGGGCCGGGAGCTCGGCGCGGCACTCGGCTGCGACCCGGACCTCGTCGAGACGGCCTGCCTCTCGCACGACATGGGCCACCCGCCCTTCGGGCACAACGGCGAACAGGCGCTGAACGAGGTGGCGCAGGACTGCGGCGGCTTCGAGGGGAACGCGCAGTCGCTGCGCCTGCTGACACGTATCGAACCCAAGCGCTTCGTCCACAGCGCCGACGCGGACGAGCTGGTCAGCGTAGGACTGAACCTCACGCGCGCCGCGCTCGACGCCGCGACGAAGTACCCGTGGCCTCGCGGCGGCCACCCCACCGACCCGGCCTCGCCCAAGTTCGGTGTGTACGAGGACGACCGCCCGGTGTTCGACTGGATCCGCAAGGAGTCACCCGAGCGCAGGACCTGCTTCGAGGCGCAGGTCATGGACTGGTCGGACGACGTCGCGTACTCGGTGCACGACCTGGAGGACGGGCTGCACGCAGGCCACCTCGACCCGAACATGCTGCACGCGGAGCCCGAGCGCCGTGACATCTACGCGGTCGCGATCGGCCGTTACGTACCGGCGGACACGGACCCCGAAGAGCTCGCGGCGGCGCTCGACCGGCTCCTCGACCAGGAGTGGTGGCCGCACGGCTACGACGGCACGGCCGTTGCCCAGGCCCGCCTCAAGGACGCGACGAGCCAGCTCATCGGCCGCTTCTGCCTCGCCGCGGAGGGCGCCACCCGCGCCCGCCACGGCACGGGCCGCCTCACGCGCTACGAGGCCGAACTGGTGGTGCCGCGCGAGGCCCGGTACGAATGCGCGGTCCTCAAGGCGGTCGCCGACCGGTACGTGATGCAGCGCCCGCAGCAGGAGCGGCTCCGCGCCGACCAGCGCATCGTCGTGGCGGAGCTCGCCGAGGCGCTCACCCGCCGCGCGCCCGACGGTCTCGACCCGCAGTTCCGCGCCGTGTTCGACACGGCGGGCGACGACCGCGCCCGCAAGCGCGTGGTCGTCGACCAGATCGCCTCCCTCACCGACGCCTCGGCCCGCGAGCTGCACGCGCGGCTCACAGGGCCCCGTGCATGAGGGCGTCGCCCAGCGGGGTGCGGCGGTGCAGGACGGTGTTGCCGCGCCGCAGCGAATAGACGAGGCCCGCCTCTCGCAGGACCGTGGCGTGCCGGCTCGCCGTGGACGCGGTGAGCCGCACCAGCCGGGCCAACTGCGTTGTCGTACGAGGATGTTCGAGGGTGTCGAGCACCAGTGCCCGGGTCGGCCCGATCAGCTGGCCCACCGGCTGACCCACCGGCAGGCCCGCCGCGCACCCGCCGCTCCCCGCGAGATCTCCGTCAGGTCAGGGCCTGCGCCGCGGAGCGGGGCTCGTGCGGGTCGCGTTCCTGGGCACGGTCGTCGTCCTCGTCGCGAAACCGGCCATCGACCACTGGGCGTGACGAAAAGATGCCCTGTTCGGGCCATGCCCCCTTCCCGCATCACGCTCCGTGCGGGACGCTCGCATATGGCGCCATGGCAAAGAGGAGGCATCACGTGGTCGACGCGGATCAGACGTTCGTCATTGTCGGAGGCGGGCTCGCCGGAGCGAAAGCGGCCGAGACGCTGCGCTCCGAGGGCTTCAACGGCAGAGTGATCCTCATCGGGGACGAGGGAGATCATCCGTACGAACGCCCACCCCTGTCCAAGGGCTATCTCCAGGGCAAGGAGGAACGGGACAGCGTCTTCGTCCACGAACCGGCCTGGTACGCACAGAACGACATCGAGCTGCACCTCGGCCAGACCGTCGTCGCGGTCGACCCGGCCGTGAAGAACGTCCGGCTGGGCGACGGCACGGTCGTCCACTACGACAAGCTGCTCCTGGTCACCGGCGCGGAGCCGCGCCGCATGGACATCCCGGGTACCGAGCTCGCCGGCGTGCACCACCTGCGCCGCCTCGCCCACGCGGAGCGCCTCAAGGGCGTCCTCGCCTCCCTCGGCCGGGACAACGGCCACATCGTGATCGCGGGAGCGGGCTGGATCGGCCTGGAGGTCGCCGCGGCGGCCCGCGAGTACGGCGCCGAGGTCACCGTCGTCGAGCCCGAGGCGACCCCGCTGCACGCGGTGCTCGGCCCAGAGATCGGCCAGATCTTCGCCGACCTGCACGCCGAGCACGGCGTCCGCTTCCACTTCGGGACCCGCCTCACCGGCATCACCGGCCAGGACGGCATGGTCCTCGCCGCCCTCACCGACGACGGCGACGAGCACCCGGCCCACGACGTGCTCGCCGCGATCGGTGCCGCCCCGCGCACCTCGCTCGCCGAGTCCGCCGGGATCGAACTCGTCGACCGGTCGCACGGCGGCGGCATCGCCGTGGACGCCTCGCTGCGCACCTCCGACCCGGACATCTACGCGGCCGGTGACGTGGCGGCCGTGCAGCACCCCCTCTTCGGGACCCGGCTGCGCGTCGAGCACTGGGCCAACGCGCTCAACGGCGGCCCGGCGGCCGCCCGCGCCATGCTGGGCCAGGAGGTGACGTACGACCGTGTGCCGTACTTCTTCTCCGACCAGTACGACGTCGGCCTCGAGTACTCGGGCTGGGCGCCCCCGGGCTCGTACGACCAGGTCGTCATCCGCGGGGACGCGGGCAAGCGGCAGTTCATCGCGTTCTGGCTCAAGGACGGGCGGGTGCTCGCCGGGATGAACGTGAACGTGTGGGACGTCACGGAAACCATCCAGGCCCTCATCCGCGCCGGGGTCAGGCCCGGGGCGGAACGCCTGTCGGATCCGTCCGTCTCGCTCACTGCGCTCCTCGAGGGGGAGGACGGGTGACGTGAGTGTCGGCGGGTCGCCGTAGAATCCTTGCGTGGCAGGCAGGATCAATGACGAGGACGTGAAGGCGGTCCGGGACGCGGTCCCGATCGACGCCGTGGTGTCCGAGTACCTGCAACTGCGCAACGCGGGCGGCGGGAACCTGAAGGGCCTGTGCCCCTTCCACGACGAAAAGTCGCCGTCCTTCCAGGTCAGCCCCAGCAAGGGCCTCTTCCATTGCTTCGGCTGCCAGGAGGGCGGCGACACCATCACGTTCGTGATGAAGGTCGACCACCTCTCCTTCTCCGAGGTCGTCGAGCGCCTCGCCGGCCAGGCGGGCATCACCCTGCGGTACGAGGAGGGCGGCTACAACCCCTCGCACCAGCGCGGTGAGCGCATCCGCCTGGTCGAGGCGCACAAGGTCGCCGCCCAGTTCTACATGGACCAGCTGGAGAGCGCCGAGGCGGAGATCGGCCGCAAGTTCCTCGCCGAGCGCGGCTTCGACCAGGCGGCCGCCGCGCACTTCGGCGTCGGCTACAGCCCGGCCGGCTGGGACCACCTCACGCGCTTCCTGCGCGGCAAGGGCTTCACCGACAAGGAACTCATCACCTCCGGGATCTCCCAGGAGGGCCGCCGCGGGCCCATCGACCGCTTCCGCGGCCGCCTCATGTGGCCCATCCGCGACATCGGCGGCGAGGTCGTCGGCTTCGGCGCCCGCCGCCTGCGCGAGGACGACAACGGCCCGAAGTACCTGAACACGCCCGAGACGCCGATCTACCGGAAGTCCCAGGTCCTCTACGGCATCGACCTCGCCAAGAAAGAGATCGCCAAGTCGAGCCGAGCGGTCGTCGTCGAGGGCTACACGGACGTCATGGCCTGCCACCTGGCCGGCATCACGACCGCCATCGCGACCTGCGGCACCGCCTTCGGCGGCGACCACATCAAGATCCTTCGCCGCCTCCTCATGGACAACGGCAGCGCCCGCGTGATCTTCACCTTCGACGGCGACTCGGCGGGCCAGAAGGCCGCCCTGCGCGCCTTCGAGGACGACCAGAAGTTCGCCGCCGAGACGTACATCGCCGTCGCCCCCGACGGCATGGACCCCTGCGACCTGCGCCTGGCCAAGGGCGACGAGGCGGTCGCCGACCTGGTCGAACCCCGCACCCCCCTCTTCGAGTTCGCCCTGCGCCACATCGTCTCCCGCTACGACCTGGAGACCCCCGCAGGCCGCGCAGCCGCGCTCGACGAGGCAGCCCCCGTTGTCGCCCGGATCAAGAACAGCGGCGCGCAGCACGAGGTCGCCGTCCAGCTCGCCGGCATGCTCGGCATCCTCGACACCCAGTTCGTCGTCAAGCGCGTCTCGCAGCTCGCCCGCTGGGCCCGTGACCGTGGCGGCCGCGGCCCCGCCCCGGCCCGCCCGCAGCAGCCCTACGAGGCCGCGGCCACCCGCGCGTCCGCCGCGGGCCCCGCCCTCACTCTGCGCAACCCCGTGTACGCCACCGAGCGCGAGCTGCTCAAACTCGCCCTCCAGCGGCCCGAGTTGGTCTCCCCGGCCTTCGACGCGTACGGCGTGGACGAGTTCACCGCCGCCCCGTACGCCGCGGTGCGCGAGGCGATCATCGAGGCGGGCGGCGCCGACCTCGGCACCCAGGACCCGCAGGCATATCTCGTACGGGTACGGGAGGCGGCCCCCGACGACGCGGTGCGCGCCATGGTCACCGAGCTCGCCGTCGAGGCCATCCTGCGCAGATCCGTCGACGAGGTCTATGCGGGCCAGCAGCTCGTCGCCGTGCGCCGCCGCGCCGTCGACCGGCGCATCCGGGACGTACAGGGCTCCCTGACCCGGCTGGGCACGCACAGCGAACCGGCGCGCCTGTCCGCCGTCCAGGAGGAGCTGATGGTCCTCCAGCGCTACGACAGGGCACTGCAGGACCTCGGCGCGCAGGCGCTCTGACCGCTGCGCCCCCGACGGCCCGGGACGAGGTCGGCCCGGCCGGTTTCGTCCCGCCCCGCGGGGCAGGCGTCGTGCACGGTAACCGAACGGTCACGCACCGGACTCAAAAAGTCACCGCACGCCCCTCGTGGCGGCGTTGTGTCGTACAGCACACTGGGTCCGGTGCCTGAGTCCTCGGAGCGCGGCCGGAACCCCGACAACGGGTCCGACACCCCCGCGGTTCCGCCTAACGCGTACGGGACGGACAGCGGTGTGGCCGCCGTCGCCGATCCCGGTGTACCCCTGCCGCACGCCTCAGCAGCGATCACCTTGGAGGTCGCCCCCGTGCAGACCCAGACCCTCAGCCAGACCGGTGCCGCGCGTCAGAGCGCCCAGGGCGCCCCCGCGCCGGACACGGAAGGGGAGGCACTCCCGGCCGTCCCCCAGCAGCGGGGACCGGAGAACCATCCGGACTCCGACCCGCCCGGCGATCCCGCCGACACCCCACAACCGGCCGATACGACCGAGCTGCCCGAGCCGGAGTCGGATTCGGATCCGGAACCGAGGGAAGCCGGCCCCCGCCCGCCCGTCGCCCTCCTGCTCGACACCGTGGACGCCGAGACTCCCGAGCCCCCGCCCTCGCGCGGCCGCACCGACACCGGCGGTCCCTCCTCGGACCTGTTCCGCCAGTACCTGCGCGAGATCGGACGGATCCCGCTGCTCACGGCCGCGGAGGAGGTCGATCTGGCCCGCAGGGTCGAGGCCGGTCTCTTCGCCGAGGAGAAACTGACGGGCACCCCCGACCCGGACTCCCAGCTCGCCATCGACCTCGACAAACTCGTCGTGATGGGCCGGATGGCCAAGCGCCGCCTCATCGAGGCCAACCTGCGCCTCGTCGTCTCGGTCGCCAAGCGCTACGTGGGCCGCGGCCTGACCATGCTGGACCTGGTCCAGGAGGGAAACCTCGGCCTGATCAGGGCGGTCGAGAAGTTCGACTACGCCCGCGGCTACAAGTTCTCGACGTACGCGACCTGGTGGATCCGGCAGGCCATGTCACGCGCCCTCGCCGACCAGGCCCGAACGATCCGCGTCCCGGTGCACGTCGTCGAGCTGATCAACCGGGTCGTGCGCGTCCAGCGCCGCATGCTTCAGGAACGCGGCTACGAACCCACGCCCGAAGAGGTCGCCGCCCACCTCGAACTGCCGCCGGAGCGGGTCAGCGAAGTCCTGCGCCTGGCCCAGGAACCGGTGTCGCTGCACGCGCCCGTGGGCGAGGAGGACGACGTCGCGCTGGGCGACCTGATCGAGGACGGCGACGCGACGTCCCCCGTCGAGTCGGCCGCGTTCCTCCTCCTGCGCGAACACCTGGAGGTGGTCCTCTCCACCCTCGGCGAACGCGAACGCAAGGTGGTCCAGCTCCGCTACGGCCTGGCAGACGGCCGCCCCCGCACACTGGAGGAGATCGGCCGCATATTCGGGGTGACCCGGGAACGCATCCGCCAGATCGAGTCCAAGACCCTCAACAAGCTGCGCGACCACGCGTTCGCCGACCAACTGCGGGGCTATCTGGACTGATGGGGGGCGCGGGGCTGTGACATGTGCGGCTCCGCGGCGTGGGCGCGACGAAGAGCGCCCCGTAAGGGGCGCGGGGAACTGCGCAAACAAGCCACGAACGACCCGCACACAGAACCCCGCCCCCCATGACGCGCCTAGTCCACCTCGGCAACAGCCTGCGCGAACTGGGCGTTGTACAGCCGCTCGTACGCCCCACCGGCAGCGCGCAGCGCCCCGTGCGTGCCCTGCTCCACGATGTCCCCGTTCTCCATCACCAGGATGGTGTCGGCGTCGCGGATCGTGGACAGCCGGTGGGCGATGACGAAGCTGGTCCGCCCGTGCGCGAGCCGCGCCATGGCCTTCTGGATGAGCACCTCGGTACGGGTGTCGACGGAGCTCGTCGCCTCGTCGAGGACGAGTATCACCGGGTCCGAGAGGAACGCGCGCGCGATGGTGATGAGCTGCTTCTCACCGGCGCTGACCCCCGACCCCTCGTCGTCGATTACGGTGTCGTAGCCCTCGGGCAGCGTCCGGATGAACCGGTCCGCGTGGGCGGCCCGCGCCGCCTCCTCGATCTGCTCCCGGGTGACGTCCTTCGCCGCGCCGTACGCGATGTTGTCCGCGATCGTGCCGCCGAACAGCCACGTGTCCTGGAGCACCATGCCGATCCCGGAACGGAGTTCGTCGCGCGACATCTTCGCCACGTCGACCCCGTCGAGGGTGATGCGCCCGCCGGTGACCTCGTAGAAGCGGAGCAGCAGATTGACCAGCGTCGTCTTGCCGGCGCCCGTCGGGCCGACGATGGCGACGGTGTGCCCCGGCTCCACGGCGAGCGACAGGTCCTCGATGAGCGGCTTGTCCTGCTCGTAGCGGAAGGACACGTTCTCGAACTCGACGAGCCCGCGCAGCAGATCGGGCTTCTCGCCCGGCACCGGGTCGGCCTCCTGCTCGTCCGCGTCGAGCAGTTCGAAGATCCGCTCGGCCGAGGCGACGCCCGACTGCACCAGGTTCGCCATCGAGGCGACCTGCGTCAGCGGCATGGAGAACTGCCGCGAGTACTGGATGAACGCCTGGACGTCACCGATCGACAGCGAACCCGAGGCGACCCGCAGGCCACCCACCACGGCGACCAGCACATAGTTCAGGTTCGACACGAAGAACATCAGCGGCTGCATCATCCCGCTGTTGAACTGCGCCTTGAACCCGGCCTCGTAGAGCGCGTCGTTCTGCTCGGCGAACGCCTTCGCAGACTCCTCCTGACGCCCGAAGACCTTCACCAGGCTGTGGCCGGTGTACATCTCCTCGATGTGCGCGTTCAGCTTGCCGGTGGTCTTCCACTGCTGCACGAACTGCGGCTGCGACCGCTTGCCGACCCGCGTCGCGATCAGGAACGACAGCGGCACCGTCACCAGCGCCACGAGCGCGAGCAGCGGCGAGATCCAGAACATCATTACCAGCACGCCGATGATGGTGAGCAGCGAGTTGATGAGCTGGCCCATCGTCTGCTGGAGCGTCTGCCCGATGTTGTCGATGTCGTTCGTGGCGCGGCTGAGGACCTCACCGCGCTGCCGCTTGTCGAAGTACGACAGCGGAAGACGTGACAGCTTCGCCTGGATGTCCGCGCGCATCCGGAAGACGGTCTTGTTGAGCGCCCGGTTGGACAGCCGCGTCGCCACGGCCATCAGCAGCCCGGCCCCCAGGAACGTACACAGGGCGATCCCGAGCACGGAGCCCACGGCCCCGAAGTCGATGCCCTGCCCGGGCGTGAAGTCGATCCCGGAGAGCATGTCGGCGACCCCGGAGTCACCCTTGGCCCGCATCCCCTCGATGACCTGCGCCTTGCTGCTCCCGGCGGGCATCTGACGCCCGATGATGCCCGCGAAGACCAGGTCGGTCGCCCGGCCCAGGATCTTCGGGCCCACCACCGACAGGCCCACACTCAGGACGACACACGCGACCATCGCGTACATCGTCGTCTTCTCGGGCTTGAACTGCCTGATGAGCCGCTTGCCCGAGCCCTTGAAGTCCATCGAACGCTGGTCGGGGCCGCCCCCGGCCATCATCCGCCCGCCTGGCCCCGCCATCAGGCCGCCTCCGCTTCCGTCAGCTGGGAGAGAACGATCTCCCGGTACGTCTCATTGCCGTCCATCAGCTCGTGATGGGTGCCCATGCCCACGACATGGCCCTCGTCGAGGACCACGATGCGGTCCGCGTCGCGGATGGTGGAGACCCGCTGGGCCACGATCACCACGGTCGCCTCGGACGTCTCGTGACCCAGCGCGGCCCGCAGCGCGGCGTCCGTCGCGTAGTCGAGCGCGGAGAACGAGTCGTCGAAGAGATAGATCTCGGGCCGCTGTACCAGCGTCCGTGCGATCGCGAGCCGCTGGCGCTGACCACCGGACACATTGGTGCCGCCCTGCGAGATCGGGGAGTCGAGCCCGTTCTCCAGCTTCTCCACGAAGTCCTTGGCCTGCGCCACCTCCAGGGCCTGCCACAGCTCTTCGTCGGTCGCGTCCGGATTGCCGTACCGCAGATTCGTCGCGACCGTCCCCGCGAAGAGGTACGGCTTCTGCGGCACGAGCCCGACGGTCCTGGCAAGGAGCGCCGGCTCGATGGTGCGCACGTCGACGCCGTTCACCAGGACCTCGCCGTCGGTCGCGTCGAACAGGCGCGGCACCAGGCCGAGAAGGGTGGACTTGCCGCTGCCGGTCGAGCCGATGACGGCGGTCGTCTCGCCGGGGCGCGCGGTTACCTGGATGGCCTTGAGTACGGGCTCCTCCGCGCCCGGGTAGCGGAAGCCCGCGTCCCGGATCTCCAGGTGGCCGTGGCTGCGCAGTTCCCGCACCGGCGAGGACGGCGGCACGACGCTGGACTCGGTGGCCAGGACCTCCTGGATGCGCTCGGCGCAGACCTCGGCGCGCGGCACCATCATGAACATGAAGGTGGCCATCATGACGCTCATCACGATCTGCATCAGATAGGCGAGGAACGCGGTGAGCGCGCCGATCTGCATGCCGCCGCTGTCGATGCGGTGCGCGCCGAACCAGACGACGGCGATCGACGAGATGTTGACCACGGTCATGACGATCGGGAACATCAGCGCGAGGAGCTTGCCGGTGCCGAGGGAGACCTCGGTCAGATCGGCGTTGGCCTCGCGGAAGCGCTCCTTCTCGTAGTCGTCGCGCACGAAGGCGCGGATGACGCGGTTGCCGGTGATCTGCTCGCGCAGCACCCGGTTCACCGTGTCGAGCCGCACCTGCATGGTGCGGAACAGCGGCCGCAGGCGGCGCACGATCAGGCTGACGCTGATCCCGAGGACCGGGACCACGGCGAGCAGCACGCCCGACAGGGGCACGTCCTGGCCCAGCGCCATGACGATGCCGCCGACGCACATGATCGGCGCCGACACCATCAGCGTGAACGTCATGAGCGTGAGCATCTGGACCTGCTGCACGTCGTTCGTCGTGCGGGTTATCAGGGACGGCGCCCCGAACTGGCCCATCTCGCGCGCCGAGAAGGACTGCACGCGGTCGAACACGGAGGCCCGGACGTCCCGTCCGAGCGCGGACGCGGTGCGGGCGCCGTAGAACACGGCGCCGATGTTGCAGACCATCTGGATCACGGTGATCGCGATCATGATGGCGCCGGAAGTCAGGATGTAGCCCGTGTCCCCCTTCACGACACCGTTGTCAATGATGTCCGCGTTGAGGGTGGGCAGATAGAGCGAGGCGCAGGTCTGCAGGAACTGCAGCAGCACCAGCACGCCGATGGGTTTCTTGTACGGACCGAGGTAGGTCCGCAGGAGTCGTATGAGCACGCTCGGTCTCTCGAAGTCGGCCGTCATGAGGGGTCAGTGGTGCACGACCCCCATCGTCCGACACTCCACCCGCGTTACCTCAACCGATTTAGCCAAGAGCCCGCCAAGAAACCCACGTGGAGCGGGATGAAACGGTCACGCCCCCACGGAATCGAACGCTCCGGGGTGGGTCTGCTCCCGTACGGCGGTGAACTGCTGCCGCACCGCCTGCCCGACGGGCAGCTCCTCGCCCGGCTCCAGAACCTGCGCCGCCGCGCCCTGCCACTGCGGCAACTGCCCGTTCAGCGCCCAGGCGGCCTGCCGCGCCGCACCGAGCGCCGCGTAGTCCGCGGGTTGCGGCACCACGACCTGTGTCCCGAACAGCATCGGCGCCGCGGCCTGCACCGCCGGCAGCTCGGCCGCCGCCCCGAGCAGGAAAATCCGCCGCACCTCGACTCCCCGCGCGCGCAGTACGTCCATGGCGTCCCCGAGCCCGCACAGCATGCCCTCGAACGCGGCCCGCGCGAGATGCTCCGGCTTCATCGACTCCCGCCGCAGCCCGCTCAGGGTGCCCGCGGTGTGCGGCAGATTCGGCGTCTTCTCGCCCTCCAGATACGGCAGCATGACCAGGCCGTGCGACCCGGGAGTCGACTTCATCGCCAGGTCGGACAGCTCCTCGATCCCGGAGAGCCCGAGCATGTCGGCCGTACCGCGAAGGGTGCGAACCGCATTGAGCGTATGGACGACGGGCAGATGCATGCCGGTCGCGTCGGCGAGCGAGGTGATCATCCCGGACGGATCGACCAGGGCTTCGTGGTGCACCGCCATGATCGACCCCGAGGCGCCGAGCGAGACCACGGCGTCGCCCTGGCGCACCCCGAGCCCGAACGCCGCGGCCATCGTCTCGCCCGTACCGGCCGAGATGATCAGCCCCTCCGGAGTGGTGCCCGCCGCGTCCCCCGGACCGAGCACCTCCGGCAGCATCGTCTGGTGCCCGAGCGCCAGCTCGACCAGGTCAGGACGGTACGAGCCGCTCGCCGCCGACCAGTAGCCGGTGCCCGAGGCCCCGCCCCGGTCGGTGGTCCGTCGCGAGGGCCGGCCGAGGAGCTGCCACACCAGCCAGTCGTGGGCCTGGAGCACGAGCGCGACCCGCTGTGCGGCCTCCGGCTCGTTCTTCGCCAGCCACCGCAGTTTCGTCACCGGATGCATGGCCTGCGGCACACACCCGACGGCCTGCGCCCACGCCTCACGCCCGCCGAGCCGGTCGATGAGATCCGCGGCCGCGGCCTGCGTCCGCCTGTCGCCCCCGGGCATCGCGGGCCGCACGGTGTTGCCCTGCGAGTCGAGCGGCACCAGCGCGTTCTGCTGTGCGGAGACCCCGATGGCCTGCACGCCTTCGAGCAGCCCGCCGCCCGCGGCCTCGCCGAGCGAGAGGAGCCACGCCTGTGGATCGACATCGGCGGGACGGCCACCGCCCTCGCCGGATTCGAGCGGGTGCGGGGCATAGCCCTGCTTGAGCACGGCACCGGAGTCCGCGTCACAGACCACGATCCGAGTGAAATCGGGCGAACTGTCCAGCCCGGCGACTATCCCCATGACTGAATTCTGCCGTACTCCGCGGCGGCCCCGTCCCGCGGGCCGGGGCCGGGCCGAGGACCCGCTTTCGCCAGGACCGCGGGGCTCAGGTGTTGCTGGTGCCCCAGTCGTCCTCGAAACCGTCGCCGCCCTGGCCGCGCTCCCGCAGCGAGCGCACCCGGCCGGCCACCGAGTCGGGGACCCGGCTCTCGACCTTCACGCTCACCGTGTGCAGCGCCTTGCCCGCGAAGTGACGCGTCTGCTGCGCCGCCGACTCCGCCGTGTTCCGGACGGCAGGGTTCTGCGTGAACTCGCGGGCGGACTTCTTCAGCTGCTCGTATCGCTCGCGTCCGGCCCGGGTCCCGAGCACGTACCCCAGGGCCAGACCGGCGATGAATGTGAGCCGGTAGCGCATGGCTGCCACCCTTCCCTTGTGATCACCGGGGGAACCGATTGGCGGAGCACCCCCCTGCTTGCGCTAATGTATGTGTCGCAGCGAGCGCACGCCCCCTGGCGAGTGCCAAGGTAGGTGCGTTCGATGCACGAGACATTCCCCTGTAGCTCAATTGGCAGAGCAGCCGACTGTTAATCGGCAGGTTACTGGTTCGAGTCCAGTCGGGGGAGCTCGATCTCCTGTAGCTCAATTGGCAGAGCAGCCGGCTGTTAACCGGCAGGTTACTGGTTCGAGTCCAGTCGGGAGAGCTGACTGACAAGACCCCCGGGAACTCCCGGGGGTCTTTTCGTGTCGTCTTGTTCGCCAGGTGGAACCGTACGCGGGCGCGCGGAGTCCTCTACCCCGAGCAAGGCCGACCATCCGGAGCAGGAGATCGTATGAGCGGCTATGCTGCGGCAGACGGCGCGCACACATGTACGCGCCACGCCGAAACGGGGCGGTAGCTCAGCCGGTTAGAGCAGCGGACTCATAATCCGTCGGCCGTGGGTTCGAGTCCCACCCGCCCCACCTCAGCAAAAACGATGTGGCCAGAGGAAACGCCACATCTCACGGTAGCGTGATGGGGTGTTCGCCACGCGAACGCCACACCGTGGAGCCGTGCGCTCTCCTCCATGGCTTCGATCAAGACGAACCCCAGGAAGACCGGACACCCCTCGTACACAGTCGTTCGGCGTAGTGGCGGCTCCCGGACGGGCGACTGGTGCCGCGAGACGTTCGACGATGAGACGCAGGCGGAGCGCTTTCGCCACCTCGTCAATGGTCGCGGACGTGCGTGGTCCCCGGGGTGGGGCAAGGGACGATCGCCAACCTGCATGGCCTGCTCCACAGCATCGTGCAGTCGGCTGTTGATGCTGTTCCGGCCCTGAGTGACTCCAATCCGTGCGCGCACACGCGACTGCCCAAAGCCAGCGACACCGAGGACGACGAGGGCTTCCTGGAGCCCGAGGAGTACGCGCTGCTGAAAGCGCGGGTGCGCGTCGACGCGGTCGACATCATCGTTGCCCTTGTGAGCACTGGCCTGAGGTGGGGTGAAGCGACCGCGCTGCAACCGCGGGACTTCACCTTCGTCTCGAAGCGGCCCGCTCCCCGTGTGCAGCGCGCTTGGAAACGACGTGGCGAGGGCGGGACCTTCCTCGGTGTGCCCCAAGACCAAGAAGTCCCGCCGCACTCTGGTCCTCACACCTGAGCAGGTCGAGCTCTTCCAGCGCCTGTGCAAGGGCAAGCAGCCC
The DNA here is from genome assembly GCF_053607285.1 of Streptomyces sp. NPDC055140. Taxonomy (NCBI): domain Bacteria; kingdom Bacillati; phylum Actinomycetota; class Actinomycetes; order Kitasatosporales; family Streptomycetaceae; genus Streptomyces; species Streptomyces sp. NPDC055140. Next base: position 813,160 of record NZ_JBSGTG010000001.1, on the reverse strand, counting down.
ACGGACCTGGTCCTCACTGCACCGGAGGGCGGGGCGTGGCACTCAGGCGTCGTCCACGCCCACCGGTGGAAGCCTGCCTTGGGCGCTGCCGACGCCGCCGGTCTGACGAAGCGTCCAAGAACTCACGAACTCCGCCATGCTCACGCGTCCTGGCTGATCGCCGGCAGGGTTCCGGTGCCCGTCATTCGGACGCGTCTCGGGCGCGAGTCGATTGCCACGACCGTCGACCGGTACGGAGACCTGCTGGAAGCCTCGGATGACGAGGTGGTCGCAGCTGTCCAGTGGGCGATGGGTGCTGTCGTCGTCCGTGTGAACTCTCCGAGGCAGCCTGACGGATGTGCTTCAGAACGGGGCTGACCACAAGAGGTAGTTGCATACTCACGACGAACCCTCGCCTATGACAGGGACGTGGGCACGCCTCCATGGCCTCAAAAGGGTCTGACTGTTCGAGGCCATGGAGGGCTTGAGTGAGGACAACACGGATGACGTCTCTGCCCGTGACGAGCTCGTGGATCTCGTGGGGGAGCAGAGGGCTACCTTCACATGCCCATGTCGTCGCTGTAGCCCCTGTCGCCACCGTGGTTCATGGAGCCGTGCTGGCCCATGAGGCCCTTGTTCGAGGGGCGGTCGCCTCAGTTGCCCGATCCGTTGGAGCAGCTGTTGCCGAAGGCCGGGTCGAGCAGGCCGATGACGTTGACGGTGTTGCCGCAGTCGACATGACGTCGGCGAGCCTCGCCCCGACCGGTCAGGGCCGTGGGCAACGGCGCGCCACGCGGAACCTGCGACACGGCATCGGAAATTTTGAGCAGCTGACGGCGAGTCGCCGGGCAGGGCTCACGAGGCGTCAACTGCTCTGTAAATGACGGCAATTGAGAGTCAAAGAGCACGTCGTAATCGACGGGCATCTCTGCCGGATACGGCTACACGGCTTAATTTTCGGATTTTCAGCACGTCCGATAAGTGACGAATGGTGTGGTTTCTGTATCTTCTTTCACAGAGCGGCTGTCCGGCCGATCTCTCCGGAAGGAAGAAGCTGACATGAGCAAGCGTTCCATTGCTGTCACCGCCGCCATCGCGGGCGCTGCAGCTCTTGCCGCCACCGGCATCAACTACGCCGCTGCTGCCGGCACGGAGGCGGCTCCGGCTGCTCCGGCTGTTCGTCAGGCGGCTGCTCCCGCGGCGGCGCCCCTCGGTGGCGACTCCGGCCAGGGCAAGGAGAAGGGCAACAACAACCACCACTACTACAAGGGTCGGATCCAGTTCAACGAGCGGTCCTACTCGGCCGAGACGGATGGCTGCATCACCGTGGTGAGCGGCCTGGGTGCGCGCAGCTTCAACGTCCGCAACGACAGCTGGAAGACGGTTGAGGTCTTCCGCGGTGCGACCTGCGACAACGGGGCTCCCGTGGCCACGGTCGGACCGTGGAGCAGCAGCACCAGCGTCTCTACCCACCGGGTCCGTGGTGGCGTGTTCGTCAAGCACGGCGTCGTGGGCAGCTTCCGTGTAGTCCACGAGTTCCGCGGCGGCCATGGCGGCGGCTACGGCTACGGCGGCTACGGCGGCGGCGACGACGGCGGCAAGTGGTAGTACCTGCCGCCGGAATAGTTGAGGCCCCGGCCCGTCGGAATCGGGCCGGGGCAGTCAACTAGCTTAACCCAGCCGGGCACGCCGCGCCCGAAATGGCTTAATGCTTGCACGGTTCGCCTCGCGCCCCGTGCCCGCATGAAGGTCATTTCGGGCGCTCCCCGGGCCGCGCCGCGCTTCATCGAAGACGCGTCGAGGCAGTGCCGGTTCGCGGCACTGACTCGAGATGGGCTCGTGGGCGGTCCCGGAACTCTGCCTGCCCGGAGTCGGATCTCCCCTCGCAGACCCGACTGGGCAGTTTCGTCTGGATCGCCTCTTCGGTGACATGCTCGTTGGAGAGTGCGCTCTGAGGCTGAGCCGATGCTGTCGCCGCGGAGTCGGAAGTTTCGTAGGTTCACTCGGCGCCCTACGACATCACGTTCGTGCGAGTCCAGCCGGGACTGACGCTTCAGCAGACGCTTGACCACCTCAACGCCGGCTTCGATCCCGATGCGGACCTTCCCCAGCTCCGACTTACCGACGAGCAGTGCTGACCGGGATCGCATCCTGGACCAAGTCTCGCGGGAGATCGGATCTGGCGAGTCCGAGCAGTACCTGTACAGCCCGATCCTTGAGACGGTGGGGCCGCCGGGGCGCGTGCAGCTCGACTGATGCGGGGACACGGCCAACATCGAGGTGACGTACCACCACTCGGGGTCAGCAGCGTTGGCCCGTAATGGACTTGGCCTGTCTCATCGCTCGCATCGTTGAGGAAGAGAGAGTGGCCTGACCGGCCATGACTTTGAAGTGGACCAGCCCATCCGGACTGGTGACTCAGTCAAAGCTGCCGCCAGGATGAGCGGCATCTCCGGTTGAGCGCAGCACCACCGCACCTGGCGGACCAGAGGAGGACGCCTGCAATGTGGAGCCCGGCCGGGTAGATCGTGGCTGTTCTCATGGCGGGTGGCGATGCCGCGTCATTGCCCGAGCCGGTTGATACACCGTTCGACGGTGTTGCGCTCCTTGTACGCCTCGCGGTCGAAGGCAGGTGGCCTGCGCCATGGCTGCCGCGACGCAGTCTATGGCCACGCTGATCCGCCGGTACCGGGATCACCGTCTGGATGCCGCGTTTGCGCAGGTGATCGCGGATCGCGCGGGAAAGTATGCCTTGTTGGCCAAGATGATGTCCGGTCTTGTGCGGGGCCGCCCCTGCTGCCAGGGCGCGCGTAGGCGGCGAATGACGTCGGTAGGGACGGGCGCATCGCCAGCCTGTCCGGCGGTGAGAACGAATGCCAGTGGTCGCAGCGGCCGCCGGCGGCGAGGTGGATCTTCGTGGTCGGTCCGGCGCGGGATCGGCCGATGGCGTGGGCGTCGGGTTCGTCGACCGGGGCCCTTTTTTTGTGGGCCCCGGCCGAATACTGGTGAGCGCGCACGATCGTCGAGTCCACCGAGACGGCCCAGTCGAGGTCCCCGTCGACGTCGGCCTGAGCCATCGGCGCAGTGAAGACCCGCTCCCAGGTGTCCACGGCACACATTCGCAACCGGGTGCAGCCCCTTGACTTGAAGGCGATCGCGTCGATTGCCTCCCGGTGGTCACGCCACCGGCCACCACGCTTCGGTGTCCGGTACGGGAGCAACAGCTCGATCCGTGCCCACTGGGCATCAGTCAACACACCGGACCAACGATCAGATGATCTGAACGAAAACCGCCTAGGCCGGGTCGGTGGCGGTCATGCCGTGGATCCAGGCCGGACGCCCTTCGTGGGGGCGGGCTGCGACTTGGTTCGGCCGCAACGGGTGTCAGATGGGGTGCTCGTGACCGCATCGCCGAGCCGCCGCTCTCCGTCGTCACGCAGCGTAGCCGGATTCGGCGGGTTCTGGAGCGCCAGGAGGAGGGTCCCGTCACGATCCCTCTCGTGGGTGCCGATGTGGGGTGCTGAGGTGCATCACTGATGTGGGTTCGAGTTCCACCCGCCCCACCCAGGGTTTCCGATGCAGGAACGTTTTGACCTGCGACACAACGGAGCGTCCGTCGTTCGGCGGACATGATGACCCGTCAGGTGGTCCGTCAGTCACCCGCTGCCGGCCCGAGCGGCCGGCGATCAAGCCGTTGGGTGCAACCTCCGTCACCCGGCTCGGGGGAGGCCTCCGAGCCGGTCGAGCGGGTCATCAATGACGATGGCCTCCGGCGCCTCAGGGGGAGAGGGCTAGGGCTTGAGGCCTTGGGCGGGCCGCCGCCCCGTCACTGTTGGGGAGGGTGTGTTCAAGGGTGTGTTCAAGGGTGTGTTCAAGGGTGCGCCGGGCTGGTGTGCACTCGGTGATCTGACCGATCCGCCCCTTCCTCCCCCCTTCTCGCTCCTTCAGTTCGTTCAGTTCCTTCCGCGCTGTCGGTCCCGTCGGCCCACGCGTCGGCTGCCCTGCTTCGCCGCGGCTTCCCGGCGGTCGCCCCGCAGCGGGTTCGCCGCCGAGTGCTGCGCCTGCCCGGACGGGGCTTCGCGCGCCACAGCGGGTGTCCGAAGAGCGGCGGATCGGGTGAGGCGGCGTTCTCCCTCACCTGGGGAGAAGGGCACCGTCAACGTCGGCATCGGGGACGGCGTGTCGCGAACAGGGTCGGTCTACGTGGTGATGGCCCTGGCCGTCGAAGGCGCCCGGCATGTCCGGGACGCTCCGGACGCCCTGAGGATCTCGGGCGGCGACGGTGGCAACGCCGGTGACCACGGCGACGGTGCGGGGGCCAGGTGCCGGCTTCGCGTGTCGTCGAACTGAAGGTCTGGGACGAGGCTGCCGCCCTCAAGCGCGGTCTCTGTGGCGTCGGCGAGCCTCGCCCCGACCGGCAGGAGCCGCGAGCGACGGCGCGCCACGCGGTGACTGCGACACGGCATCAGAAATTTTGAGCAGCTGTCAGCGGGTCGCCGGGTGGGGCTTACGAGGCGTCAACTGCCCTACAAATGGTGGCAATTGGGAGCCGATGCGGATGCCGCTGCCGACTGGCGTCTTTGCGGCCATACGGCCACACGGCTTATTTCTCGCATTTTCAGCCCGTCTGATAAGTGACGAATGGTGTGATTTCTGTATCTTCTTCATAGAGCGGCTGTCCGGCCGATCTCTCCGAGAAGGAAGAAACTGACATGAGCAAGCGTTCCATTGCTGTCACCGCCGCCATCGCGGGTGCTGCAGCCCTTGCTGCCACCGGCATCAACTACGCCGCTGCTGCCGGCACGGAGGCGGCCCCGGCTGCTGCTCCGGCTGTTCGTCAGGCGGCTGCTCCCGCGGCGGCGCCCCTCGGTGGCGACTCCGGCCAGGGCAAGGAGAAGGACAACGACTACAACAAGGGGGGCAACGACCACTACAGGTACGAGGGTCGGATCCAGATCAACGAGCGGTCCTACTCGGCCGGCTCGGACGGCTGCATCACCGTGGTCAGCGGCCTGGGTGCGAACAGCTTCAACGTCCGCAACGACAGCTGGAAGACGGTTGAGGTCTTCCGCGGTGCGACCTGCGACAACGGGGCTCCCGTGGCCACGGTCGGACCGTGGAGCACCAGCAACAGCGTCTCTCCCCACCGGGTCCGTGGTGGCGTCTTCGTCAAGCACGGCGTCGTAGGCAGCTTCCGTGTAGTCCACGAGTTCCGCGGCGGCCACGGCGGCGGCGGCTACGGCGGCGGCGGCTACGGCGGCGGCGGCTACGGCGGCGGCGACGACGGCGGCAAGTGGTAGTACCTGCCGCCGGAATAGTTGAGGCCCCGGCCCGTCGGAATCGGGCCGGGGCGGTCAACGAAAGTTTAACCCAGCCGGGCACGCCGCGCCCGAGATGGCTTAATGCTTGCACGGATGGCCTTACGTCCGTGCCCGCATGAAGGTGATTTCGGGCGCTCCCATGGGCATGTCGCGCTTCGTCGAAGGCGCGCCGAGGTATGTCCAGTTCTTCCGGCTCGATCGAGGCCTGACAAAGGGCCTCGATCGAGCCTTCCGAATCGGGATGCCTCACAGGGGTCCGGCCCCCTGAAGGGCTTCGCACCTTTCCATGCCGACTCGTTCGCCGGAAACGTGCAGAGTCTTCAGGAAGTCGTAAGCGCGGGTGAGCTGTACGCCCACACTTACGTTCGGATCTTCGGAAAGTTAACTGTCAAAGTCACGTCGGCTGTCGTCGGTCATGTTGCACATTTCGTATACGGACGGGGGTATACGAAACGGCGTCATGGCCGACCTCCGCGGACCGCCTTGCTCCGTCGATCCGTGACGCCGAATCTGCCCCTTTGGACTCGAGGGATGCATGAAAATGCCGCACAGCTCGCTGAGAAAATCGAAGACTCCGGCCGCCGCAGCAATCTCGCAAAGATTTGAAGAGACCATCGAAAGTTCCGAGTACTGGGCAAGAAGGATGCCGCGCGAAGCCGTCCGCCTGGTGCGCAAGGAGCGCCTCTACGGCGTCGCCGCAGGAGGCGTCAGCCTCCTCACCGGCCTTCTGGCCTGGCCTTTGGTCGCCGAGTCCTCGATGCTCACGGCGCAGGTTCTCATCTCCGGGCTGTCGGGCCTGGCGGCGCTGGCCGTTGCCGCCCCCTATGCGAGCGGCCTGAGCGATCGCGGCGAGGACTCCATCAAGCTGGGCAGTGCGTACGGGGAAATGCATCGCGAACTCCTGCGCGGCAGAGAGCAGATCGCCGAGGGACTCGCGCAGAACACGTCTCAACTGTCCGGGTTCTACCAACAGTTCGACTACATCGAGGAACGCAGAGACTCCCTCGGAATTCGCCCCATTCCCTCAAGGGTGAGCACATTCGGTGTTCCGCTGGCCGGCGAGTTCGGGCGGCGAGAGCCGGCCGTTCCGATCGGACCGAGAAGGTATGCAAGGAATTCGGCACCCGCGGCTCCGGTGGGCAGCGGTCGTACAGTGGTCGTGGATCAGGACGCGGTCGCCACGCTCATCTACCTCGTGGCGAATCAGGTGGCGTCGCAGAATCAGGATTCGACAGCGGAGTTCGCTTGTCGCCCGTCTTCGTTTCAGCCCGAGATCTGCGAGCAGGGTTCGACAGGGCGCCTCGAACAGCATTGGCAGCCCGCCTTGCCATTCGACACCTCACGGAGTTCGGACTCGGGAAGGCGTGACGAAAACCGCCTCACGGCAACATCTCAGGCGCTTCTCTCGAAGCTGTCCGGTCCGGCGGGGCCACTGCGACGATTCAGCCGTTCATGACGGTGTGTCCGGGCACGAACGACGAGTCGTGCGGGGCCGGCCGAATGGCTGCCCTCTCCTGAGCTTGAGCTTTTACGCCCGTCGTCCAACGGCAGTCGAACTTGATCACTCGGTTCGGTAACCGGCGTACGCGGAGACGGCCTTCGGCTGAACCTGTGCTCCGACCAAGGAACACACATGTCCAGCACGAAGCCCGTGAGGGTGAGTCTGCTGGATCACGACGCCCGGCAGGATCCGCCGGCACCCCGCCCGGGTCCGCCGCGACTTTCGGCACATCCGCCGCAAGGCCGGCTGCCCGGCCCTGGCACCGAAACCGTTCCACCCCGGCCGACGAGACCGAACCGACGTGGGAGTACCACGAGGTCGACGTCGGGCAGCGGAGCCTGTTCATCGACGTGGGCCCCGGAGACCGAGCGGATCACCTCACCCGCCCCTGGCTGCCTCGCGGCTGAACCGGCAGCACTCGCGCATCGAGGGGACGCAGTCAGCCGATCGGCTGAGCGGAAGTGCTCGGCGAGCCCTTGCGTCCGTCACGCACAGGGGCTCGGCCCGGCCGAACTGAGCGGTGCAAGCGGCCTGGCGAGCCACCAGGTGATGAGGCGGTCCCGGGAGCTGTGTCCGTGGGCGAACCCGCCTGGTGGGCAAGGCGCATGGGGGCGTGCGACGGGACGGCCGGACGCCGCCGCAGTCCGCCGGCCCCCGGGACAGGCCGTTCCCCGACACCGGTCGCGGCGCGGCCTCGCGTCACTGTTGACGTGTCCAGTCACGCGAACAGCGCATCGTTCCCACCGGAGCCCACGCGCGCGGAATCGGCGGGTCCGTAGCACCGTTCGCCGTATGGACTCCACTCCGATCGTCGTGCACCCGCCCACCCCCACCGGGGGCCGGCGGGTAGCAATCCAGGGGCACGTCGCCGGGATCGCCCGGAGTGATGCCGACCTCGTCGAATTCCTCTGGCAGGCCGGCGTGACGGTTCACAGCGCTCTTCTCGATGACGAGACATGGGTGAAGTGGCGGGGAGGGCGAGCCCACCACTACGCGGCACGATGAACATCGTGGACCCGCCGAGGGCAAGCGAGTCTTCCGGCCTCCTCAGCCATGACTCTCCGCGTGTGCGGAGGTGAGCCGTCCCGTGCCGGCCCCGATGTTCGTGCGTCGCGACGCCTCCGTGGGCTGCCCGAGCTCGCCCGCCTGCGCACCGGCTCTGGGGCTCGGTGCGCACGGCGGTGAACCGGCTCGCCCGCATCAGGTCGACTCCGCGCCGGGGGGGGATCAACTCCTGCTGTGCACGGACGACGTGACCGAGGACCGTGACACGCAACATCAAAGGACGTCCCCGCGCCGCGTCGAACCCGGTCGCCGGAATCAGCCGGCCACCGGGGTGAGGGTGAGGGGCTGGACCTTGCCCTCCAGCATCGCGCCGAGGCCGAGGACCGCGCAGATGTCCGGGCGTTCGGCGATATGGACCGGCACTCCCGTGGCGTCGCGCAGCATCTGGTCGAAACCTGGCAGCAGCGCGCTGCCGCCGACCATCATGATGCCGCGGTCCGCGAGGTCGGCCACCAGGTCGGGCGGGCAGTCCCGCAGGACCTTGCCGATGCCGTCGAGGACGGCGGTCAGCGGTGTGTGGATCGCGTGGCGCACGGCCGCCGTGTCGACGTGCACCGAGCGGGCCAGGCCCGTCGCCACGTCCCGGCCGTGGATCTCCGTCGACTCCGGGCCGTACGGGGTGAGGCCGTTGCCGCTGAGGGCGATCTGCAGGGGACGTACGGACTGCGACGGGAGCATCAGTTCGTGGTACTGGCGCAGGTGCTGGACCACCGCGTGGTCGATGGCGTCGCCGCCGACCGGGATGCGCACGGCGGTCACGATCGAGCCCAGGGAGAGGACGGCGATCTGCGTCGTGGCCGCCCCGCACACGATGATCATCGTGCCTTCGGGGCGCTCGACGGGCAGGCCGCAGCCGACGGCGGCGGCGATGAGGGTGTCGACGAGTTCGACGCGGCGCGCGCCGAGTCCGACCAGGGTCTCGACGGCGGCGCGCTGCGCGAGCGGGTCGGCGTCGTGCGGGGTGCAGGCGGCGGCGCGCAGCCGGGGCTTGCGGCGCAGCGTGCGGCGCAGCTTCTCGCCGATGAGGTGGCGCAGCATGCGCTGGGCCATGTCGATGTCGACGACGGTGCCGCCGGAGACGGGGCGCATGACGCGGATGAAGTCAGGGGTGCGGCCCGTCATCTTCTCGGCGAGCTCACCGACCGCGATCAGGGCGCCGGTGCGGGTGTTGACGGCGGCGGCGCTCGGCTCGTCGACGACGAGGCCCGCGCCCTTCACGAACACCCGGGTCCGCGCGGCCCCCAGGTCGACGGCGAGATGGCAGCGGCGCAACTGCTCCAGACTGACGGTCATGGCAGATCCTCCCGAGAGCGCAGACCGTGACGGGTCGTCAAATAACGGCCCTCCTGGAATCCTGCGGCGGGGCGGCTCCGGGCGCGCGCTGGAATGAGCCGGGCGGGGTTCCGCCGGACGGGTGGTCTTGCCGGGCGTTGTTAGCATCCCGTGTGACCAGCACCCCCTCCTCGCCGGACCAGGCAGACGCTTCCGATCCCCCCGCGATATCCGCCCCCGCACCGGTGAAGGACCCCGCGCCGGGTGGTCGCCGCCGGATTCTCGCCGATCTCACCCCGCTGCGTATCTCCGTCGACTACCGGCGCCTGTGGGTCGGCAACACGGTGTCCTGGACGGGCCAGGCGATGACCGCGCTCGCGGTGTCCCTCCAGGTGTACGACATCACGCGCTCCAGCTTCTCCGTGGGCCTCGTCGGCCTGTTCTCGCTGGTCCCGCTGGTCGTCTTCGGCCTCTACGGGGGCGCCATCGCGGACACGATGGACCGGCGCAAGCTCGGCCTGTACAGCGCGTCCGGCTCGTGCGCGCTGTCCGTGGCACTGGCCGTCGCGGCGCTCGCCGGCTATCACCGGGTGTGGCTGCTCTACGCGGTCGTGTCCCTCCAAGCGGTGTGCGGGGCGCTCAACTCCCCGGCGCGCACGTCGATGATCCCCCGCCTGCTGCCGCCGGAACACCTGCCGGCGGCGAACGCGCTCGGCTCCATGACGACCACGGCCGGCACCCTCATCGGCCCCATGGTGGGTGGCGTCGTGGTCGGTCTGTGGGGCTACCAGACGGCGTACCTGATCGACGCGGTCGCCTTCTCGGCGGCTCTGTACGCGATGTGGCGGCTGCCGGCGATGTTGCCGGACGGGCCGGAGGGGGAGCGGCGCAAGCGGGCCTCCGTGGTGGACGGCCTGCGGTTCCTGGCCGGGCGGCCCAACCTCCGGATGACCTTCTTCACGGACATGTGCGCGATGGTCCTCGCGTATCCACGGGCGCTGTACCCGGCTGTCGCGCTGCTCTGGTACGGCGGCGACGCCCGGACCACCGGCCTGCTCGTCGCCGCTCCCGCGGTGGGCGCGCTGCTGGGCGGGGTGTTCTCCGGCTGGCTCGGCCGCGTGCACCGGCACGGCCTGGCGATCGTGATCGCCGTGTGCGGGTGGGGCCTCGCCATCGCCGTCTTCGGCCTCACCAGAAACCTCTGGCTCGGCCTCTTCTTCCTCGCGCTCGCCGGCTGCGCGGACACGGTCTCGATGGTCTTCCGCGGCACGATGCTCCAGGTCGCGGCCCCCGACGAGATGCGCGGCCGCCTCCAGGGCGTCTTCATCGTGGTCGTGGCGGGCGGCCCCCGCCTCGGCGACTTCGTCGCAGGCTCGACAGCCGACCTCGCGTCCCCCACGGTGGCGGTCACGGGTGGCGGCACGGCCTGCGTGGTGGCGGTCCTGCTCCTCGCCCTGAAATGGCGCAAGTTCCTGAGCTACGACGCCAGGAAGCCGACGGCGTGAAGGCGGTCGGGGAGTTACGGAGGCGGATCGCGCATCGGTACTCCGACGAGCGGACGCGGATCTACGTGCGGTCGCACTTCGAGCCGGGGATCAGTCACTTGCCGGTGGCGCCGCCCGGGGCCTGAGGGGCGTCAGCGGTGCAGGGCGTCGAGGAGGTCGGTCAGGTTGTGGACCAGGTGGCGGGCGCCGGCGTCGGTCAGGCGGGTGGCTGTGCGGCGGTTCGGGGCGTAGCCGATGAAAGGGAGGCCTGTCGTCCGGGCCGCCGCCAGCTCCCCGGGGGACGAGCCGATGAGTACGCCGTGCGGGGTGGGGGAGCCCGGCTGATGCAGGGCGCGGTGCAGGGCGTCCGGGTTCGGCATGAGGAGGCGGGGGTCTTCGGAGCGGCCGTGGACGCCCGCGCTGACGGCGAGGGCACGGTTCTGGAGGTGGGCCGAGACGACGTGCGGTGACACGTCGCTGACCACGGACACCGGGCGGCCGGTGGAGTTGAGCGTGCGGATCAGGAGGTCCGCGTCGCGGGTGGGCCGGGCCGTGCGCAGGGCGCGCAGTTCGATGGCGTCGAGGCGCTCGCGCAGGGGCTGGGCGAGGCGGCGATGGCCGGCGAAGGTGCGCAGGACGTCCAGGGGGTGGATGTCGACCTCCATGGGTGTGTCGACGGCGCGCAGGGGGTCGCCGGACAGCGCCTCGTCCGGGTGGCGGAGTTCGGTGGCCAGTTCGGTGAGTTCCCTGGCAGCGTCCCGGGCAGCCCGGGCACCGGCGTAGAGCTGGAGGAGCGGGCCGTCGAAGCCCAGGAGGAACGCCTCGGCGGTGGCGAGTGTGTCGGCGAGGGACGGCGGGCGGCGCGTCTGCATGCCGAGGGTCAGGTCGAGCGCGTGGACGTCCTCGGACTCCGCGACATCGAGTGCCTCGGTGAAGCTCAGACCGCGGGAGGAGGGCGGTGGCTCGGCGTCGAGCAGGTGCCAGCGGACCGCGTAGCCGGGCAGGGGGCGGCTCGCGAGGCGGCGTTCGAGTTCCGCCCGGTCCAGTGGGGTGGGCAGGCGCCTGATCTCCGTGTCCAGGCGGTGGGTCAGTTCGTCCGTCAGGTCCAGGCCGGTGTGGAGCACGGCCTCCTGGGGGTCCGCGACGCGGACGGAGGCCCGGGCACCGGGGCCCACGTCGATGAACAGGCTCTGCTGCCTGACGTCGACCTCGTAGTACTCCCACGTCAGTTCGGTCTCGTCGGGCGGGGTGAACGTGAGGCTGCGGTCCGGGCGGCGGTAGACGACGACGGTGTGTGCGTGGGCGGGGCGCGGTGGTTCGCCGTCGGGGGGCATGGACAGCGGGCCGCGTACGGGGTTCTGCGTGCTCTCCTCGACGACGGTCTGCGACAGATACTGGAACCAGCGCCAGTACGTGCCCGCGGCGCCGGTGGAGGCGTTCTCGGGGAGCGTGGCGCGCAGCGCGGGGGAGACGACGACCACGGCGTCCGCGTCGTCGGCGTCGAGGTCCGCGCGCAGGGTGTCGGCGTCCGGCCGGTCCGGCCCGGTGGCGGGCCAGAACGTCACGAGCAGACGCGGGCAGCCCGGCACCTCCCACAGGCGGGCCTGCAAGTGGCCCACGGTCGCGGTCAGCAGCCGGCGCGTGGCGTCCTCCGTCTTCACCAGGACCTCGTGGCCGTCCGGGCGCGGCTGCAGGCCGTGCTCGCGGGCGCCCAGACCCGCCTCGGTGATCAGGAGCGCCACGGCCCGGCCGAGCGCGGTGTGCGCGTCCGGGTGCACGGGATCCTCGGCGAACCGGAACATGACCGACGTATGGGCGCGGGCCGCCGCCCGCGCGTCGCCCTGGGCCTCGCGCAGGTCGCGGTGCAGCTCCTCCAGGGCGGGCCCCGTACGGCCGCCGACCGCCTCGTATTCCTCGTACGCCTCCAACGCCTCGTCGATACGGCCCAGTTGGCGCAGGGCGATCATCTGGAGGCGGCGGAAGTCCTCGCGGGAGGGGTGGTCGCGGACGAGGTCCGCCAGATCGGCGGCGGCGCGCTCGAAGTCGCCCAGGTCCAGGTCCAGTTCGGCGCGGGTGCGGTGGAGCGTGAGGTGGAGCTGGGTGAGGCGCGTGCGGGCGGCGCGGGCGGCGGGGCCGCGGACTCCGTCCAGGGGGGTGCCCCGCCATAGGGAGAGCGCCGCCGCGATGTGGGTGCGGGCCGTGTGCAGATGGCCCGCCGCGCGTTCGGACTCGGCGAGGGTGACCAGCTCCTGGCACTGGAGGATGTCGAGGGTGTCGGTGCTGGTGTGCAGGGCGTAACCGTCGGAGAGGGTGGCGAGGGTGCCGGGGCCGAGAGCGTTGCGCAGGCGGGAGGCGTAGGTGCCGAGGAGGGCGTCGGAACGGTCCGGGCGTTTGCCGGCGGCCCACAGTCCTTCCGTCAGCTCGAAGCGGCTGACGGGGTTGCCGTGCCTGAGCAGCAGCATGGCGAGCATGGACTGGAGCGCGGGGGCGGACGGGGTGAGGGGCGCGCCGTTGCGGGTGACGGTCAGGGGGCCGAGCAGGCGGTAGTGGCGTCGGTCCGCGGGGGTGGGTTCGAGGTCGTCGGACGGCAGGTTCCCGAGCAGTACCTCGAGAGCTTCTCGCTGGCGGGCGGCGTCCCCTGACATGAGGCCCTCCGCGGCGAGGACATGAAGCTGCATCAGGCCGTCGTCGTCGACTGCCGCACCGATGTTCAACAGGTTGAGAACGACCCCCAGTTGGTGCAGGTCATCCGCGATGCCGTCGGGGCGGCTCGACCCCGAGGCGAACGGCGTGAGTTTGACCGTGCCGTCCGGCAGCAGGGCGACCTTGGGCATGCCGATTGCGCCGTGGGTGATTCCGGCGGCGTGCACGGCTTCGACGGCGCGGGCGAGCTGGATCACGACGGAGGCGCGCAGAGGCGCCGGGAAGAGGTAACCCCCGATCGAGTAGAGGGTGTTGAGCGCGACACCCTCCAGGAACTCCATGACCGTGAACGCCGTGCCGTCCTCCTCGACGCCGAAGTCGTGGACCTTCGCCACGTTCGGGTGGTCGATGCGGGTCAGCACGCGCGAGGCGTCGAGGAACGCGCGGCGCTGTCGCGCCGGCATCTGCCCGTACAGCTTCACCGCCACGACACGGTCCAGCTCCTCGTCCCTGGCCTCCCACACCGTTCCGGCGGGCCGGAGCCGCCGCAGCAACCGGTACCGGCTGCCGAGTCCGGGCGAGGGTGTCCCGCCCGACAGCCTCCGTACGCTCTCCTCGCTGACCGTCGCGAACGCCTCCCCGTCCGCCCCCCGCGTCGCCGCCCGGAACTCCCCGGCCGCCACGCCGGCCCGCTCGTCGATCAACGCGCCCACCCGGCCGAGGAGTTCGGACGTGCGGCCGCGGGCGGTACGGGGCAGGGAGCGCAGCAGCAGGTCCCGTACGCCGTCCCGGAACACGTACGAGCCCGGGGGCCCCGGAGTCGTCGCGAGCATGCCGCTGAGGATCACTTCGGCCAGATGCTGCGGGCGCGGTTCGGGTTCCAGGGCCGCGTGGACCAGGCGCATCACCGGCAGGTGCGGGACCCCGACCGCCAGGTGGCCCGCAAGGCGGAAGGCCTGCGGGGACGCCGTCGCGCGAAACCGCAGGACGAGGTCCTCGGGGGTGAGCGACGCGATGTCCTCGCGGGGCTCGTCCATGACCGGTGACGGGGCCAGCCAGGCGGCCGCGCCCGGGACGTGGACGCCTCCCGCGGTCGCGGTCAGGCGGGACCAGTTCGCCAGCCAGGCCGGGGCGGGTTCGAGCACCGGCAGGGGGACCGCGTCCGGGTGCCGGGGCGGGCCGGGTTCGCCGCCGTCGTACGGGGTGAAGCCGAGAGAGGAGAGCGGGGCCGCGGCGTGCGGCGCGGTGAGGCGCCCCGGGCGGGCCGGGAGCGCCGTGGTGCGCCAGAGGTGTTCGGGCAGCGGCTGGATCACGGCCACAGGCATGCGCGACGCGAGGGTGTGAAGCGTGCGGAACCAGCGCCTGCCCGCCGCGCCCTGCCGCCACTGCGGGCCCGTGCAGTCGCTCAGCAGGAGGGCGACCGTGCGGCCGTCGTGCGGGACGGCCAGATGCTCGACGCGGCCGTCGGGGGTCGCGCGGTGCACGGTGACCGTGCGGAAGATGCCCGACTGGGCGAGCGCGGCGTGCAGTTCGCGGACCAGCGGCCGCCACACCGGCATCGTCGGACCGGTGTCGTGGAGCAGGATCAGGCGCAGCCACCGTTCGGGGGCGGGGCGCAGGACGGGCACCCAGGACGAGGGGTGCGCGCCGAGGCGGGCGATGCGGTCGGCCGTGGCCCGCTCGTCCAGGACGCGCCCGCCCGTGAGCGACGGGACGCTGCGCTTCAGGGGGCGCAGCGCCCGTTGGAGGGGGAGCGGGTGACGCAGCATCGGGGGTGCCGGGGCGAGCAGGGAGGCGGGGGTGGCCCCTGCGGGATCGTCCTGCTGGTCCATGTACAGGGGGACCCGGTCGCGGCTTCGGGGTGTGCGGTGCGAGGGCGCGGGTGCCTTCGGGGGTGTACGGGGGGTGGGCGGCTGGGGGTGTGGGACCGGTGCGTCCCCGGTCGCCGGATCCGGTGGCGGGCTTTCGGGCGGGGGATCGGCCGGCGGGCCGGAGTGGCGGTCGGCCTCCTCCATCCGCCCCGCCAGCCACAGCAGTTCCGCCAGTTCCACCGGTGTCGGTGCGGTGCCGCCCGACGCCGCTGTCAGGGCGGCTGCGAGGTCGGCGAGTTGGGCGAGTTCAGTGCGCATCGGGGTCGGCCGCCCGGCTCAGATACGGCATCAGGCGCTCCGCCAGCTCATCGCGGGAGGTCTCGTCCAGGCCCGCCGCGCCCGTCAGGTAGATCGCGTTGAGGAGCTGGTCCGTGGCGAGTTCGCCGCTGCCCGCGCGGGCCAGGAAGCGGGCGATCAGGGGCCGGGCGTGCTCGTCGGGCTCGCCGAGGTGGGCGCGGACGATCTCGGCGAGGTGGGCCTCGTCGGGGCGGCGCAGGCGCAGCGTGACGCAGCGGCGCAGGAACGCCGGCGGGAACTCGCGTTCGCCGTTGCTGGTCAGGACGACGAACGGGAACGCGCGGCAGCGGACCCTGCCGCGCACGACCGGGACCCGGGCGTCCGTGCCGTGCGCCATCACCTCGGCGCCGGCGTCCGGAGTGTGCCGTGCGGCGCGGGCCAGCTCCGGGATCTCGTACTGGCCCTCCTCCAGGATGTTCAGGAGGTCGTTGGGCAGGTCGAGGTCGCTCTTGTCGATCTCGTCGATGAGCAGCGTCCGGGGGCGCGTGTAGGGGAGGAGCGCCGTGCCGAGGGGGCCGAGGCGCAGATGGTCCTCGACGCCGCTGTCGCCGTAGCTGTCTCTGCCGGGCCGGGGCCGGTCCGTGCCCCGGGCGGCGTACAGGCGTGACAGCGGGTCGTACTGGTAGAGGCCGTCGGCGAGTGTGCTGCGGCTCGTGATGTTCCAGCGCAGGACCGGGCCGAGGCACAGCTCGCGGGCGACCGCGTACGCGAGGGACGACTTGCCGGTGCCGGGCGGGCCCGTGACGAGGAGGGGGCGGCGCAAGTAGAGCGCGGCGTTGACGAGCTGGACGCTCTCGGGGGTGGCCCGGTAGGTGTGGGCGCGGTGCACGCGGTCCGGGGAGACCGCCGCCGTGTCGTCGCCGTCGGCCGGGGCGGGCAGGGCGGGGCCGCCGTCGAAGGCGCGCCACGGCGGGGGAGCGGGGAGCTGGTCGATGCCGTCGTGCGGCTCGGTCGTACCGGTGTAGACGGGCCACAGGGGCATGATCCGGATCTCCGTAAGGGGGGCGGGTCGGTCAGGCGTGTTCAGGCGACGGGTGAGTGGAGGTGGGTGGTCGTGGCGTGCGGGTCCGGGAAGCAGCGCGGGTCGTCCCACAGGAGCTGGACGTCCCTCGCCCAGTGTCCGTCCGGGTCGTCCGCCGCGTCGGCCGTCTCGCGCAACGAGAGGATGTGGCGCGGTAGTTCGGCGGGCGTCACCCCGGCGACGTACGGGCCGATCGCGTCGAGGAACGCCGAGCCCGCGCAGCCGCCGTGCCCCTTGCCCGCCGCCTCGTCCGTCCATGCCCCCGTGTGCTCGCCGCCGCACCCCGAGCGCGGCCACAGCAGGACCGGCACCGGCTTGGTCAGCGCCGTGTCGAAGCGGGGGCGGGAGTGCTCGGCAGCGGGCGGCGCCGCGAACCCGGCGACGTCGGCCGCGCGCAGCCGCAGCCGCAGCTTCCTCGGGTCCTCGCCGCTGTCGCACTCGACGCGGTGCACCAGTGCGTTCGCGCCCGCGTCGATCCCCTGCCACCGGCGGGTGAGCCGGTGCCGCAGGCCGCCCCTGCGCCGCGCGTGGTCGGTGACGACGAGCGGGTACGAGCAGCCGAGCGGCGTGGGGTCGTCGGGGCCGCTCTCCCACTGGTCGACGTCCCAGTTCAGCCACTCGCGGGGCAGCGCGAACGCGATCAACTCGTCGGTGTCCGGGGTGAGATGGGAGAAGGCCTCGTCGATGCGCTCGCGGACGTACGGGCGCAGCTCGCGGTGCGCCAGGGTGCACGAGTCCACCGGGTGGCGGCGGCCCGCGCTGTACGCCGACACCTCGACCACCACCTGGTCGCCGCCCGCCCCGCTGCGGTCGATCTCGACGAGGATCGGCGACCAGTCGGGCAGGGCGTGGCGCGCGGTCGCACCCGTCCGCGGCGCGTCGAGGAGGGCCTCGACCCGGTCCGCGAAGCGGGTCACCGACTCCGGGTCGTCGAGCTCGCACAGGACGTACCAGGCCGCGGCCCACAGGGAGTCGAAGCCGTCGGGCGGCACCGGCGGGCCGAACGGGCCGGCCGCGTCCAGGTAGAGGCGCTGCGGCGAGCACTCGAGGCCCGCGCGCGCCGCCTTCGCGACGAGGACGCGCAGCCGGTCCCGGTCCGCGTCCTCGTGGGCCGGGGTGGGGAGGCGCTCGCCGAGCTCGGGCCAGTAGCGGGCCATGACGTGGGTGGGCAGCATCCGGCCGTTGCGCACGCCGCGGCCGCCGGTGGCCGTGACCATTCCGACGACCTCGCCGGTGCCGGCGAGCGCGACCGCGGCGCCGCTGAACCCGGCCTCCAGGGGCTGGCCGTGCCCGTTCCACGCCTCCAGCTGGATCCACTCGCCGCCGATCAACTGGGCGGCGGTGGCCCGGTATTCGGCGAGCGTCCCCTCGTCGTAGCCGCGCGGGAAGCCGTACGCGACGAGCTTGCGTGGCGGCTCGCCGAACGCGGCGTCGGCCGGGGCGAAGGCGGCCGGGTCGACCGGCGCGTCCTCGTCGAGTTCGAGGACGGCGAGGTCGCCGGGGTCGGTGGGGCGGCCGCCCCAGCCGCCGTGCGACACGACCCGCGCCGGTACGGCCGCCGCGCCCGCCTCGTGCGGGAACGTGACCGTGACGGGTGCGGCGCCGCTGTCCGCGATCACATGGGCGCAGGTCACGATGTTGCGGCCGGTCACCAGGAAGCCGGCCCCGATCTGGCGCCCGCACTCGATCCTGGCGTGCCAGCGCGCGCTGTTCACGCGCCGTCCGTGGCGGCGCGGTCCGTCGCGGACCAGCTGAGCTTCACCACCAGATGGCCCTCGGCCGTGCCCTTGGCGATCACCGCGCCCGCCTCGGCGGACATCTTCACGCCGAACTCGATCTCCACGCCGTCCGGCTTGAGCGGCCCCTCGCGAAAGACCCGCAGCGCCGACTCGGCCGCCGAGCGCGCCCCGTCGAGCGCCGACTCGAACGTGCCGACGGCCTGCGCCGTGGGAAGGCCCCCGCGCGAGACGAGCCGTACCCCGGACCCCGTCTCGTCGGACGCCTCGAAGACGACGGGCGCGCCGTCCTCGGTCTCGAACTCCACCAAACCGTCCATGCCGCCCCCGTGAAACCGGTCGAAACGTGTGGCACATGCCTAACGCCATTGTGGCCGAGGGGCGTTGGGGCTGTCAGCCGCACCCGGACGCCGGCATCGGGATGCCGGCCGGATCGTGTCCGGATCGCTTCCTGGCGGGAAGGCGCCAGGGCAGCTTCCCGCCAGGTCCCGTCAATGTCGCCGTAACAGTGGGCACTTCACACTCTTCGCAGTGCTCGGGTAACACCCCGACCCGAGGCTTACGAAGAGAGGCAACGATGACCAGAGGACCAGCGAGACGGGGCGCGGCCCTGCTGTCGGCCGGGCTCGCGCTAGCGCTGCTTCCGGGCGGACAGGCCGTCGCCGGTGACACCACCACCCCGGCGGCCCGTGCCACCACGCCCGCCGCCCGCGCCGCTCACACAGTGACCCTGGTGACCGGCGACAAGGTGACCGTCACCGACCTCGGCGGCGACAAGAAGGCCGTCACCGTCGACCGCGCGAAGGGCGCGACCGGCGCCGTCAGGACCCAGGTGAACGACGGGAAGATCAGCGTCGTACCGGACGAGGCGCGCCCCTACCTCGCGGCCGGAACGCTGGACGCCCGGCTCTTCGACGTGAGTGAGCTGATACGTCAGGGGCTTGCCGACAGCAAGGCCGACGCGACCCCGCTCATCGTGTCGTACAGCGGGAAGAGCGCCCGTTCCGCGGCGCGCACCCCGAAGGGCGCCGACCGGACCCGCGCTCTCGCCAGCATCGGCGGCGCCGCCGTGGACGCCGGCAAGGGCCGCACGTTCTGGAACGCCGTGACCGCCCCCGAGGGCAAGGACTTCGCCGACGGCATCGGCAAGATCTGGCTCGACGGCCGCGTCAAGGCCGACATGGCCGAGAGCAACGAGCAGATCGGCACCCCGAAGGCCTGGGAGGCCGGGCTCACCGGCAAGGGCGTCAAGGTCGCCGTCCTCGACACCGGCTACGACGCCACGCACCCCGACCTCGCGTCCCGCGTCACCGAGTCCAAGTCCTTCATCGAGGGCCAGGAGGTCGCGGACGGCAACGGCCACGGCACCCACGTCACCTCGACCGTGGGCGGCAGCGGAGCAGCCTCCGACGGCAAGGAGAAGGGCGTCGCCCCCGACGCGACCCTCGCCGTCGGCAAGGTCCTCAGCAACCAGGGATCCGGCAGCGAGTCGCAGATCATCGCCGGTATGGAGTGGGCCGCCAAGGACATCCACGCCAAGGTCGTCTCGATGAGCCTCGGTTCGTCCGAGGCCAGCGACGGCACCGACCCGATGGCCGCCGCCGTGAACTCCCTGTCCAAGGAGACCGGCGCCCTCTTCGTCATCGCCGCGGGCAACTCCGGCGCCCCCGGCTCCATCGGCTCGCCCGGCGCCGCCGACTCCGCTCTCACCATCGGCGCCGTCGACTCCGCCGACGAGGCCGCCTACTTCACCAGCAAGGGCCCCCGCTTCGGGGACAACGGGCTCAAGCCCGACCTGTCCGCGCCCGGCGTCGGCATCCTCGCCGCCCGCTCCTCGCTGGTCCCCGGCAGTGGCGCGTACACCAGCATGAGCGGTACGTCGATGGCGACGCCGCACGTCGCCGGTGTCGCGGCCCTGCTCGCCCAGAAGCACCCCGACTGGACGGGCGCGCAGCTCAAGGACGCGCTGATGTCGACGTCCAAGGAGCTCGCCGACTCCGCCTACGACCTGGGCTCGGGGCGCGTCAGCGTGCCCGACGCCGTGACCGCGGACGTCACCGCGACCGGCAGCGCCGACCTCGGCTACTACAAGTGGCCGTACGAGAGCAACAAGCCGGTCACGAAGACGGTCACCTACAGCAACTCCTCGGACAGCGCGGTGGAGCTGACGCTGGCCGCGGAGGGCGCGGCCGACGGCGTCGTCTCGCTCGCCGACAGCAAGCTGACCGTGCCGGCGCACGGCACCGCCTCCACGACCGTGACCGGTGACGGCGCCAAGGCCGCCGTCGGGAACACCAGCGGGCGCATCGTCGCGTCCGTGGCCGGGAAGCCCGTCGCGCACACGGCGTTCGGCCTGGTCAAGGAGGAGGAGCGGTACACGCTCACCGTCCATGTGAAGGACCGGGACGGCGCCGCGACGGCCGCGTATCTCGGCGTGCAGCGGCTCGTCGGGAACACCGATCCGTTCCCCGCCACGGTCGGTGACTCCGGCACCCTCCAGCTGCGCCTGAAGCCCGGCTCGTACTACGTCGAGTCCTACCTCGACGTGCACGGCAGCCACGGCAAGGACTCCCTCGGACTCGGCTACCTCGCCGACCCCGAGATCAAGCTCGACCGGGACCGCGAGATCACCCTCGACGGGCGGCAGTTGAAGGAGGTCAAGGCCGACGTCGGCCGGACCACCGAGACCCGCCACCTGCTCATGGAGGCCGACCGGAAGGCGGGCGGCGCCGACTACATGAGCGCGGTCCAGCTGCCCGTCAAGTACGACAGCATCTTCGCGGCCCCGACCCACAAGGTCACCGACGGGTCCTTCGAGTACCGCACCGTGTGGCGCCTCGGGAAGCCCACGCTCCAGGTGGACGGCCTGCGCGAGGCAGTCGTCCAGCCCGGCAGCAGCCTCACCGAGGGCCGCAGCAGGCTCGCGGTCGTGGATGCCGGGGCCGGCGCGCCCGCCGACTACGCGGGCAAGGACGTGCGCGGCAAGGCCGTCCTCGTACGGCGCACCGACGCGCTCTCCCCGGCCCAGCTCGCCCAGGCCGCGCAGGACGCGGGCGCCAAGGCGCTGTTCGTCACCGACGGCGCCGCGGGCCGGCTCAACGCCTGGTTCGGCACGGACGACTACACCGACCGGCCGCTCCAGATCGCCACGGTCGACGCCGCGGACGGCGCGAAGCTCGCCGCGGCCGCGAAGGCGGGCCGCAGCGTCACGATGACCGGCACCGGCAACACGCCCTGGGTGTACGACCTCACCGACGAGCACAAGGGAGCCGTCCCGAGCGGCGACCTGACCTACCGGCCCGGCAAGTCCGACCTGGCCGTCATCGACGCCAAGTTCCACGCGGTGAAGCCCCAGGCGGGCGGCGAGTTCCGCTACTCCATCACCGACACCTTCCGCATCGGCCTCGGCTTCCTGCAGAAGATCGACTACCCGGCCGAGCGCACCGACTACGTCTCCACCGGTACCGGTCAGAAGTGGCACGAGTCCGTCCAGACGGGCCCGACCGACCTGGAGCAGCGCGGCGGCCTCGTCACCTACAAGGGCGGCACCCACAAGGAGCTCGACTGGTTCAAGCCGGTCTGGCACCCGTGGCTCGGTACCGGTCTCGGCTGGGGCCAGCAGCGTGCCGGCAACAACCTCCAGTTCAACGTGCCCGGCTGGGGCGACTCCGGTCCCGACCACACCGGCTTCGGCGACGTGTGGAGCGACAGCACTCAGACGCAGACCTCCGAGGCGTACGTCGACGGGGTGCTCAAGGACCGCAAGAAGAGCTCCGCCGTGTACGTGCGGGACGCCGACCCGGCCGAGCACACCTACAAGGTCGTCACCGACACGACTCTCGACCCCGCGCGCTGGAAGCTGGCCACGAAGGGCCACTCCGAGTGGACGTTCAAGTCCGCCGAGACCCCCGACGACCGGTGGACGTTCCTGCCGCTGCTCAACCTCGGCTTCGACGTCGACACCGACCTCGCGGGCAATGTCCGCGGCGGACACCAGGTCTCCGTCGGGATCAGCTCCGAGTACGTCAAGGGCGCCCCGGACACCGGGAAGATCGGCGGCGGCTCCCTCGAGGCCTCGTACGACGACGGCAAGACCTGGACGAAGGTCGCGCTCGACGGGCACGGCGCGTCCTGGAAGGGCACGCTGAAGGTCCCGGGCGACGCGGAGTACGTGTCCCTGCGCGCCTCGGCGAGCGACGACCGGGGTGGCAAGGTCACCCAGGAGATCATCCGGGCGGTGGGGGTGAAGTAGCCCTTCCGGTAAGGATGTTCTGACCTGTACGGGTGTACTGACCTGTACGGATGTCTGACCGAAGGCCCGGTGCGGCAGCCAGCTGCGCCGGGCCTTCGCGTGCGTCTCAGCCCCCTTTCCGTCCACCCAGTGATACGCCGCTGTCCGCCATGCGGGAACGCCCTTGTGGGGGCGCTGTGGCCGCGGACAGGATGCGTGCATGGCTCCGGTACTCGTCTCGCGCGTGCTCGTCTCGCGCCGCCACGTGGATCTTCTGCGTGTGTCGACGATGCTCTGTCCGGCCGCTTCCGGCACCGACGCCCTTTCCTGAGGCACTCCGGCGAGGCATCCCCTCGCCCGGTCCGCCCGCGTCCCTGTCCCGTATGCCGCTCCCGCGGCCCCGTGTCCGTTCCCGCAGTAGTCCACGCCCCCGCGCGATTCCCGAGGTGTCGTCATGCCCGAGAACCACCCTCTGCTGCACTGGTACCTGCCGGCCCGGCGGCCGGCCGACATCGACTCGCTGGCCCCCACGGCCCTGGCCGCGGAGCGCGCCGGGTTCGACTCGCTCTCGATGCCGGCCGGCGGCCCCGACCCGTGGGCGCTCGCGTCCGGGCTCTGTCGACGCACCGAGCGGATCGGCTTCCTCGTCGCGCTGCCCACCGGCAGCGCGGGCCCCACCGTCATCGCCCAGCAGGCCGACGCGTTCCGCCGGTTCGCGGGCGGCCGCCTCAGGCTCGACGTCGGCGCGCACGGCGCCGGGCTGACCCACGACCAGCGTTACGGGCGCACCGACGAGGTGATGGCCGTCGTGCGCGACCTGCTCGACGGCAGGCGTATCGACTTCCAGGGCGAGCATGTGCAGGTCGAGGGCGCCCAGTTGAGCGACCCGGCCGTCGAGCATCCGGTGCCGCTCTACTTCGGGGGTGAATCCAAGGCTGCCGACGGCATCGCGGCCCGGCGGGCCGATGTGCGGCTGGTGAGGAGCGCGCCGCCGGCCGTCGTCGCGGAGCGCGTGGCCCGCTCGCGGGACCGGAATCCGCGGCTGCGGTACGGGCTCCGCCTGCGCCTGGTGGGCCGCGCCGAGGTGTCCGAGGCGCGGGACGCGGCGGACCGGATCCTGGACGACGGCAGGAGCGGACCGGCGGGGGACGCGGTCGTCGGTACGTACGACGAGGTGGCGCGGCGGCTGTTCGCCTACCGGCAGCTCGGCATCGACGAGTTCGTCCTCTACGGCTGTACGGGTCCCGGCGAGCCGGCCCGCGTCGCCGGTGAGATCCTTCCGCGGCTGCGTGCCCTCACGGACGCGGCCGCGGTGTGCGGGGCGTGACGCGCGGCGGCGCCGCCTCCCCGTGGGACCGGGGGAGACGGCGCCGCCGCGGTTGACTCCGCGTGACCTGCGCGGTCTGGCGTCAGACGAGCCAGCCGATGAAGTGGGCGAGGCCGGCGAGGATGTCGGTGATCAGGTTCATGGTGGCGCTTTCTCCTAGCGGTGTTGCATGTGTGGGACCAACTTCCCGGCCACGTATGGGACATGGGCCGGGTTCGCAATTACGGTCTGCAGCCCGTTGGTTGCGCACCGTAAGCATTGTTGGTCACCGATGTCTCATGCAATTCCTGGCGGCACGATCACCTGTTCCAGGGAACAACTGCTCCCCTGTTCGTATTTGCGAGGCCTCATGATGCCTCGTCATGCCGTGCGGAGATGCTCACGGTGCCGTCTCCGCGATGCCGCGCACCACGCCCAGCTCCACCAAGTCCTGCGGCCTGAGATGGAGTTGGTCGGCCGTCGCGTCCGTCTCGCCCGGGTCGCGCTTGAGGATCGCGGCGGCGAGTTCGGGCGCGATGACGGAGAAGTAGCTGTCCGGCGTCGCCCAGGTGTTCTCCGGCGCTGCCAGGGCGAGCGCCCCGCCCGAGCCGCCCTCGCCCACGACCAGCGTGGTGACCGGGACCGGAGACGCGGCGAGCGCCGTGAACAGGTCCGCGATGGCAGCGCCTGCCCCGGACCGCTCCGCCTCCGCGTCGTTGGCCGCGCCCGGCGTGTCCACCAGCGTCAGCACGGGCACACCGAGCCGCCCGGCTAGCCGCACCAGACGCGCCGCTGTCCGGTAGCCGGCCGGACGCGTCGCCGTGCCGAGCTGCGCGGCGTATGCGACCGTCCTGCCGTCCCGCGCGCTCTCCCCGAAACCGCACAGCACGCCGTCGTCGGTACCGCCGCAGCGGTCGCCGCCGACCGTGGCCCGGGATGTGAAGTAGGCGTCCAAGTAGGCGTCCGCGCGGGGCCGTTCGGTGGCCCGGGCGCGGCGTACGGCGTCGCGGCCCGTGGCGGGCAGATCGCCACGGCCGAGCGCGTACGGGACCGGGGCGGGGTCGTCGGACGGGCGCGTGAGCAGCCGC
The DNA here is from genome assembly GCF_053607285.1 of Streptomyces sp. NPDC055140. NCBI lineage: Bacteria > Bacillati > Actinomycetota > Actinomycetes > Kitasatosporales > Streptomycetaceae > Streptomyces > Streptomyces sp. NPDC055140. The sequence goes on along the minus strand of NZ_JBSGTG010000001.1, from coordinate 788,345 downwards.
AGCCACCCGGCGAGGGTCCCCGCCAGGTCGTCCTGGCGCACCACCGCGTCGACGGCGCCGGCCGCGAACTGGCCGTGTGCCGAGTACGCCGCCGGGTCCGCGTCCGCCGGCCTGACCCGCGAGCCCGCGAAGCCCACCTGCGCCGACTCGAGCGCCAGGATCACATCGGCGCCCGCGCCGAGCGTCGCCCAGCCGCCGCCCGTCGTCGGGTCGCGCAGCACCGCCACCTGCGCCAGGCCGGCCTCCCGGGTGAGAGCCGACTGCCGTGCCACGCGCTGGAGTTGGACCAGCGCCCGCATGCCCTCCTGCATCCGGCTGCCGCCCGTCGCGACCAGCGGCACGACAGGGAGCCGGTGTGCGCGGGCGAACGTGTACGCGGCCTCTATGCGGTCGCCGGTGCGCTCGCCGAGCGAGCCGCCGAGGAAGCCGAACTCGAAGGAGACCAGTACGGCCCTGGTCCCGCCGACCGACGCCGTCCCGCACACGACGGACTCGGCCTCGCCGGTGCGGGCGGTGGCCCGTGCCCGCGCCGCGTCGTAGCCGTCCCAGGAGAGCGGCCCGTCGGGCGCGTACGTGCCGTCGGGGGCGGGCAGTTCGGTGAAGGTGCCCGGGTCGGTGACCGCGGCGAGGGCCTCGCGGGCGGAGAGTCTCACGGTGTCAGCCACGGGGGAGCGCCCGCTTCATGATCTTGCCCATGTCGTTGCGGGGCAGCGCCTCCAGGTAGCGCACCACGCGCGGGCGCTTGTGCGGGGCGAGACGGTCTGCGACATGGGAGGCCAACTCGTCGGCAGCCGGGGGTTGTTCGGCGTCGGCCGGGACGATCCAGGCCACGATGCGCTCGCCGAGGTCGTCGTCGGGCTCGCCGGTGACGGCGGCCTCGCTCACCCCGGGGTGCTCCAGGAGCGCGTTCTCGATCTCGCCCGCGCCGATCTTGTAGCCACCGCTCTTGATGAGGTCGGTGGCCTTGCGGCCCACGATGCGGACATAGCCGTCCGGGTCGCGGACCGCCATGTCGCCGGTGCGGAACCAGCCGCCCTCGGCGAACGCGCCGGCCGTCGCGTCGGGCCGGTTCAGGTACTCGGTGAAGAGGTTCGGGCCCCTGACCTGGATCTCGCCGACCGCCTCCGGGTCGCCGGCCGGGATCTCCGTGACGCCGTCCTCCTCCACGAGCCGCACCGAGACGCCCGGCAGCGGCACGCCGACCGTGCCCGCCCGCGCCTCGCCGTCCGCCCGCACGCTCGTGTTCATCAGGGTCTCCGTCATCCCGTACCGCTCGATGACGCGGCGGCCCGTCGCGGCGGCGATCCGCTCGTGGTCGTGCACGGGCAGCGCCGCGGAACCGGACACCAGGAGCCGCGCCCCGGACAGGGCCTTCACCAGCTCCGGCTCGGCGGGCAGTGCCTCGGCGATGCGGTGGTACATCGTCGGCACCCCGAACAGCATGGTCGCCCCGCTGCCGAGCTCGCGCGCCACACCCTCCGTGCTGAACCGGCCCAGGTGGCGCACCGATCCGCCGCGGCGCAGCGGGCCGAGGATCCCCAGGATCAGGCCGTGCACGTGGAACAGCGGCAGACCGTGCACCAGGACGTCGTCGCCGGTCCACTCCCAGGCGTCCCGGAGCGCGTCCAGGGTCGAGGTGACCGCGCGGCGCGGCAGGACCGCGCCCTTGGGCGGGCCCGTCGTGCCGGAGGTGTAGACGACGAACGCGGGCGCCGACGCGTCCGGCTCGGGCCACTCGCCGGCCGGACCCGACGCGTCCACGTCGATGGCGACGAACCGCAGGTCGTCGAGCGCGTCCGGGAGTTCGGTCCCCGGCGCGGCGAGCACGACGTCCGGGGCGCTGTCGGCCACGATGTGCGCCAGTTCGCCGCTGCCGGACTTCGGGTTGAGCGGCACGGCGGGCACGCCCGCGAGCAGCGCCGCGACGACGCCGACGGCGGTCTCCAGGGTGGGCGTCGCCCACACGGCGGCCCGGCTCGCGCCGTCGAGGCGCGCGGCCAGGGCTCCGGCCGCCGAGGCCAGCTCCCCGTAGGTGAGGGAACGGTCGCCGAAGCGCAGGGCGGGGCGGTCGGGGTCGTGGGCCAGGGCGGGGAAGAGACTGGACACGGGTGGCGCTCCTAGCGGCGGTCGACAGTGACGGCAGTGGCCAAGTGGCTGAACCAATGTGGGGGTGGCGTTGCCCGTACGTCAAGGACGCGCCAGAAGATTGGTTCAGCCACTGGGCCATTTCTTCGGTCCGCTGTTACGCTGCGGAACCCCAGGGAGGAGGGCCCCATGACCGACGCACTGCGGCCGATGACGGCCAGACCGCGCCTGTACGAGCAGGTCCTCGACCGGCTGCGCGCCTACGTCGCCGAGGGCGGCCTGCGCGCCGGTGACCGCCTCCCGCCCGAGCGCGACCTGGCCGCCCGCCTCGGCGTGAGCCGCGCCTCCGTGAAGCAGGCCATCGTCGTCCTGGAGGTCCAGGGCCTGGTGGAGGCCCGGCACGGCGGCGGCACGTACCTCATGCGCGACAGCCTCGACGCGGAGCCCGTCGAGCACATGGTGGAACGCAGGCGCCGGCTGCCCGACGTCCTGGAGGCCCGCGAGGCCCTGGAGACCAAGCTCGCCGAACTGGCCGCCGAACGCCGCACCGACGAGGACCTCGCCGCCCTGCACAAGGCGCTCGACCGCATGGCCGCCGACATCGAGGAGGGCGGCCACGGCGTCGAGGGCGACCGGCTCTTCCACGCGGCCGTCACCGCGGCCGCCCACAGCGCGCTCCTCGCCGAGTTCATGCGGTCCATCGCCGACCAGGTCACCGAGTCCCGCACCGAGTCCCTGCGCCAGCCGCGCCGCCCCGCCCGCTCCCTCGCCCAGCACCGGGCGATCCTCGAAGCGATCGAGACGGGCCGCCCCGCACAGGCCGCGGCGGCGATGCGCCGCCATGTACGGACCGTGGCGAAGGTGCGGCTCCTGGACTGGGACCCGGACGAGGGCGAGTAGCCGGTACCCGCCAGGGGGTTGTTAGCGTGCGGAGCGCTATTCGTACGACCCCACCGACGCATGGAGTTCCCGTGGCAGACGCCCCCGACGACAGCACGAGCCGGATCGCTCTGGTGACCAGCCGGCCCGGCATCGAGATCGACGGGGACCTGCCGCCGCTCGTGAAGGCGCTGAGTGAGCGGGGCGCCGAGGCCGAGACCGTGTTCTGGGACGACCCCGAGGTCGACTGGGCCTCGTTCGACCTCGCCGTCATCCGCTCCACCTGGGACTACAGCTGGCGCACCGCCGAGTTCGTCGCGTGGGCCGACCGGTGCTCGACACTCACCCGGCTCGCCAACCCGGCGGACGTCGTGCGCTGGAACACCGACAAGCGGTACCTGGGTGAACTGGCCGGACGCGGGGTGCCCGTCGTCCCCACCCGCTACTTCGCGCCGGGCGACACCCCCGAGCTGCCCGCCGACCGCGAGTACGTGATCAAGCCGACCGCGGGCGCGGGCGCCCGGCTCGCGGGCCGCTACCGGCCCGAAGAGAGCGACACCGCCCTGCGCCAGCTCGACCGCATGCACGGTGAAGGCCTCACCGCGATGGTGCAGCCCTACGTCACGAACATCGACGTCACCGGCGAGCGCGCCGTCGTCTTCTGCGGCGGACGCTTCCTGCACGCCATCCGCAAGGGCGCCGTCCTCGCCGAGGGTGTGGCCTACGACGCGCACAAGACGCCCCACCCGGCGCTGGAGCCCTGGGAGCCCACGGCCGCCGAACTCGACGTGGCGGAGCGGGCGCTGGCCGCCGTGCCGGGCGCCCCCGACCTGCTCTACGCGCGCGTCGACCTGGTCGACGGGAACGACGGGAAGCCGTGCGTCATGGAGCTGGAGCTCGTCGAACCCAACCTGTTCCTCGGCACGGTCCACCCCGGCTCCCTGCCGGTCGTCGCCGACGCGATCATCGAGGTGGCCGCCGGCGTCAGCCGCTGAGCGTCCAGCGCTGGAGCAGCCCGTAGGTGAACTCCGCCCTGACCTCCCGAAGCGTCCCCTGCGCGTCCGGCGCCGCGAAGGCGAGGCCCCAGCGCGTGGGCGCCGAGCCCTCCAGCGGGCGGGCGGGCGGGAACGCCTCGGACACCTCGTCCACGGTGCAGGACCAGGGGACGAGGTCGTCGAGGGTGCGGAGCGTGGGCGCGGGCGCGCCGGGGGCCCGGACCAGCCACTCGTTCCACACCACGCCGTTCGGGCCGGCCAGGGCCTCGAAGAGCAGACCGGGCCAGAGCGGCACTCGCCACTGGAGGGCCTCGCAGGTCAGGTCCCCGATCTGCCGGGTGACGGTCTGTTCGGGGGTGCCGAGGAGTGAGCGGTACAGGGACCGGGTGGTGAGCGGGCCCCTCACGTGGCGCCTGGCCTGGTAGCGGCGGTTCGCCTCCCGCATCTGCGCCACCGACGCGCCGAGTTCCCGGCGCGCTTCCTCCACCAGCCCCGGGTTGTGGTCCGCCATGCGGCGCAGCAGGACCAGCTGGAAGTCGGTGACCGTGAAGGGCTCACCGGTGGGGGCGGGCCCGCGTCGCGCTGACATACGGCCCATGGTCGCGCACGGCGGCCGCGCCGTCAGGGCGACATCCGATCGAGCAGCCGCTCGTGCTCGTCCTCCGGGATCTGCTCGCCCGACGAGGGCAGGAGCTGGGGGATGCCGTCGACGATCGGGTAGCGGCGCCGCAGCCGGGGGTTGTAGAGCGCCTCGCCCGACAAGAGGGCGTCCTCCTCGGGCGGGAGGAGGTGCAGCGGGCCCTTGTCGAGCGGGCAGGCCAGGATCCTCAGCAGCGGGTCATCGGGCTTCACGGTGGGCCAACTCCTTGGTGGGCGAGGGTGGTGGGGGCGGCTGGTCGTCGTGCTTCGGCATGAGGAGCAGTACGGACACGGCGAGGACCGTGCCGGTCAGGCGCAGGGCCAGGGGCACCGGCTCGCGCGGCAGTGACTCGCCGAACGCGAGCGTGCCGAGCACGGCCGTGAACAGGCACGTGACCGTCGAGCACACCGGCACGATCAGGGAGGCGCGGCACCGCTGGAGCGCCGCCTGCGACATGACGAGCCCGAACCCGCCCGTGCACAGCAGGAGATAGGGGTACGGCGAGGTCAGCAGGTGCAGCGCGGCCGCGCCGAGCCGGTCCGTGGTCAGATACCCCGCCACCCCCTTGATGGCCAGTGAGCTCACGCCGTAGAGCAGGCCCACCGCGACCCCGTACTCGACGCCGGTCGTCGGGAGGCGGTGCCGGCGGCGCGTTCTGCGCTCGGCGAGGCCGTACAGGAGGAGCCCCGCCGCGAGCGTCGGCACGCACACCCCGAGGATCAGCGCGGCGGGTGCGCCCTTGCTGACCGTGTCGCTGCCCTGGCGCAGGGAGAGTACGACCATCAGGAGCGCGGCGAGGATCGCTCCGATCGCGTACCGCTCCCGGCCCGTCGTGCGCTCCCCGAGGAGCGCCGAGGACAGGAGCAGCAGGAGGACGAGGCCGGAGACGAAGATGGCCTGTGCGGCAGCGATGGGAAGCGTTCGGTAGACCGCGAGCTGTGCCCCGAACCCGGCGGCCAGGGCCAGGGAGCCGCCGAGCCACAGGGGGCTGCCGGCGACGAGGCGCACCAGGTGGGCCGGGCGGCGCACGCTCACCTGAGGCAGCGCGGCGAGTGCCCGCTTCTCCAGGACGAACCCGGTGCTGTAGAGGACGTTCGCGAGCAGCGCCGCGCCGACGCCCCACCACATGGCGGTCATCCCGCTCACGACTTCCTGGCGTGCAGCAGGAGGATCGAGGAGAGGGACGGCGCCGCGCAGGCCAGCCGGTCCAGGGGGCGCAGCGGGCGCGGCACCCCGTGGAAGGGCGCGCCCGTGACCCGTACGACGTCGAAGCCCGCCGCGGCGACGAACGAGCGCAGCGCGCGGGCCGTGTACAGCCGCAGATGGCCCACGACCTCGCTGCCCGGGCGGCCGTGCACGGCGCGCAGGCTGACCTCGGAGAAGACGGGCTGCACCCCGGCGAGCAGCAGCGCCCGGTTGTACCAGGCGGCGAGGTTCGGCGTGGACAGCATGAGATGGCCGCCCGGGCGCAGGATCCGGCGGATCTCGTCGAGCGCGGCATCGGGGTCGACGAGGTGCTCGATCACCTCGCTGAACAGGACGGCGTCGGCGGATCCCGCCGCGAACGGCAGCCCGCTCGCGGTGAGTTCACCGCGCACCACGTCCGGGATACGGGCCCTGGCCCGCTTGAGGGCGTCCTGTGACCAGTCGACGCCGACGATGCGGTGGCCCCCGAGGAGCGGTGCCGCGGTGGCCGCGGCCTGTCCGTCGCCGCAGCCGATGTCGACGACCGTGGCGGGGAAGGGCGCGGGCCGGCCGAGCGCGGCGGCGAGCGCGCGGGCCTGGCGGTGGGAGCGCTGTTCGCCGGAGGCGACCGGGGTTGCCGGGTCCTCGTAGAAGTCCCGCAGCCCGGGCGGGGCGGACGTGGTGGTCATGGCGTCGCCTCCTGCGTCGCGTGCAGGTAGTGCTCGAACAGGTCTCGCAGCCGGTCGCCGTCGCCCGGTCCGAGCAGGGTGCGCGACCAGCGCAGGGCGAGGTGCAGCCGGCCCGCCGTGGACGCGGTCGTCACGGTCAGGCCGCGCGGCATGCGCGCGGGGGCCGAGAACCAGACGGCGCGGGCGCGGCCCGCGTCGCCGAAGTCGAGCGGGTAGGGGACGCGGCCGATGTTGCTGAGCAGCGTGGTCGACGTCCAGGGTGCGGCTGCCCTGCGCAGCCCGCGGGTGACCGCGGCGCGCCAGGCGACCGGGGCGAGCGGAGCGGTGAGGAGGGCGGCGCCGTGACCGAGCTGGGGCCGGTCGAGGGCCTTGAGCGCGCGCGTGCGGACCGAGGTGCGGTGCAGCAGGAGCGGAATGCCCGTGGAGGTCAACTCCTGTGGTTCGAAGGTGACTTCGACGAGACGGGTGCCGTTGCCGATGGGCATGTCCGCGCCCCGGGGCCGGTCGTCCACCGGCATCGTGATGCGCAGGGGGCGCGGGCGCGCGCCGTGCTCCCGGTTCCAGTGCGTGATCATCAGGGCGGTGGCGGCCATGAGCTGGTCGTTGACGGTGTACGGGGCGCCGGCGGGCCGGTGCGGCACGGGCAGGTCCGCGACCAGGAGGCCGTTGCCGGGCGGGACGGCGGGAGAGGTGTCGGGGGTGCCGGGGGCGACGCGGGCCGGCGGGGTCCACGGCGAGGGTCCGCGCAGGGCGGGCCCCGGCGCCCCCGGCGGCGCCCGGTGTGGCGCAGGCGCGCCGGGGGCGTCGTCGTGGCCCCCGTAGATCTCGGCCGCCGTCGCGAGGACGCGCAGACAGGCCGGGCCGTCCAGAGCGGTGTGGTTGATGGTGAGGAAGAGGACCGCGGCACCGTCCTTCCGCTCCCGCACCACCTCCAGACGGATCGGCGGCGACGCGGTCAGCGGCGGGGCGTGCGTCAGCGCGCGCGTCCGGGCTTCCTTGAGCGCGTCCGGTCCCGGCGGCGGGAAGGTGACCACGTCCACATCGGGGCCACGGGTCAGCTCCCACTCGTAGCGCCGCCGGTACCAGGGGCCCGCCGCCTCCCGCATCAGGATGCGCGGATGGCGGCGCAGCGCCTCGGCGAAGGCGGTCGTCAGCCGAGCGGGGTCCGGGGTGCCCGGCAGGTGGACCTCGATGTGGACGGTCTCCGGCTCCTCGTCCTGGAGACAGTGCCGGGCGACCTCGTCGACCACGGGAAACGGGACGCGCCGCGGCGCGACAGGGGCCGGCACGCTCATGCCGATCCTTCCTGCGAGGGGCCGCCGGGCGGCCGCGACGGATCGGCCGGGGTCCTCGCCGGCCTGCGGGTGGTCGCCAGCGCCGCGAACAGGGCGACCAGCGCGAGGAGTTGGGCCACCGGGCCGAAGGCGCCCGCGGACGACCGGGACGGTTCCCCGGCTCCCACCGCGGCGGCGATGCCCGCGCCCGCCATCGCCAGGAACGCGATCGGGACGAGGAGCGCGTGCCGCCGCCACGCCACGAGCGCGAGCGCCGGGACGAGCAGCGCGAGCGGACCCGCGATCACCGCGCCGACCAGGGTGAGCGCCACCGTGCCGAGCAGCAGCCCGGGCGGCGCGGCGGGCGGCGTCACATCCGTGGTCGCGGCACGCCGCCGGAAGAGGGCGATCCCGGCCAGCGCGAGCACGCCCGCGGCCCCGCCGAACAGCCCCGCCTCGTACGTCCGCGCCGGTTCGTAGCTCAGCTTCACGGTGCCGCCCGCGCCCTGGGGGACGAGGAAGCCCTGCTGCCAGCCGTCCAGGCGCAAGGGGGTCAGCTCCTTGCCGTCGAGGGTCGCCTTCCAGCCGTCGTTGACGTTCTCGTATGTCGTCAGATAGGTGGCGGGGCCGGTGCCGACGGTCACCTCCCTGCGGTCGCCGAGCCAGTCGCGGACGCGCAGGGCGCGGCCGGCGGGCGGGGTGGTGGAGGGTGCGTCGGTGCGGGTGAGGGTGGCGTCGGTGAGGCGGAGGGGGCCCTTGTCCTGTGGTGTCTCCAGGGTGTGGGTGCCGGTGGGGAGCGCCAGCGACGCGGGGGTCTGCCCGCACAGCGTCACGTCGATCGGGCGGCGCTCCACGAGGTCCCTGACCGTTCCCCTCGCGCCGGTCCGGTGGCGTGTGCCGTCGACCGTGACGTCCGGGCCCTTGCCGCACGGCAGGCTGAACTTGCGGGTGGGCGACGGCTGCGGGGTGCGGTACTGGTCGAGCGCCGGGAGGTACGCCTCCGTCAGCCCCACCGGCAGTTGCAGATCGGCGTCCGCCACCGGGTTGTGGACGGTGAGGGGAGCGGTCGCGGTGACGGTGATGTCCAGGCGGTCCGTGGTGATCGGGTCGAAGCGGGCCACGCCGTTCTCGTCGACGCCCGCCACGGCCGCCCCGTCGGGCGAGCTGATCTCGATCTTCTCGGGGCGGGTGGAGAGGCCGCCGGCGGCGGCGAGTACGACTTCTCCCACCGGCTGCTTGTCCGGCCAGCGCAGATGGATGGTGGGCCGGTCGCCCGCGATCCAGGCCGTGGTCAGGTCGCCGTCCGTGAGATTGCGCGCCGACAGGTCGCCGCCGAGCGCGGACGTGGAGTCCGCAGTGGCCGTGACGCGGCGGCGCTGATCGGGCGCCACCTCGTAGAGGAGCTTGTCGAACGCGTCGCCCGGAGCGGGCCGCGCGCTCGACCTGAGGGTGTACGTGCCGCCTTCGGCGGTCGTGAACCGGCGCCCGAGGTTCGGCTCCTCGGTGGTGGCGTGGAAACTGAACTGCTGCGCGTCCGTGGAGTCCTGGGGCAGCCGAAGCAGCCGGGTCACCTGGACGCCCGGGATGTCGACGTCCGAGAAGCCCGCGCCCGCGAGACCCGTGTGCCCCGCCTGCGCGCCCAGGATCGTGATCCGCAGCCAACTGCTTCTGCCCGCAGGCGCCTTGACGGTCTGGCGCTTGCCGTTCGGCTGAAGGGTCGAGGTGGCCGAGCCTGTTTCTGTCCGTACGCGGATCCGGGTCGGCGCGGCCCTGACTCCCTCCTGCGGCAGGGGAGTCACCTGGAGCGTGCCGGGCACGGGTGTCTTCGATGAGAAGGCGATCCGCAGCCACTGCCCGTCGGGCGTGCCCGGCGTGCCCTCCGCCCACGCCGTGTCCGGGTTCCCGTCGAACGCGTTCACCGGGTCGTACTGCGGCAGGTGGAACAGCCAGTTCCCGCTCGACGACGCCGTGACCTGCGCGGCGCCGCGCAGCACGGCGGTCGTCTGATGGCGGATCCCTTCGCCCGGCAGGATCTGCCGTGGCTTCGCCCCCGGGTCCTGCGTGCTGCCCGGGGAGTTGTGCTCGGTCGGCGTGTACGTGTACGAGGTGTTGGAGCCGACCAGACCGAAGCGGGTGTCGGCGCGGCGAAGGCCGTCACCGGCCGTACGCAGCGCGGGCGTACCGATGCCCGGGTGGTTGTCGCCGGCCAGGACGGTGGGCCTGCCGCGCATCGCCGGGTCGGCGGACAGCGGCAGGAGCGACTCGGGGCCGCCGCTGACCTCCGCCGTGCCGGAGACCGGCAGCAGGGCGGCCTGGCCGGGGCGCCGCGCGGAGCCGGGCGCGTAGATCTCCACCGCCCGCCGGCGCGGATAGAGCCCCTCGACCTGGAGCGGGGTGCCCTCGGCGATGCGCCCGCCGGTCGTGACGGGCCCGAACCCGGTGACGCGCCGGTACCCGGACTCCTCCAGGGTGCGCTTGACGGTCGCGGTCGGTACGTAGCCCAGCTGGTCGGGGTCGAGGTCGCCCCGTACGACGACGAAGTGCAGGCCCGCCCGGCTCAAGTAGTCCTGGAGGCCGGGGACTTCACCGCCGGTGGTCAGGGCCTGCTCGACGGCGTCGAGGGCGCGGCGGTTGCCGGGCGTGCCGAACGGGACGTAGTCGCGCTGCGCCCAGGGCGAGTCGGCGAGGACGTCGAGGGGCTGGTCGATGGGGGAGCCCCAGGTGTAGATGCCGTGCGCGGTGGCGGGCACGACGAGGGCGCGCGAGTCGGGCGAGTACTTCTTCAACCAGTGCGCCGTCGTGTCCCAGTACGCGGGCAGGGAGCGGAACGAACCCGGTTGCAGGATCGAGCCGTTGAGGTACGGCCAGGCGAGACCCGGCAGGATCAGCACCGCCGCCAGGAGGGGCGCGTACCGGCGGTGGCGCAGAGGGCGGGCGCCGCGCGCCTCGGCCGCGACCGCCGTCACATGCATCAGCCCGAAGGCCAGGGCGAGCCCGAGGCCGGTCTGGAACTTGTAGATGTTGCGGAACGGGACCAGGCCGCCGTTCAGCCAGGACTGCACCGTGGAGTGGAAGGGTGCGCCGAGCGCGCCGCCGTAACCCGCGAGGGTGATCAGCGCGACCGTGAGGACCGTCAGGACGAGCCAGCGGCGTTCCGGCAGATCGCGGCGGGCGAGCCCCGCGAGCCCGAAGGCCGCCGCGAGCGCCGACCCGACGACGGTCACGGCCGCCGTCGCGACCGTCCAGCCCGCCGGCAGCCAGGCCTCGCCGAAGTGCAGGTACGCCACCCAGTTCCCGGCGCCGCGCAGGGACTCGGAGGCCGACATGGTGCCGGTCGTGGTCTGCGAAGTCTCCACGTACGGAAGGAAGTTCTCGCCGTACACACCCAGGAGGAGCAGCGGCAGGATCCACCAGGCCGTCGCGAGGATCACCGACGGGGTCCACCACGCGATCAGCTTGCGGCGGCGCGGGCCCGCCGGGCGGGAGAGGAGATAGAGACCCACCGGGAGGAGGGAGGCGAGAGTGGCCGCGGCGTTCACCCCGCCCATGAACGGGATGAGGAGCGCCGAGCGCGTCGCCGCGACGCGCGCGCTCGTGCGGTCGTTCGTGAGCGGCAGCAGCACCCACGGCAGAAACGCGCCCGGCAGGGCGGCCGCCGACGTCGAGCCGACGACGATCGTGAACGCCGGCCACAGCGCGTAGGCCATCGCGCCGAGCAGCCGGGTCCGCGGGCTGCCGATCCTCAGGCGCTCCGCGAGGCGCAGGGCACCCCAGAACGCCACCGTCACGATGATCGACAGCCACAGCCGCTCGGCCAGCCACACCGGCAGATGCGTCAGCCGCGCGAGCCCGTAGTAGGGCAGCATCGGGAACGAGTAGCCCACGTACTGGTCGAAGATCCCGCCGAAGCCCGCCCGGTCGTGCCACAGGTCGCCCAGGTCCGTGAGGAACTTCCACGGGTCGAGCGCGACACCCAGCTTCGTGTCGAACGTCATGCGCCCGGGCGACACCGCCACGAACAGCACGAACAGTGTCGCCCAGAAGGCCAGCAGCCAGCGCCGCGAGCGCGGCCCCCGCCCGTGTCCTGGCCGGGAGGGGGCGGGGCGGGACGCCGCCGGGGGCGGCGCCTGGACCGTGCTCGTCATGGAGAACACCGCCGGAGGATGAGGAGGAGGTTCCAGGTGGCGAACTCGCGCACGCCCGGCACCTTCGCGACGGTCGCCGCGAGGAACGGCCAGTAGCGGGAGCGCGCGGAGACGACGGTGATGTCGTCACGGGCCCTGACCTGGCGCAGCGTCGGGCCGATGTGATGCGCGAAGAGGTTCTCGCCGAGCGTGTGCTTGGGCGGCCTGCCCGTACGCCGCTGGTAGCGGGCGTGGGCCCGGTCGGCGCCCAGGTAGTGCCAGGGCGCCCACTCGTGACCGCCCCACGGGGAGAGCCAGTTGGTGAACGAGAGATAGACGATCCCGCCGGGCCGGGTCACCCGGACCAGCTCGCTGAGGAACGTCTGCGGGTCGTCCACGTGCTCCAGGACGTTCGAGGAGAACGTGACATCGGCCGCGCCCTCCGCGAGCGGCAGCAGATAGCCGTCCGCCACGACAGCGGGCGCGGCCGGCCGCTCGCCCAGCTCCTGCGCGTCGGGCTCGAAGAGGAAGCCGTGCGCGCCGCGCCGGCGGAACTCCCGCGTGAAGTAGCCGGACCCGCCGCCCACATCGACGACGACCTTCCCCGCAACGCCTCCGCAGACCGCCTCGACCTGGTCGGCGGCGTCGCGGGCCAGCAGGGAGTAGCAGGCCTCGGGGTCCTGCTGTTCGCGCAGGAACGCGCGGAACAGGGCGAGCGAGCGGCGAAGCGACGGGTCGGGCGGGGACGTCCGTGTCGAGTGCGTCATGGCGCGGGGCTCCTCACCGCCTCGGCGGCCACGGCTCTGAACTGCCGCACCGTGTGCGCCCAGCGGAAGGTCGCGGCGCGCTCCTCGGCGGCCTTGCCCATCAGCCGGCGCCGCTGTCCGGACAGGGCCAGTGCGCACCAGGCCGCCGCGAACGACGACTCGCCCCGTGCGAGAAGACCCGTGACGCCGTCCTCGACGGAGTCGCGCAGACCCGGCACGTCGAAACCGATCGCCGGGGTCCCGCGCGCGGCGGCCTCCGTGACGACCAGGCCCCACCCCTCCACGGCGGAGGGGTGCAGCAGCAGCCACGCCTCGCACAGCAGCCGGTTCTTCTCGGCCTCGGAGACATGACCCATGAACTCGACGCCGGGGCCCGCGAGTTGTTCCAGCCGGTCCCGCTCGGGTCCGTCGCCGACGATGAGGAGCCGGCCGCCGGTGACCGGCCGCACCCGTTCCCACAGGCGCAGCAGCAGATCGATCCGCTTGTACTCGACGAGCCGGCCCATCGCGAGGAAGAGCGGCTCACGGGAGCGGTCCGCGCGAGGGCCCGGCTCCTCGACGCCGTTGTGGACGACGCGGATGCGTTCGCGTTCGACGCCGAGTGCCCGCAGCGCGGTAGCCGTCGACGGCGAGACGGCCACCAGCAGACCGCGGCGCTCGGCGCCGGACAGCGCCCAGTGCTCCAGTCGTCGCCCGAGCCGCGCGGCCGGCGCGAGCGGCCCGCCGAAGCGCATGCGCCACAGATCGGTGTGGACGTGGTTGACCAGGCGCAGCGTCGGGCCGCGGTGCCACAGCGGCGCCAGATACGGCATGCCGTTGCACACCTCCACGAGCAGGTCGCAGTCGCCGACCTGGCGGGCGAACGCGGAGCGCGCCCGCAGGTAGTGGCCGAGGTCGCCACCCGCCGACACGACGCGGTAGTCGCGGAACGCGGCGGGCCCGCCGCACAGCAGCGTCACCTCGTGGCCCAGACGGGTCAGCCCGTCGGCCAGCCGGTCGACGAGGAGTTCGGAGCCGCCCGCGGCCGGATTGCCGAGGTCGCGGTGGGCGAGGAAGACGATCCGGCGCGGCGGCGGGGGAAGCGCCGGGTGGGGACGTGCGTCGCCCGGGCGGGGCGTGCGCAGGGGGGTGGGCACGTGCTGGGGCATAGGTGCTCCAACTCGTCTCGGGGTGCGGAACTGTGTGGGGGGACTTGCGCGGAGCGTTCAGGGACGACGCCTTTGCGGACGCCGTTACGGGGAATGGCTCAGGCTGCGGAACGGGGTGCCGGGGCGGCGGTTACGAAGGAGCTGTGCCGGGGCTGTGCGGGGGCCGTGCATGAACTGTGCGGGGGGTGGGGTGGGACAGTTTTCGCCGAGCTGTTCGATGCGGCTACTCACCGAGGTGACAAATTCTCAGCTTTCCGGAGCTGACGTCTCATCACATCGTGGAGGGTTCCAGCACTGTTGGGGACGAATCGGGATTCGACGGTCCGCTCCCGCCCGTACCGCCCCGTCCGCCCCTGCCCTGTACGACGAACACGGCACCCAGTGCCGCGAGCACCAGGCCGGCCGCGCCCGCCCCGAGCGGGAGCGTCGTGCCGAGGAGCCGGAGCCGGCCGCTGTCGTCGTCGGCGAGAGCCACCTGCTGCCGCTGCGTGGCCGGGGTGAACGCGATGCGCTCGCTGTCCAGGAGCACCACCGCGTCCTTCGCCGAACCGGGCGCGCGCAGCGTCTTGCGCGGGCCGATCGCCGCGTAGACGATCCGGCCCGTCTTCGCATCGGCGACCAGTTCGATGCCGTGGTTCGCGTACCACTCCTCGGCAAGCACCTGATTCCGCTTCGGCTGTCCCACGATCGTCCCGGGCACCAGACGCGACCCGGTCTTCGTGGCGGGGACCGTGCCGGTGAAGCGGTAACCCTCGTAGCCCTGGATCTTCTTCGTGCCCCGGTAGGAGAGCGTGACCGTCGCGCCGAGCGTGTTGTCCCACCAGCGGTAGGCACGCTTCTGCACGTCGAAGGGGAACTTGAGGTAGGCCTCGCCCTCGAAGGACGGCTGCTCACCGCAGCAGTGCACCGGCGCGTTGGTCCTGCGGTCGGTGACCCAGCGCTCCAGGGTCCACTGGAGCGCGTCGTGCGGGTCCGCCGCGGGCAGCGACGCGTCGGTGTCGACGGACGTGGACACGTCCCACACCGCCCGGCCGCTCTTCTCGGACGCGGCCACATCGCCGCGCACCTGGCGCGTGACGGTGATCCTCCTGCCGTGCACGGTCCTCACCGCGCCGGTGTCGAAGTAGCTTCCGGTTCCGGTGAACACGGTCGTCGTGTCGACGTCGACGGGGGTGCGTTCGGCGCGCGGCTCGACGTACCACGCGAGCAGCGGGGCCAGGGCGAGCAGGAACGCGCCGAGACCCAGCGTGAGCAGGGAGAAAGGTGAGACTGTTCGACGCATCCGGCACTCCTGGGGGTGGGGGAGGGAGGTCTGGTGCGGGCGCAACGCGGCTAGGGCCGGTCCGGCGGATCATGCCGGTGTCGCGGACTGCGTGCGGCCACCTGAATCCGGTCTGATCCGCCGGGCAGGTCCTAGGGCCGGGAACCGTAGGCGCACCCTTGACGGAGTGTCAATGCATTGCAGACACTGGGCACTTGCCGGAACGGGGCCCGGCACGCGCTGCGCACGGGTGGGGATTCGACCTCCAGAACGAGAGGCTGACCCTGCGATGAACCGACTGCTCGCCGCCGCCCTGACCGTCGCGGTAGGTGCCGTGCTCGCCCTCGGCGCCTCCCTGGGCGTCGTCGCCCTTCTGAACGCCACCCCGGACCAGCCGAACGTGCCGCTCGTGACGTACGAGACAGCCGGCCGGGAGCGTTGAGGGGTGCCCCCCGTTCCGTCCGTCGGCCCCGCGACCCACAGTGCCGTGCGGCCCGAGCGCTCGGCCTGGCGCGATGTGCCCCGGCTCCAGGTGAAACGGTTCGCCGGGCTCGCCATGGCCGAGGCGCCCGCCCTCGCGGAGGACATCCTTCGGGAGATCCGCCGCGAATACCCCCACTTACCCCTCGTGCTCGACGAGTCCGGCGAGCCCATGGCGCTCGTCGGCATCCGCAGAGCCATCGAGGGCTTCGTGCAGCTCCAGCTCGCCGACGCGGAGGACCGGCCGCGCTCCCATCCGGCCGTCTTCCAGGAGTTCGGCCGCGGCCAGAGCCTGCACGGCCGCAGCCTCGACTCCCTCCAGGCCATGTACCGGCTCGGCGTACGCCTGGCCTGGCGCCGTCTCGCCGAACTCGGCCAGCGGGCCCTCATCCCGCCACCCGCCATGTACGAACTCGCCGAGTCGGGCTTCGAGTACCTCGACGGACTCGTCGACCAGTCCGTACGCGGCTACGCCGAGGCCGCCGCCCGGCAGGCCGGCGAACGCCTGCGCCTCCAGCGCAAACTCATCGACCTGCTGCTCACCGAGCAGACCGAGCACACCGACCACCCCGAACGCGGCGGCGCCGCCCCGCCCGACCCTGCGCGGGCCCTCGCCGAGTGGGCCGCGCGGATCGGCTGGCCCCTGCCCGGCCGGGTCTCCGTCGGAGTGCTCCTGCGCCCCGCGCGCGAGGCCGTCGCGCCCGCCGTCGGGCAGGGCGTGCTCCTCGATATGGAGACCGAGCAGCCCCGCATGGTCGTGCCCGACCCCGACGCGGCGGGCCGCCCCGAACTCCTGCGCCGCGCCATGGCCGGCTGGTCCGGCGCGATCGGCCCGCCCGTGCCGCTGCCTGACGCGGCGAAGTCCCTGCGCTGGGCCGAGGCCGCGGTCCGGCTCGTGGAGCGCGGGCTGCTCCCGGCGGGCGAGGTGCTCCACTGCACCGAACACACCCAGGCCCTCGTGCTGCTCCAGCCCGAGGAACTCATCGACGACCTGTCGCGCCGTGCGCTCGCGCCCCTCGCCCACTGCGGCCCCACCCACGCCCGCCGCATGGCCGACACCCTCCTCGCCTGGCTGGAGACGCGCGGCGGCGCACCCGAGGTGGCTGCCCGGCTCGGCGTCCACCCGCAGACCGTCCGCTACCGGCTGCGCCAGATCCGCGAGCTGTGGGGCGACGAGATCGACGACCCGGACCACCGCTTCGAGCTCGAACTGGTGCTGCGGGCAAGGCGGTTGAGGGATCTGCACGGCGGGCCGTGACCGGCCCGTCAGTCCTTCGGCCGCCGGCGGGCCTGTCGCACCTCGCGGTCGACCGCCCACGGGTCCGACACCGGGCCCAGGTGCCCGAGCTTGTCGGGGTTGATCACCAGGCGGATCGTCTGGATCTGCCCGTCGAGCACGTCGAGGATGAGGGTGTTGAGGACCCTGCCGTCCCGGTCGCGCAGGATCGCGCCCGGCTGGCCGTTCATCTCGTGCGGCTCGGACGTCACGTCGATCCGGAACATCACGGGGAAGACCGAAGCCAGCAGCCGGGCCACGTTGCTCGCGCCCGCGACGGCCCTGGCGAGCTGCGGGGCGTTACCGCCGCCGTCGCCGACCAGGGACACATCGGCGGCGAGCAGCTCTTGCAGGCCGTCGACGTCGCCCTCCCGCAGCGCGTCGAAGAACCGCGCCGCCAGTTGCTCCCGCTCCTGGCGGTCGGCCTCGAACCGGGGCCGGCCCGCGTCCATGTGGCGCCGAGCCCGCACCGCGAGCTGGCGGCACGCGGCCTCCGAGCGGTCCACGGCCGAGGCGATCTCGGGGAAGCCGAACGCGAACACCTCCCGCAGCACGAAGACCGCCCGCTCCAACGGGCTGAGCCGCTCCAGGAGCAGCAGCGCCGCCATGGACACCGAGTCGGCCAGCTCCGCCGAGCGCGCCGGATCCTCATAGGGGTCGGACAGGAGCGGCTCGGGGAACCACGGCCCGACGTAGGCCTCCCGCCGCACGCGGGCCGAGCCCAGCACGTCGATCGAGATCCGGGTGACCGTGGCCGACAGGAACGCCTTGGCCGACCTGGGCTGTGTCGTGGACGCCGCGAAGCGCAGCCACGTCTCCTGGACCGCGTCCTCGGCCTCGCCCACGCTGCCCAGGATGCGGTAGGCGATCGAGAACAGCAGCGGCCGCAGCTCTTCGAACTCCTCGAACTCCTCGACCCGTCTCACGCAAGTTCCTCCCTGGCCCCGGTGGCGGAAAGCACGCACCCGTAGATCATCACCATGCGACGGGGCCGAGGCGGTCGGTGAACGTTCCGGTCGGTCCGTCGGCGTCCGGCAGAGCGAGCCGGACGATCGAGTCGGTGCCCTCGGTCACGGTCAGGGCGCCGGTGTGACCGTTCATGTCGGTGGCGGCGAACGTGCGGTTGGCGACTTCGCCGGGAGTGACGGCGTTGAACCTGATCCCCGGGAGCGCCTGCGCGTACCGGACGGTGAGCATGTTCAGCGCCGCCTTCGACGAGCTGTAACCGAGCTCGTGGATCTTCGAGAAGGGCTGCTCCGGGTCGGTCACGGTCGCGAAGGAACCGCCGGCGCTGGACACCATCACCACGCGTGGGTTCTCCGCCGCCTGAAGCAGGGGAAGGAACGCCTGCGTGACCCTGATCGGTCCGTACACATTGGTGTCGTAGACGGAATGGATGTCGTCGGCCGTAGCGTCCGCGGGCGCGGTCCCCTTCCCCGGCGCTCCGGCGTTGTTGATGAGTGCGTCCAGCCGGTCGGTGTGCTCGCGGACGTGTCGTACGGCTGCGGCCACCGACTCGTCCGAGGTCACGTCCAGCGGGACCATCACCACGTTCGCGCCACCGGCGGCCAGCTTGTCGGCGGCCGCCCGCCCGCGGCCCTCGTCACGCGAGCCGAGGAAGACCGTCCAGCCCAGTTCCCCGAGCCGTCGGGCCGTCTCCAGGCCAAGTCCCTTGTTGGCGCCGGTGATGAGCACCGAGGTCTGTCCCGAGGTCTGCTCCGTGTTCGTCATGCCCCCTAAGACGATCAGGTCCCCTCGGCTGTGACACGCGTACGGGGCATGTGAGCACCGTCACAAGACGGCGAACCGGTGCACGGAGGCACCTCCGGGCCCATTGCCCGCTCAACACGGCTGTGAGTAGCCTATGTTCGTGATACCGACCGACTGTTGAAATTTCGAACATCAGAGAGGGGGGCCTGCCGTGGGGCGTCTCGTACCCGCCGTGACCCGGGCTCTCGACATACTCGAGCTGTTCCTGGACGGGGACGGCACCCTGTCCGCCCCGGACATCGTCCGCAAGCTCCAGCTGCCGCGCACCACCGTCCACGAGCTGGTGACGACGCTGACCGCCCGCTCCTACCTCGTGACCGTCCCGGGCGAGCCCGGCCGCTACCGCCTGGGCGTGCGCCCCTACCAGCTCGGCAGCCGGTACGCGGAGCAGCTCGACCTCGCCGCCGAGGGCCAGCAGGTCGCCCGCGAGGTCGCCGAGACCTGCGACGAGACCGTGCATGTGGCGATCCTCGAGGACACCGACGTCATCTACATCGCGAAGGTCGACAGCACCCACGCCGTGCGGATGGTCTCCGCCGCGGGGCGCCGGCTGCCCGCGCACTGCACGTCCGTCGGCAAGATGCTCCTCGCCTCCCTGCCGCAGCCCGAACTGGCGGCCCGCGTCCCCGACGACGCCGAGCTGACGGCGATGACGGAGAACAGCATCACCGACCCGGCCCTCCTGCGCGAGGCCCTCGCCGGCATCCGGGAGCGCGGCGTCGCCGTCGAGAGCCGCGAGTCCAACCCGGACGTCAGCTGCGTCGCCGCCCCCGTGCGCGACCGCTCCGGACGGGTCGTCGCCGCGCTCTCCGTGTCGGTGCCGATGATCCGCTGGAGCGCGCCCCGCGAGGACGAGCTGGCGCAGCTCGCCGTGAAGGGCGCCGCCGACCTGTCGGAGCGGCTCGGGTACCGGGGGGCCGGCCGATGAGGCCGGAGGTGGCCGTCCGCGCGGAGGCCACGCTCGGGGAGGGCCCCACCTGGGACGCGGAGGCCGGCCGCCTGATCTGGGTCGACATCCTCGGCAGCCGGGTCCACACGTACGACCCCGCGACCGGGCGCCGCACGGTCATGGCCACCGAGCAGCACGTGGGCGCCGCCAAGCCCCGGGCCGGCGGCGCGGGACTCGTCGTCAACCTCCGTGACGGCATCGGTCTGTACGGCCCCGGCGGCACCGACTTCCGGTGGCTGCACCGCGACCCCGTGCCCGGGCGGCGCGGCAACGACGCGGCGATCGCCCCGGACGGCTCGCTCTGGGCGGGCAGCATGGCGTACGACGAGACGCCGGGCGGCGGCAACCTCGTGCGGATCGCCGCCGACGGGACCGCCACCGAGATCCTCGGCGACGTCACGGTCAGCAACGGCACCGGCTGGAGCCCCGACGGCACGCTCATGTACTACGTCGACACCCCGACGCGGCGCATCGACGTCTTTGACGTCGATGGCGAACAGGCCGTGCGGCGGCGGGAGTTCGCGGTCGTCGAGGAGGGCGCGGGCCACCCCGACGGGCTGACCGTCGACGCCGACGGGTGTGTGTGGGTCGCTCTCTGGGACGGCTCGGCGCTGCGCCGCTACACCCCGTCCGGCGCGCTCGACCGCGTCGTGGAGCTGCCCGTGAAGCGCCCCACCGCCTGCGCCTTCGGCGGCGCGGATCTCACCGACCTGTACGTCACGTCGGCCCGCGTCGGCCTCGACGCCCCGTCCCCGTACGCCGGTTCGCTGCTCGTCCTGCGCGACATGGGCCATGGGCTGGCGCAACCCGCGTTCGAGGGCTGAGCCCGGAGCGAGTGCCCGGAAGGTGCGGGACCCCCACGCGGGTGGGGGTCCCGCACCTTTGTGCTGCGCAACCCATTGACGTCGCCGCATCGCGAATCTACGGTCCCGTTCGAAGTTACGAGCATCATTCGATATCTCGAACAGTAAGGGCGGGGAATGGGACGACCTGGCCTGAACCGCAGGCAACTCCTCGCCGGAATCGGCGGGTTGACCGTGGCGGGCAGCATCTACAAGTTCTTCCAGGGCATCCCCAAGGAGCTGGAGGAGGCCGCGTTCATCGACGGCGCCGGACGCTGGCGGGTCTTCTTCAGCATCGTCGTGCCGCTCGCCCGCCCCTCGCTCGCGGCGGTGGGCATCTTCACCTTCATCGCTTCGTGGAACAACTTCCTGTGGCCGTACATGGTCACCAACAACCCCGACCTGATGGCCATGCCGAACGGCATCGCGACCGTCATGAACTCGTACGGGATCCAGTGAGCCCAGCTGATGGCCGGCGGCTTGATGGCGGGCCTGCCCCTGATCGTCGTCTTCGTCTTCTTCCAGCGCCAGATCGTGGCGGGCGTGGCCCACACGGGACTGGCGGGACAGTGACCGCGCGCACAGTGGGCAGACCCCTGGCGGCCGTGGCGACCGCCCTGCTCGCCCTGCTCCCCACCACGGCGCAGGCCGACGCCGCCTACCCGGATCCGCAGGCGATCACCGGCCGGCAGATCGTGCACGACCCGACCGTCATCAAGCTCACGTCAGGCCAGTACGTGGCCTATTCGACCGGCGGTGTCATCGGTGCCCGCCTCTCGAAGGACCGCGTCCACTGGACCGACGAGGGCAACGCCTTCGCCGCGCCGCCGAGTTGGTGGTACGAGTACAACGACACCGGCGACCCGTGGGCCCCCGACATCTCCTACCGCGACGGCACGTACTGGCTCTACTACGCGGTCTCGTCCTGGGGCACGAACCACTCGGCGATCGGCGTCGCCACCTCCGCATCGGGTTTCCCGGGTACGTGGACGGACCACGGCAAGGTGTTCAGCTCCGGGACCACCGACACCTGGAACGCCATCGACCCGGCGATCGTCCGGGCCGACGGGAAACTCCGGATGAGCTTCGGCTCGTACTGGTCCGGCATCCGCATGGTCGAGCTGAACCCGCGGACCGGCAAGGCGATCGAAGGCGCGACCGTCCACCACCTGGCGACCCGCCCCGACGCCCCGTACGCGGTCGAGGGCCCGGCCGTCGTCCACCACGGCCGCTACTACTACCTCTTCGCCTCGTACGACGCGTGCTGCTCCGGCGTGAATTCCACGTACAAGATCCGGGTCGGCCGCTCGACGTCGGTCACGGGCCCGTACGTGGACGAGGACGGCACCCCGCTCCTGGAGGGTGGCGGCACGCTGCTCCTCGCCGGGCACGGCCGGTTCGTCGGCACGGGGGGCGAGTCCGTCTTCCGCGACAAGGGGCGTGACGTACTCGCGTACCACTACTACGACGCCGGCGACTCCGGCACCCCCAAGCTCGGCCTCAACGAGCTGAGCTGGGGCAAGGACGGCTGGCCGACCGTCCGCTGACTCGATCAATGTACGGAATCCCGAACCCTGAGGGAGACATGACCCGCACCGCACGCTTCGCCCTCGACCCCGCCTTCACGGTCGGCACGGTCGACCCCCGGCTCTTCGGCTCCTTCGTGGAGCACCTGGGCCGCTGTGTCTACACCGGCATCTTCGAGCCGGATCACCCCACCGCCGATGAGGCGGGCCTTCGCCAGGACGTCCTGGAGCTGGTCCGCGAGCTCGGCGTCACCGCCATCCGCTATCCCGGTGGCAACTTCGTCTCCGGCTACAAGTGGGAGGACTCGGTCGGACCCGCCGAGGAGCGCCCGCGCCGCCTCGACCTGGCCTGGCGCACGACGGAGTCGAACCGCTTCGGCCTGTCCGAGTACATCGCGTTCCTGAAGAAGGTCGGCCCGCAGGCCGAGCCGATGATGGCGGTGAACCTCGGCACGCGCGGCGTCGCGGCGGCCATCGAACTCCAGGAGTACGCCAATCACCCGGCGGGCACGGAGCTGTCGGACCGCCGCATCGCCCACGGCGACAAGGACCCCTTCGGCATCAGGCTCTGGTGCCTGGGCAATGAGATGGACGGGCCGTGGCAGACCGGCCACAAGACGGCCGAGGAGTACGGGCGGCTCGCCGCCGAGACGGCGCGTGCGATGCGCCAGATCGACAAGGACGTCGAGCTGGTCGCCTGCGGCAGTTCGGGCCAGGGCATGGACACGTTCGCCGAGTGGGAGGCGAAGGTCCTGCAGGAGACCTACGACCTGGTCGACTACATCTCGCTCCACGCGTACTACGAGGAGCACGACGGCGACCGGGACTCCTTCCTCGCGTCGGCGGTGGACATGGAGTCGTTCATCGAGAACGTCGTCGCGACGTGCGACCACGTGGGCGCGCGCCTCAAGTCGAAGAAGAAGATCAACCTCTCCTTCGACGAGTGGAACGTCTGGTACATGTCGCGCACGGACGCCGAGGTCTCCGCCCTCGACTGGCCGGAGGCCCCCCGCCTCCTGGAGGACGTCTACTCGGTCACCGACGCGGTCGTCTTCGGTTCGCTCCTGATCGCCCTGCTCCGCCACACGGACCGCGTCACGGTGGCCTGCCTGGCCCAACTCGTCAACGTCATCGCCCCGATCATGACCGAGCCCGGCGGCCCGGCCTGGCGCCAGACGACGTTCTTCCCGTTCGCGGCGGCGTCGCGGTACGGGCGCGGCGAGGTCCTCGACGTACGCGTGTCAGGACCGACGTACGACACGAAGCGCCACGGCACCGCGGACCTGCTGCACGCGACGGCCGTCCGGGCGGACGACGGAACGGTCACCGTGTTCGCGGTGAACCGCAGTCAGACGGAGTCCCTGCCACTCGAAGTGGCCCTTCATGGCATGGAGTTGGGCGAGGTCGTCGAACACTTGGTGCTCGCCGACGCCGACCCGGACGCCCGCAACACCCTCGCCGAGCCGGAGCGCGTCGCGCCGCACGCGGGTTCGGGCGCGATCCTTGAGGACGGCACGCTCAAGGCGACCCTTGAGCCGCTGTCGTGGAATGTGATCCGGCTCGGCTGATCCACGGTGTCGGCCACTGAGTGGCCGGAGGGGATGTCGCCCTCCGGCCACTCAGTGCCACACAGGGGGTGGTTACACGCCCGGCGACGGAACCGCCCGCACCTCCACCCCGCCCGCCGCGCTCCCGAGGAGCTTCAGCTGTATGTCTCCGGGGCCCGCCGGGGTCGTGCCGTCGGCGAGGACGGCCAGGGCGAGGGTGTTGGCGCCGCGGGTGCGCAGGATGCCGTTCGGGACGGCGAACGTGTGCTGGGGGCCCACGTCGTTGATGTACTGGCCCATGTTCCAGCCGTTGACGTAGAGCTGGACGCGGTAGGCGTGGGCCGCGTCGTCCGTGAACGTGAGGCCGATCGAGGCGTCCACGTCGTGGTCGACGGCCAGCCGGAACGTGGTGCGGTACCAGGAGACCCCCTGGCGTACCGGGCCGTCGACCGGGAACGCGGCCCGCTCCCAGCCGCCGTCCGTGTCGAGATCGAGCCCCGGCAGGTGCCAGCCGTGCCGCTCCCCGTACAGGCCGCCCGTGTTGAGCGGGCCGCGCACCGGGTCCGTGCCCGAAGCGCCCTGGATGCGCCAGGTCACGGCCGGATCCGCGCCCGTGAACGCCACTCCGGTCAGGCCGCGCGCCGACTTGTGCGAGTCCCGGGCGCCGCCATCCTCGTCGTGCTGCATGCGGCGGACGAGGACCGAGAGGACATGGCCGCCGGCGGTGCGCAGGTCGGCGGGCAGGGCGAAGGCCGCCGTCGCCGTCCACGTGCCCTGGGTGGACTGGGCCGACGTCGGCACCGGCATCCGGTGCGTGCCGAGAGGGCGGCCGTCGAGCCACGCCATCAGCAGGCCCTGGGTGCCGGTGGAGTACGCCAGGTTCACCGACTCGGCGCCGCTCGCGTCGTCGAACGAACCCCGGTACCAGACGTCGCCGTAGTGGAAGCCGTAGTCGTCGGCGAACAGGACGGGCCGGCCCGCGGGCACGGGCGTCGTCGAGTACGACGTCGCTTTGTCGGCGACGGTCCAGTCCGTGTCGTCGAAGTCCTGCTCCGACTCCGGGTTTTCGGGCCGTTGCCGCCAGCCGGTGAGCGCGGGCAGCTGTACCTCCGGGACACCCGGGAGTACCCGCACGGCGGCGAAGCTTCCGGAGGGAGTGGTGCGCACATGGACCGGGCCGTTGTTCCAGGTGATCAGCTGCACGCCACGCGGTGCCCATACCTCCATGTCGGCTTCCTCGATCGTGTCGCCCGTCAAGTGGAGAGTGGCGCCGTGGAGTTCGGCCCGGCGCAGCAGCGCGGGACCGCGGACGAGGACCGGGCCCGAAGGTGTGTCGTGGCGCCACAGCCGGGCGGACGTCTCGTCGTCCGCGAACATGACGAGGAGCGTGCCGCCCACCAATACCCGCACCAAGCCGGCCAGGTGGGTGGAGATGCGCAGGATTCCGTCCTCGTACGCCGCGGTTGCCGGCCCGTCGAGGACCGTGACCTCCGGCTCCTCCTCGTACGCGAAGGCCGCCTCGGCCGGCTCTCCCGGCCGGCCCGCGAACACCGCGACGTCCCGGCGCCCCGCGCTCAGCTGGATCATCGGCTGAACCGTCGAGTACGCCAGCTCCCGCTTCCCCAGAGCGGCCTCGGCCAGGACGAGCTTCGCGTCCTTCGCGCCGACCGTGACCTCCGCGCTCGCCGAGCCCAGTGGCAGCGTCGATGTGATCGACGCCGACGTGTCGTTGCGCAGGACGTAGACGTGCGCGCCCGTGTCGGGATTCGTCAGGTGGTAGATCTTCAGGGCTGGGTCCGCGGCCGCCGTGTCCTGCGCCCGGTCCAGCTTCGCCAGGTCCGGCACGGAACGGAGCAGTTGGCCGATCTGGTGCATGGGCGTCAGCTTGGACGTGACATTGCGCGCCTCGTCGAGGGCCGCCCCGTAGTCGTACGACGTGTAGACGACCGGCGCGGGGAGCCAGCCCCAGCTGGTGCCGCCGAACGTCATGTAGACGTTGTGGATCTTGATGCCGTTGGCGAGGTTGGTGAGGTAGAAGCGCCGCTCGTACGCCGCGTCGCGGGTGCGCCGCGACTCCTCGTATCCCTTGCCGGCGAACACGGCGCCGCCCCACGGGTCGAACCAGCCGCCCCCGAACTCGGCCATCAGGCCAGGGGTGTCGGGGCTCGCAGTCGACCCACCCTTGGCGCCGCCCACGCCGAAGTAGCCCCAGTCCGGCGGGTTGCCCGACGGCGACGGGTAGCCGTCGAATCCGTAGAGGTAGCGGCCGGACTCGTCACCCGTGCTGAACGAGCCCGGAGCCCAGTAGCCGTTGCGGCCCTTGTCGTTGTGGAACAGCGGGACGTCGATGCCGTCGGCGCGGACCTTCGCGTAAAGGTGCGCCATGTAGTCCTTGCCGGCCGGGCTGGTCACGTTGGAGGCGTACTCGTTCTCCAGCTCGTAGAGGACGACCGTGCCCTTGCCGCGCGTGTACTGGTACCGGGCGATGATCTCGTTCACGGCCGTCAAGTACTCGTCCACGTACGCCAGATAGGTGGGATCGGAGGTACGGGCCGTGCCCTTGGTGGCCGTCAGCCAGCCGGGGAATCCGCCCGCGTCGACCTCCGCGTTGATGTAAGGGCCGGGGCGCGCGATGACGTAGAGACCCTCCTCGGCGGCCGTCTCCAGGAAGCGGCCGAGGTCGCGCACGCCCGTGAAGTCGTAGGCGCCGGGGGCTGGGGAGTGGAAGTTCCACGCGACGTAGATGCTGATGGCGTTGTAGCCGTGCGCGCGCAGCTTCTGCAGCACGTCACGCCACAGCGACGGGCTCGGCAGCCGGAACGGGTGCACCTCGCCCGACCACAGGACGACCCGGCTGCCGTCCACGAGCAGCGAGTACTTGTCGAAGGCGACGGTGTGCGTCCGCCCGTCGGCCTCGGGTACGGGGACGGGGGTGGTCGCATCGTCGGGAGTGGCCGCGCCCGCCGTCGGCAGCGGAAGGGCGAGGCTCGCCGCGGTCGTGGCGGTGAGGGCCGTGAACGTACGTCTGCTGAGTTGCAACTGACGTCTCCATAGGGCTGTGAGGTAAGTGCGAAGGGGTGGAGGAAAGACACCGGCCTCGCCCGTGGTCGTCACGGGCGGGGCCGGGGGATGCGGGTGGGGGTCGGTCAGGCGCTGAACGAGTGCACCGTCGTCGTCCGGTACGTCTCGCCCGGGCGCAGCACCGTCGACGGGAACGCCGGACGGTTCGGCGAGTCCGGGAAGTGCTGCGTCTCCAGGCACAGGCCGTCGCCCTGCCGGTAGGTGCGCCCGGAGGGGCCGGTGAGCGTGCCGTCGAGGAAGTTGCCCGAGTAGAACTGGACGCCCGGCTGATCCGTGGCGATCTCCAGACTGCGGCCGGAGGACGGGTCGCGCAGCGTCGCGACGTGCACGGGCCGCGTCGTGATCCCCTTGTCGAGGACCCAGTTGTGGTCGAAGCCCTTGGCCGTGACCAGCTGCGGGTGCGCGGTGCGGATGTCGCGGCCGATCGGCTTCGCGGAGCGGAAGTCGAACGGGGTGCCCGCGACCTTCGCCCGCTCACCGGTCGGGATGAGTCCCGAGTCGGTGGGCGTGTAACGGGAGGCGGCGAGGGTGAGTTCGTGGTCGTAGATGCCGCCGCTGCCCTCGCCCGCGAGGTTGTAGTACGTGTGGTTCGTCAGGTTCACGACGGTCGCCTTGTTCGTCGTCGCCTCGTAGTCGATGCGCCAGTCGCCGCTCGCCCCGAGGGTGTAGGTGACCGTCACCTTGAGCGTGCCCGGGTAGCCCATCTCGCCGTCGACCGACGTGTAGTGCAGCTTCAGGCCGACGTCGGAGCCGGAGGTGAAGTCCTCCACGTCCCACACCCGCGTGTTGAAGCCCTTCGCCCCGCCGTGCAGGGAGTTGGCCCCGTCGTTCACGGAGAGCTGGTACCTCGTGCCGTCGAGGGTGAACCGGCCGTTCGCGATGCGGTTGCCGTAGCGGCCGATGGTGGAGCCGAAGAACGTGGTGCCGGCGACGTAGTCCTCGATGGTGTCGTAGCCGAGGGAGACGTTCACGTACCGGCCGTGGCGGTCCGGTATCTCCAGGGACTGGATGATGCCGCCGTAGGAGAGGACCTTCAGGCGGGTGCCGCCGTTCTCCAGGGACCAGCGGTAGATCCTCGTGCCGTCGGCGAGCTTTCCGAAGAGCTCCTTCACGGGCCTCCTGCTTCCCGGGGCGGAGCCTGAGGCGTGGGCTGTTCCGCCCGGCGCGGTGGCTGCTGCACCGGCAGCGGCGGCCGATGCGAGGAGAGTGCGTCTGCTCAGTTCCATGTGCGGCTCCCTCAAAGGGTGGGCCCCGCCGGGCTTGGGCCGACGGGGCCGAGCTGACTTACGAACCGACCTTGCGCTTGTTCCACACGTCGAAGCCGACCGCCGCGAGCAGGACCAGGCCCTTGATGACCTGCTGCCAGTCGGTGCCGACGCCGACGAGGTTCATGCCGTTGTTCAGGACGCCGAGGACCGTGCCGCCGATGATCGCGCCGAGCACCGTGCCGACACCGCCGCTCATCGACGCGCCGCCGATGAACGAGGCGGCGATCGCCTCGAGTTCGAAGTTGACGCCCGCCTTCGGCGAAGCGGCGTTGAAGCGGGCCGCGAAGACCAGGCCCGCGAGCGCCGCCAGCATCCCCATGTTGAGGAAGACCGCGAAGGTGACCTTCTTGTCCCGGACGCCGGAGAGCTTCGCCGCCGGCAGGTTGCCGCCGATCGCGTACACATGGCGGCCGATCACCGCGTTGCGCATCACATAGCCGAAGGCGACGAGGAGCACGGCCAGGACGATCAGCACCACGGGCGCGCCCTTGTAGCTGGCGAGCAGCAGGGTGAAGACGAGGACGGCGGCGACCAGCGCGGTGAGCTTCAGCGCGAACAGCTTCGCGGGCAGTACGTCGAGCGCGTACTCCTGCTGGCGCTTGCGGTCGCGCACCTCCTGCCACACGACGAGGGCGATGAGCCCGAGGCCGAGGAGCAGGGTGAGGTTGTGGTAGTTGGTGTCGGGGCCGACCTCGGGCAGGAAGCCGTTGGCGACCTTCTGCAGCCCTTCGGGGAACGGGCCGAGCGTCTGCCCCTTGAGGAAGATCTCCGTCAGGCCGCGGAAGAGCAGCATGCCCGCCAGGGTCACGATGAACGACGGTATGCCGAGGTAGGCGATGAAGAAGCCCTGCATGGCCCCCGCGAGCGCGCCGACGGCGAGGACCGCGAGCGCGGCCACCGGCCACGACCAGTGGTGCGTGACCATGAGCACCGCGGCGAGCGCCCCCGTGAACGCGGTGATGGAGCCGACCGACAGGTCGATGTGGCCCGCGATGATGACGATCATCATGCCGATCGCCAGGATCAGGATGTAGCTGTTCTGCAGCACCAGGTTCGAGACGTTGCGCGGCAGCAGCAGGTCGCCGCCCGTCCAGACCTCGAAAAGGATCACGATCAGGCCGAGGGCGAAGAGCATCCCGTACTGCCGCATGTTGCGGCGCATGCCGTCGATGATCAGCCGGCCGAGGCCGGCCGCGTGCCCGGTGTCTCCGGATTCCTTCGGGGCCGCGGGGCCGGCCGGCGACCCGGCCTTCAGGTTCGTACTCATCGGTCCTACCTCTTGTCCTTGGTCATGTGCCGCATCAGTACTTCCTGGGTGGCCTCCGCTCGCGGGACCTCACCGGTGAGCCGTCCGGCCGACATCGTGTAGATCCGGTCGCACATGCCGAGCAGCTCGGGCAGTTCGGAGGAGATGAAGACAACGGCCTTGCCCTCGGCGGCCAGTTGGTCGATCACCGTGTAGATCTCGTACTTCGCACCCACGTCGATGCCGCGGGTCGGCTCGTCGAGGATCAGCACATCGGGCCCAGCGAAGATCCACTTGCTGAGAACGACCTTCTGCTGGTTGCCGCCGGAGAGCCGGCCCACGGGTTCCGAGACGTTGGGCGCCTTGATGTTCATGGACTTGCGGAAGCCCTCGGAGACCTTCCGCTCCTCGTGCTCGTCGACGACCCCGCGCCGGGCGACCTTGCGCAGCGCGCTCAGCGAGATGTTGCGGTTGATGGAGTCGATGAGGTTGAGGCCGTAGTGCTTGCGGTCCTCGGTGACGTACGCGATGCCGTGCCCGACCGCCTCGGGGACGGTGCGGGTGCGGATCTCGGTGCCGTCCTTGAGGACACTGCCGCCCGCGTACTTCCCGTAGGCCCGGCCGAACACGCTCATCGCGAGTTCCGTGCGGCCCGCGCCCATCAGCCCCGCGATGCCGACGATCTCCCCCCGGCGCACGTTCAGGGACACCGAGTCGACGACCTTGCGCTGCTGGTCGATGGGGTGGAAGACGGTCCAGTCGCGGATCTCGAGGGCGGGCGCCGCCGTGTGGTCCTGCGGGTGCGGGGTGCGCTCCGGGAAGCGGTGGTCGAGGTCGCGGCCGACCATGGCGCGGATGATCCGCTCCTCGGTCGTCTCCGCGGCCTTGACGTCGAGCGTCTCGATGGAGTGCCCGTCGCGGATGACCGTCACGGAGTCCGCGACCCGGGCGATCTCGTTGAGCTTGTGCGAGATGATGATCGAGGTGATGCCCTGGCCCTTCAACTCCAGGATCAGGTCGAGGAGTTTGCCGCTGTCCTCGTCGTTGAGCGCGGCCGTCGGCTCGTCGAGGATGAGCAGCTTCACCTCCTTCGACAGTGCCTTGGCGATCTCGACCAGCTGCTGCTTCCCGACGCCGATGTCGGCGACGCGGGTCTGCGGGTGCTCGTTCAGACCGACCCGCCGCAGCAGGTCCGTGGCGTGCTTGAGGGTCTCGCCCCAGCTGATCACGCCCCGCGTGGCGTGCTCGTTGCCGAGGAAGATGTTCTCGGCGAGCGAGAGGTACGGCACCAGGGCGAGCTCCTGGTGAATGATCACGATGCCGCGCTTCTCGCTCGCCCCGATGTCCTTGAACCGGCACGGCTTGCCCTCGAAGAGGATCTCCCCCTCGTAACTGCCGTGCGGGTGAACGCCGCTGAGGACCTTCATCAGCGTCGACTTCCCGGCGCCGTTCTCCCCGCAGACGGCGTGGACCTCGCCCGCGCGGACGCTCAGAGAGACGTCCGCGAGCGCCTTGACGCCGGGAAAGGTCTTGACGATCGAGCGCATTTCCAGGACGGGTCCCGCCATGGTCGTGCCTTTCTGCTCCGTGTGAACCGGTGGTGTGGGCGGGCTACTTGAGGTCGCTCGCCTTGATGTAGCCGGTGTCGATGAGCTCCTTCTGGTAGTTGCTCTTGTCGACGCTCACCGGCTGGAGCAGATAGGACGGCACGACCTTCTTGCCGTTGTTGTACGACGTGGTGTCGTTGACCTGCGGCTTCTTCCCCTTCAGCACCGCGTCGACCATGCTGGAAGCGACCTTGGCCAGCTGCCGGGTGTCCTTGTAGACGGTCTGGGTCTGCTGGCCCGCGACGATCGACTTCACCGAGGCGACCTCGGCGTCCTGCCCGGTGACGACGGGCAGCGGCTTGCTCGCGGAGCCGTAGTCGTCGGACTTGAGCGCGGACAGGATGCCGATCGAGATGCCGTCGTACGGGGAGAGGACGGCGTCCACCTTGGCCGAGGAGTACGACGACGTGAGCAGGTCGTCCATGCGCTTCTGCGCGGTGCCGCCGTCCCAGCGCAGCGTCGTGACCTTGTTGAGCGCCGTCTGGCCGGACCTGACCACGAGCTGCTTCTTGTCGATGTAGGGCTGGAGCACCTTCATGGCGCCGTTGAAGAAGTACTTGGTGTTGTTGTCGTCGTTCGAGCCCGCGAACAGCTCGATGTTGAAGGGCCCCTTCTTGGAGCCGTCCTTCAGACCCAGCTTCTCGGTGATGTACGTGCCCTGGAGCCGGCCGACCTTCTCGTTGTCGAAGGAGGCGTAGTAGTCGACGTAGGGGGAGTTGAGCAGGAGGCGGTCGTAGGAGATGACGGGGATGTCCGCGTCATGGGCCTCCTTGAGGACGTTGGAGAGCGCGTCGCCGTTGATCGCGGCGATGACCAGCGCGTCCACGCCCTGCGTGATCATGCCCTCGAGCTGCTGGACCTGCTGGTCGACGTCGTCCTCGCCGTACTGCAGGGTCGTCTTGTAGCCGGCCTTTTGCAGCGTGGTGACCATGTTCTTGCCGTCGGCTATCCAGCGCTCGGACGACTTGGTCGGCATGGCGATGCCGACGGTCATCTCCTTCTTGTCCTTCCCTTGCTTGCTGCCGCCCTCACTGCTCTGCCCGCAGGCGGTCAGGGCGAGGGCGAGAGCGGCGGCTCCCGCCACGGCGGAAACGGCACTTCTGCGGTTGCGCATGGTCATCAGTCCTTGTCGGTCGCGTCGGGGGAGCGGAAACATCCGCGGGAAATTCGGCGGGAAATTCAGCGGGAAACGGTCAGCGGGAAGCGGTCGAGAGCGCCCGGCAGCCGCGAGCCCAGCGGCGACATGCCGCCGTCCGCGCCGTGCCGGGCCAGCAGGTCGAGGGCGAGGCGGCCGCGGCGCACGCGCTCACGGGCGGTGTCGAGAGTGACGTCGCGCAGATGGGCGCCGTACGGGTAGAGGCCGGGGGCCTTCGCGAGCCCGAACTTCAGGTACAGCGGCGCCCCGCGGCGGATCAGTTCCGCGATCTCGTACATCCGTACATAGCCGCCGAGGTCGTCCGGCGCCTCGACGTACAGGTCCATGGGGGCGGCGGAGATCCGGCGGATCTCGGTGAGATGAGCCGGTGTCAGGTCGCTCGGCACATTGAGCGAGTCGGCGCCGAGCCGCTCGAAGACGGCATAGGAGGCCGGGTTGACCGGCCCGATGAGCGCGGAGACCTTGAGCGTGGTGTCACCGGGGATCACCCCCTGCTCGCGCGCCCGGTGCAGCGTCCACAGCACGCCCTCGTCGGCGACGAGCAGGCACTTCACGCCCAACTCCGTTGCCCGGACGGCGTCTTCCACGCATCCGGCGACGGCGTCGTGGCCGCGGGCCCGCAGGCCGGCGCCGTGCGAGTCGGTGCGCACGGAGGCGCCGGTGTCCCAGGTGCCGCGCGGACCGGTGAACAGGCACAGCTCGATGTCCCGCTCGGCGGCGGACTCGACCATCTCGGTGATCTCGGCGTCGGTGAGCATCCACACGCCGCTGCCCTGGCTGATCCGGTGGACCGGCACGTCGAGGCGCGAGGCCTCCTTGAGGACGACGGCCAGCGCCTCGGGGCCCTCGACGGAGGGGATCTCCGTGCGCCAGGTACCGCCGTCGGGGAAGGCGTGCGGGGAGGTGTCGCTGTCGTCGGTGCGGGGGGCGGACAGGCCCAGGGCCGCGAGGGCGGGTTCGCCGGGGCGGCGGGGAGAAGGGGAGTCGGTCACGGGCAGTCCTTCACGTTCGGCGTTGTTCGATATTTCGAACGAGGTTCGGATCGTGGGGTGTGCGCAGGCCCGGAACGTGCCGGGCGGCAGGGGCTAGGGGAGCAGCAGCACCTTGCCCACCTTGGGGTCACCGGATCCCACCAGCTCGATGGCGTACGGGAAACGATCCAGCGGCAGCTCGTGCGTCACCAGCGGCAGCGGATCCAGGAGTCGCGCGCCGAAGACCCGCACGGCGTGCGCCCAGGCCGCCGGCGGCGCCCCGAACACGGTCCGCACCTCCAGCTGCCGCACGACGAGTCCGGTCGGATCGAGCCCGGCCGCACCGGATGCCGGGAGCCCGGTGAGGACGAGCCGCCCCCCGCGCCGCAGCAGCGACGCCGCGGTACGGGCCGAGTCCGCGGACCCGGCGGTCTCGATCACCACATCGAAGTCGCCGGGCAGCTCCTGGTCGGGCGTACGGAAGTCCGTCGAGCCGAACTTCCGTGCCAGGGCGGCGCGTTCGGGTCGGGTGTCGACGGTGAGGAGGTCGGCGGGGGAGTTCGCCGCGAGGAACTGCACGGCGAGCATGCCCAGGGTGCCCGCACCGACGACGGCGACCCGTTCGCCGGGCCGCGCGCCCGCCTTGAGCGCGGCCGCGGCGACGCAGGCCGCGGGTTCGAGCAGCGCGGCCGCCGTCAGGTCGGCGTCGTCCGGCAGGACGTGCAGGAGCCGGGCGGGCAGGGTCAGTGTGGCGGCCATGGCGCCGGGCTGCGTGAACCCGGTCTCCTCGTACCCGGTCGTGCACAGCGTGGTCTCGCCGGCGTGACACCGGTCGCAGACCTGGCAGTTGCGGAAGCCCTCGCCGACGACCTTCCTGCCGACGAGCGACTCCGGGGCGCCCGGCCCGACGGCCTCGACGGTGCCGGACCACTCGTGGCCCGGCACGAGCGGGTACCGCACATACCCCTCGGGCCGGTTGCCCCGGTACACCTCGCGGTCGCTGCCGCAGATGCCCACGGCGTGGACGCGGACCA
Source organism: Streptomyces sp. NPDC055140 (assembly GCF_053607285.1). NCBI lineage: Bacteria > Bacillati > Actinomycetota > Actinomycetes > Kitasatosporales > Streptomycetaceae > Streptomyces > Streptomyces sp. NPDC055140. The sequence continues at coordinate 754,545 of NZ_JBSGTG010000001.1, read as the reverse complement.
GCGCCTCGCCGGCACCCGGCGGCGTCGGCTCGTGAGGGACGATCCGGTACGCGCCCGGCGCCTCGACGACGACCGCGACGCTCACCGTGTCCCCTCCGGCCGGCGCTGCTCCCAGCCCTCCGCCCACAGGTCGAACCGGGCCTGCTGCTGCGGGAACTCGGCCGCCGCGTCCACGTCCAGCTCGACCCCGAGCCCCGGCTCGTGCGACAGCTCGAAGCACCCGGTCTCCGGATCGACCTGCGGCGCGCCCTTCACCACCTTCTTGATGTCCGCGTCCGCGAAGTCGTTGAAGTGCTCGAGGACCTTGAAGTTCGGTGTGGTGAAGCCGACTTGGAGCGAGGCGGCGGTGAGTACGGGACCGCCCACGTTGTGCGGCGCGACCAGCACGTAGTGGGACTCCGCCGTCGCCGCCAGCTTCCGCGTCTCCCAGATGCCGCCGATGTGGCCGACGTCCGGCTGGATGATGTCCGCGGCCTGGCTCTCGAACAGCTCGCGGAACTCGATCCGGTCATGGATCCGCTCACCCGTGGCGACCGGGATGTCCACCTTCGCGGCCACCTTCTCCAATGCCTTGAGGTTCTCCGGCGGCACCGGTTCCTCCAGCCACGCGGGCTTGAAGGGAGCGAGATCGCGCGCCAGCCGGATGGCGGTGGAGGGCGAGAACCGGCCGTGCATCTCCAGCATCAGCTCGGCGTCGGGCCCGATCGCGTCGCGCACCGCCTCGATCAACGACACGGCGTACAGACTCTGTTCGTGGTCCAGCTCGTAGTGCCCCGTCCCGAACGGGTCGATCTTCAGCGCCCGGTAGCCGCGCTCCATCACGGCCCGCGCCGCCTTGTGGTAGGCCTCCGGGGTGCGCTCGGTGGTGTACCAGCCGTTCGCGTACGCCTTGACCCGGTCCGTCACCTTGCCGCCGAGCAACTGCCACACCGGCACGCCGAGCGCCTTGCCCTTGATGTCCCAGCAGGCCATCTCGACGACCGCGATGCCGGACATCACGATTTCTCCGGCCCGCCCGTAGTCCCCGTACTTCATGCGCCGTACGAGGTCCTCGGCGGCGAACGGGTCGGAGCCGACGATGTGGTTGGCCTGAGCCTCCTTCAGATAGCCGACGAGCGCGTCGGTGTGGCCCAGCATCCGGGTCTCGCCGACCCCGGTGATCCCCTCGTCGGTGTGCACCTGGACGTAGGTCAGGTTGCGCCAAGGCGTCCCGACCACGTGTGTGCTGATTCCCGTGATGCGCACGGCAGTTGCCCCCTGCGACGTTCGATATTTCGTCATGCGTTCGAAATCTTGGCGTGACAGTAAGGAGGCGCGCGCGGGGTGTCAATGGTTCTCGCACCGGATCGCCCGGTACGCCGTGCACAGAAGCCGTATGGAGGGTCAATTCTTTGGAACACGCGGTTCCGCACAAAACATTCACAGCACCGGCTTTTTCCGTTACCGGCGCGGCGCCTAGCCTCCATGCGTCATGGATTACTGCCACCCGTGCCGAAGGCACCTCAACGGCGCCCTCGCCTGCCCTGGGTGCGGCACGCCCGCCGAAGCCTGCCGCGAGCACGCGGAGGCGCTCGCGGCGCAGGAGTCGGCCGAGAACGCCGGCGCCTCTTACGCCGACGAACCCACGCACACCCGCCGCTCCCGCAGGGAACGCCGTGAGCGCGGTGCTCGCAGGGCCCACCGGCGCCGGCGCAACAAGATAGTGATCGCCGCCGCGGGGCTCGCGCTCGCCGCGGGCGGCCTCAGCTTCGCGGAACTCGGCACCGAGTCGTCGGCGGACGGCGACGGGCGGGGCTCGTCCACGTCGGCCGAGGAGGCCGCCGACCAGGAGGCCGAGGCCGCCGCGTCCTCGGCGGCCGCCACCCCGACCGGTGCCGCCGCGGCCGAGGCGGACCCGCGGGCGTCGAGCGCCTCGGCATCCCCCTCCCCGTCCGCGTCGGAGTCCAAGGACGCGAAGGACGACAAGGACAAGAAGCCGGGGGAGACGAAAGAAGGGACCGGAGGGCGCGCCACCTCGGTGCCCGCCGCCACCCCGACCACGGACACCCCGGCCGGCCCCGGCACCCCCGCTCCCGGACCCACCACGACACCGCCCCCGCCGCAGCCCACCCCGACGAAGACGTGCGACCGCTTCCTGTGGTGGTGCACCTAAGGGTTGCGCCGTGCGGCCTGCGTCGTTTTCCTGCCGGAAGCCACGGCTTGTCGCCGGAAGCCACGGCCGGCGTCAGGCCGCGACGTCGCCGTCCATCATCTTGGCGAGGAGCCTGCGCAGTGCGTCCCGCTCCTCGCCGGTCAGCGAGGCGATGGCCCCGCGAGCGAAGCCCAGGTTCCCCTGCACGCCGCGCGCCATCCGCACGCCCTCTTCCGTCGGCGCGGCCAGTTTCACGCGCCGGTCGGCCGGGTCGGGGCGGCGCTCGACGAGGCCGCGCGCTTCCAGGCGGTCGATGAGCCCGGTGATGTTCGACGGCTCGCAGTTCACCTGCTGGGCTATGCGCCGCATGGGCATCGGCTCGCGGGAGAGCAGGTCGAGGACCCGCGCCTGCGCCGTGGTGAGCCCCTGGCCCCCGGCGGCCTGCTCGTACTCCTTGTAGTGACGTGAGACCAGCGTGCCGATCAGCTCGACCAGGTCGGCGGTCACCGGGTCGGCTGTCGCGGGATCGGTTGTCACGGGGTCGTCCGTCACGGGTTTTGGGGCGGAGCTGCTTGCGGCCATGTACTCCAGAGTACCCATTTACTTGACACTATGAAATATCGAGGAGCATGGTTGTTTCAGTAAGTGAAGCAATCAGGAGGCGCCCCGCCATGTCTGTCGACACCCCTCAGATCCCCGCCACCAGCCGCGAGTGGCACCTGACCGGCCGCCCGGTCGGCTGGCCCAAGCCCGAGGACTTCCAGCTCGCCGAGGTGGAGATCCCCCAGCCCGGCCCCGGCCAGGTGCTCGTCAAGAACCTGTACGTGTCCGTGGACCCCTACATGCGCGGCCGCATGAGCGCCGCCAAGTCGTACGTCGCCCCGTACGAGCTCGGCAAGGCGATGCAGGGCGGCGCGGTCGGCGTGGTCGTCGCCTCGAACGACGAGGGTGTGGCCGTCGGTGACCACGTGCTGCACTTCAACGGCTGGCGCGAGTACGCCACGTTCGACGCCAAGCAGGCCGTGAAGGTCGACCCGGAGGCCGCGCCCCTGTCGGCGTACCTCGGTGTCCTCGGCATGACGGGCCTCACCGCGTACGCGGGTCTCCTGCGCACCCTGTCCTTCAAGGAGGGTGACACGGTCTTCGTCTCCGGCGCGGCCGGTGCCGTCGGCAGCCAGGTCGGCCAGATCGCCAAGCTCCTCGGCGCCGGCCGCGTCGTCGGCTCGGCCGGATCGGCCGAGAAGGTCAAGCTCCTCATCGAGGAGTACGGCTTCGACGCGGCGTTCAACTACAAGGACGGCTCCGTCTTCGAGCAGCTCAAGAAGGCGGCTCCCGACGGCATCGACGTCTACTTCGACAACGTCGGCGGCGACCACCTCGAAGCGGCGATCGGCCAGCTCAACCGGGACGGGCGCATCGCGATCTGCGGCGCGATCTCGGTCTACAACAACACCGAGGCCGCCCCCGGCCCGCGCAACCTGTCCCGCCTGATCCAGACCCGTGGCCGTATCGAGGGCTTCCTCGTCGGCGACCACTACGACCTCCAGCCGCAGTTCGTGCAGCAGGTCGGCGCCTGGATCCGCTCCGGCGAGCTCAAGTACCGCGAGACCGTCGTCGAGGGCATCGAGAACAACCTGGAGGCGTTCCTCGGGGTTCTGCGCGGCGACAACATCGGAAAGATGGTCGTCAAGCTGGGGGAGTGACCCCGGTCACGCTCGATTCTTCCGGGATTCGGTAACCTCTTTCCGCCTACCGGATCGAATGAGGGAGTACGGGATGCCCATCCAGCAGTCGGACGTCGTCTACACCGCCGTGGCCACCGCGGAGAACGGCCGTGACGGCCGCGTCTCCACGGACGACGGCAAGCTCGACGTCGTCGTGAACCCGCCCAAGGAGCAGGGCGGCAGCGGCGCCGGCACCAACCCGGAGCAGCTGTTCGCCGCCGGCTACAGCGCCTGCTTCCAGGGGGCGCTCGCCGTGGTCGCCCGCCAGGAGAACGCCGACATCTCCGGCTCGACCGTCACCGCGCACGTGGGCATCGGCAAGAACGACGAGGGCTTCGGCCTCATCGTCGAGATCGCCGCCAAGATCCCGAACGTGGACGAGGCCACCGCCAAGTCCCTGGTCGAGAAGGCCCACCAGGTGTGCCCGTACTCCAAGGCCACCCGCGGCAACATCACGGTCACGCTCTCCGTGTGACCGATGTGACCCGGTCCCGGCCCGTACTCCGCGAAAGGGGTGCGGGCCGGTCCCATAGGGTGTCCCCATGCATGATCTCGGGGCGGGCTTCGGCTACTTGATGAAGGGCCAGCGCTGGGTCAACCAGCACGGCAAGCAGTTCGGTGTGGGGCTCCTGCCCGGCCTGATCACCCTCGTCCTGTACGCGGCCGCGCTGATCTGCCTGACGCGGTGGGGCGACGACTTCGTCACCTGGGCGACCCCCTTCGCCGACGACTGGACCTCGCCGTGGGCCGGCCTGTTCCGCGGCTTCCTGACGGCCGTGCTCTTCGCCCTGGCCCTGCTCATAGCCGTCCTCACCTTCACCGCCGTCACCCTCCTGATCGGCCAGCCCTTCTACGAGTCCCTGTCGGAACAGGTCGACCTCGCCGAGGGCGGCCACGCCCCCGAGTCGGGGCTCCCGCTCTGGCGCGAACTGTGGATCTCGGCCCGCGACAGCCTGCGCACCCTGGTGCGCGCCGCCGATTGGGCCATCCTGCTCTTCGCCCTCGGCTTCGTCCCGCTCGTCGGCCAGACCGTCGTCCCGGTGATCGGCTTCTTCGTCACCGGCTTCTTCCTCACGGAGGAGCTCGCCGCGGTCGCGCTCCAGCGCCGCGGCGTCGAACTCCGAGAGCGCCTCGCCCTGTTGCGCTCCCGCAAGGGCCTCGCCTGGGGCTTCGGTACTCCGCTCGCGGTCGCGTTCCTGGTGCCGTTCGTGGCGGTGTTCCTGATGCCGGGAGCGGTGGCGGGCGCGACCTTGATGGCCCGCGACCTGCTCGGCGAGACGGCCCCGGAACCGGCCCCGGAACCGGCCCCGGAACCGGCCCCGGAACCGGCCCCGGAGCCCGGGGAACCGGCCACGTACTGACGCCGGGGGCCGCGGACAGGGGCTAGCGTCGGAGCATGGAAAAGATCGCCTTCCTCGGCCTCGGTCACATGGGCGCGCCCATGGCCCGCCATCTCCTCGACGCCGGACACCCGCTGACCGTCTGGAACCGCACCCCGGCGAAGGCCGCCCTGCTCGTCGAACGGGGCGCCGTGCTCGCCGACAGCCCCGCCGACGCCGTGCGCGACGCGGATGTGGTCATCACGATGCTCGCCACCCCGGACGCCGTGTCCGAGGTCGCCGACGCCATCGCGCCCGAGCTGCGGCCCGGCACCTGCTGGGCGGAGATGTCGACCATCGGGCCCGAGGCCGTACGGCAGCTGGCGGCCCGCCTCGGTGACGGGGTGACCCTCGTCGACGCCCCGGTCATGGGCAGCACCGACAAGGCCGAGGCGGGCGAGCTCGGCATTCTCGCGGGCGGCAATGCGGACCGGATCGAAGGCGTACTCGCCCACCTCGGGACGGTCACCCGCACCGGCGCGCCCGGCTCCGGCGCCGCACTCAAACTCGTCGTCAACACCGCCGTCATCGGCGGCGTCGGCCTGGTCGCCGAGGCCATGGCGCTAGCGGACGCGCTCGGCCTGCCCGAGGACGTCGCGAAGGGCGCCCTCGCCGCGGGCCCCCTCGGCGGAGCCGTCGCCCGCGCCTTCGCCCAGGGCGTGCACTTCGGCTCGGACCTCGCCGTCAAGGACATCGCCCTGGCCACCGAGACCACCGAACTCCCGGCGATGGAAGCCGTGTTGGGTCACTTCAAGGAGGCCGCGGCGGACCCGTCCCTCGCCCACGAGGACATCGCGCGGGCCGTCACCCGTATCCGCGAGCGGTAGGCCGGGTCATACTGCGCCCATGAAGACGGCGAACCTGGGTGTGCTCTTCCTGATCGAACTGGCCGCTCTCGGGGCCGTCGGGCGCTGGGGGGTCACTCGCGACGTCGCCGCCCCGCTCGCCTGGCTCCTCGGCCTCGGGGTCATCGCGGTGATGATCACGCTGTGGGCGCTGTTCGGGTCCCAGAAGGCGTCGTACAAGACACGGGGCGCGGGCCGGGTCGCCTTCGAGCTGGTGTGGTTCGGGGCGGGCGCGGCCGCGCTCCTGCTGGCCGGGTCCGTCGGCTGGGCCGTCGCCTACGTCCTGGTGTGCGCCGTGAGCAAGACGCTCGCGGTCGTCTGGCGCCAGTAGCCGCCGCGCACACGGGAGTTCACCCGAGGGCTGCGTCCCCTGTGTCGCCCGTGTCGCCCCGGTCGTCCGGTTCGCCTTCGATGAGTGCCAGGAAGTCGCGGAACGCGCCCGACATGTCCACCGACTCGGGGTCCAGCAGCCACTGGTACTGCAGCCCGTCCATCACCGCCACGAGCAGCGGCGCCGCCCGCTCGGGTGTGAGGCCGCCGGGCAGCCGCTCCCCGTACTCGGTGCGCAGCGCGGCGGCCATGCTCTCCCGCACGTTCCCGTACCGCTGTGTGAAGTAGGGCCGCGCCGGGTGGTCCTCCGTGACGCTCTCGCCGAGCAGCGCGGAGAACGTCTGCACGATGCCGGGACGCATCGCGTTGTACTCGACCAGCGAGGCGAGCAGGTCGAGGCGCCACCGGCCGTCCGGCACCGCGTCCCACTGGTCGCGCTCCTCCAGGACCGCGACGAGCAGCGCCTCCTTGGTGCGGAAGTAGTGCAGCAGCCCTTGCTGCGTGAGCCCGACGCGCTCGGCCACCGCCCCCAGTGTCGCGCCGCGGTACCCGCGCTCGGCGATCACCTCCAGGGCGGCACGGAGGATCTCCGCGCGCCGTTCCTCGCTCCTGGCGGTTCTCGTACCCATGCCGTCACCGTACGACATCATTCATAACGGCGAGATAACGAAACCTACCGATCTACAGGTAGCGGGTGCAGGATGGCGGACAAGGGTCGGACTTCAACGAGGAGGCGCCGTCGTGGCGGACACCCAGCAGGACCAGGCACGCGAGGCGGTCGTCGAGGCCGCGCTCGGCAAGCTCGACCTCGACACCAAGGCGGGCCTTCTCGCCGGGCAGGACATGTGGTCCCTGCCCGCCGTGCCCGGCATCGGCCTCGCGTCCCTCGTGATGTCGGACGGCCCGATCGGCGTCCGCGGCATCCGCTGGACCGCCGACGACCCCTCGATCGCCCTTCCGTCACCGACCGCGCTCGCCGCCACCTGGGACCCCGAACTCGCGTGCAGGGCAGGGCAGTTGCTCGCCCAGGAGGCCCGGCGCAAGGGCGTGCACGTGCTGCTCGCCCCGACCGTCAACCTGCACCGCACGCCCGTCGGAGGCCGGCACTTCGAGGCGTACAGCGAGGACCCGTACCTGACCGGCGCGATCGGCACCGGCTATGTACGCGGCGTGCAGTCCGGCGGAGTCGGCACCACCGTCAAGCACTTCGTCGCCAACGACGCCGAGACCGACCGCTTCACCGTGGACAACGTGGTCAGCGCCCGCGCCCTGCGCGAGCTCTACCTCGCCCCCTTCGAGGCGATCGTCGAGAACGCGCACCCCTGGGGCATCATGACCGCCTACAACACGGTCAACGGCACGACGATGACCGAACACCGCTACCTCGTGAACGAGGTGCTGCGCGGCGAATGGGGCTTCGACGGCTTCAACGTCTCCGACTGGATGGCCGCCCGCTCCACCACCGGCGACATCGAGGGCGGCCTGGACGTGGCCATGCCCGGCCCGAAGACGGTGTACGGGCCCGCGCTCGCCGCCGCCGTCCGTGCCGGAGAGATCGAGGAGTCCACCGTCGACGAGGCCGTGCGCAACGTGCTGCGCCTCGCCGCCCGCGTCGGCATCCTCGAAGGTGCCGCCCCCGAGGTCACCGACACCGAGACCCCCGCCGGGATCGACGGCGAGGCACTCGCCCGCGAGATCGCCCGCCGCGCCTTCGTCCTCGTGCGCAACTCCGGGGCGCTCCCGCTGCGTGCGGGCGGCAGTGTCGCCCTCATCGGCGCCGCCGCACGCGACGCCCGCGTCCTCGGCGGCGGCTCCGCCACCGTCTTCCCCGCCCACGTCGTCTCCCCGCTCGACGGACTGACCGCCGCGCTCCCCGAGGGCACGCTCACGTACGCGATCGGCGCCGACCCGAACGAGGAACTCGCCGCCGCGGGCGCCGGGTTCGAGCTGCGCGCCCGCTGCCTGGGCGCCGCCGGCGACGTCATCGGCACCGCCTCCGTGCCCGGCGGCCGCATCCAGTGGATCGGCGCCGACCTGCCCGACGGCGTCACCCACGACACCCTGCACACCGTCGAGATCACCGGCACCTTCACCCCGCGCGCCTCCGGGCCGCACACCTTCGGCACCCAGGGCATCGGCGGCTTCACCCTCACCGTCGCCGGACAGGTCCTCTTCGACGGGGAGCAGCCGCTCGCCTCCGCCGCCGACCCGTTCGCGGCGTTCTTCGGCAGCCCCGTCGGCCGCGGGGACGTCGACCTCGTCGCCGGCGAACCCGTCGACGTATCCCTGCGCTACGTCGTCTTCAAGCCCGAGGGCGCCCCGCTCCAGGCCATCGCGTTCTCGCTGGTCCACCGTGAGCCGCAGCGCGACCCCGACGAGCTGATCGCCGAAGCCGTCGAGGCCGCGCGCTCCGCCGACACCGCGGTCGTCGTGGTGGCCACCACCGAACGCGTCGAGTCCGAGGGCTTCGACCGCAAGGACCTGCGCCTGCCGGGCCGCCAGGACGACCTGGTGCGCGCCGTCGCCGCCGCCAACCCGAACACCGTCGTGGTCGTGAACTCCGGCTCCCCGGTGGAACTCCCGTGGCGCGAGGACGTCGCGGCCGTGCTCCTGAGCTGGTTCCCCGGCCAGGAGGGCGGTGACGCCCTCGCCGACGTCCTCACCGGAGCCGAGGAGCCCGGCGGCCGGCTGCCCACCACCTGGGGCACGTTCGATGACGCACCCGTCACCGAGGTCGCCCCCACCGACGGCCGGCTGGCCTACACCGAGGGCGTGTTCATCGGCTACCGCGCCTGGGAGCGGTCGGGCGTCACCCCGTCGTACGCCTTCGGCCACGGCCTCGGCTACACCGACTGGACGTACGAGGCGATCGAGGTGCGGGACGCGGGCGCGACGGCTGTGGTCCGGGTGCGCAATTCCGGTGAGCGGTCCGGTCGCGAGGTGGTCCAGGTCTATCTGGCGCCCGAGCAGGCCGACCCCGCCCGCCCGGCCCGCTGGCTGGCCGGCTTCGCGGGCGTCGAGGCGGCACCCGGCGAGAGCGTCGAGGTCACCGTCCCGCTGCCGCGCCGCGCCTTCGAGATCTGGGACGAGAACGCCGGCGCGTGGGCGCACCAGCCGGGTGCGTACGAGGTCGAGGCGGGCCGCTCGGTCGCGGACCGCCGCGTGAGCGCGAGGGTCAAGGTCTGAGCGGACTCACCGGGTGCGGGTGCGGGTGCCGGTGCCGGTGCTTGAGCGGGTGCCCGGGCTGATGGGGGTACGGGTTCCGGTTCCGGCTCAGGCTCCGGCGGCTCAGGCGCGGGTGCCGAACCCGTACACCGTCTCCGACCGGAACACCTGACCCGGCCTCAGTTCCGTCGACGGGAACCGGGGCCGGTTGGGGGAGTCCGGGAAGTGCTGGGTCTCCAGGGCGATCCCGGCGCCGGGCGCGAACGGCAGCGTCTCGTCGAAGTGGTCGGCTGTGTACAACTGGAGCCCCGGCTCGGTCGTCGCGACGGTCAGCGTCCGCCCCGACGCCGGGTCGTGCAGCTCGGCGACCTCCACGGGTGCCTCGGTGACCCCCTTGTCGAGCACGTAGTTGCGGTCGTGGCCGAGCCCCGGCTTCCGCGGCTCACGGAAGTCGAGGGCCGTCCCCGCCACGTCGGTGAACTCCCCGGTCGGGATGAGGTCCCCGTCCGCCGCGGTGAACCGCGAGGCCGCGATCCGCACCTCGTGCCCGCCCGCCGCGTCACCCGAGCCCGCACCGCCCAGATTCCAGTACGAGTGGTTCGTCAGGTTCACGACGGTCGGCGCGTCGGTCACCGCCTCGTACGCGATCCGCAGTGCCCCGCCCTCGTCGAGCGTGTACGTCGCCGAGACCTCCATACGCCCCGGGAAGCCCTCCTCGCCGTGCGGGCTCACCCGGTGCAGGCGCACACCGTGCTCCAGCTGGTCCGCGTCCCACACGCGCTTGTCGAAGCCGCGCTCGCCGCCGTGCAGCGCGTTCGTCCCGTTGTTCTGCGCCAGGTGGTAGATCCGGCCGTCGAGCGGGAAGCGGCCGCCCGCGATCCGGTTCGCGTACCGGCCGACCAGCGCGCCGAGGAAAGGGCCCGGATGGGCGAGGTACCCGTCCAGCGAGGGAAACCCGAGTGCCACATCCGCCGTGGCACCGGCCCGGTCGGGAACCTCCGCCGACTGCACGATCCCGCCGTACGTCAGGACGCGCACCCGCATCCCGCCGCGTTCGAGGGTCCAGCGGTGGACAGGCGTGCCGTCGGGGAGCGTGCCGAAGAGTTCGCTGCGCATGATCGAGACCCTACGCCCGGGAGCCCCCGGCTCAGGTGATGGGCTCCTTCGCCGTCACCCGGCGGTACGCCATCGCCGCGAGCCGCGACTGGCCGTCCTTGCTGGGGTGGAACCAGTCCCAGTGACTCAGCTGCCGCCCGTCGAACCGGTAGTCGAAGACCGCCCCGCCGTCGTACCGGCACCGCCGGTCCTTCGCGCACACGTCCTGGAGCACCTCGTTGTACGCCACCACGCGGTCCTGCACCGACGCCCGGCGCCGCGTCGCCGCCGCGGCGAGGTCGTCCGGGTCGGCCAGCATCGACGAACAGATGCCGAGCTTCCACACCTGCTTGCCCAGCGGGTTCGTCCGGCCCGCCGACCACAGGCGCTTGAGGTCCGGCACGCTCGACACATACACCTGCGCCTTGGGCACCTCGCGCCGCAGCGTGCGCATCGCGTCCTCGAAGTCGGCGCGGAACGTGTCGACCGGCGTCATCGAGGCGGGTGTCGGCCGACACGCGTCGTTGGCCCCCGCCATCACCGTCACCAGGCCCGGCGACACCGCGGCCGCTTGCTCCATCTGCGCGGGAAGGTCAGCCATCCGGGCGCCGGTGCGCGCGTAGTTCCAACTGTGGGTGGCCGCCCGGTCCTTCCCCAGGAGCCGGACCGCGAGACTGCGCACCCCGGTGTCGGAACCGGTCGCCCACGACACCTCCGGGCAGTCCGTGAGGACCGAGCAGGCGTCGAAGCCGCGCGTGATGGAGTCGCCCACGGCGGCAACGGAGCGCGGGCTCGTGTCCCACGTGGGGGTGGGCTTGGGGGACGGCTTCGTACCGGCCGTACTGCCCTTCGGCCCCGGGGAGTTGCCGCCGATCGCGTCGCACGCGGCGAGGCCCGCGGCGCCGAGCAGAACCGCCGTCACACCGGCGACGGCGGCCCGGGCGGCAGCTGACCGGTGGCTTCGGATCCGCATCCCGTTGTCCTCTCTCACCGCTTCTGGCCGCTGCCGGCGCCTCTGTCGTCGAACGTGACGCCGTGCACCCCGCCGCGGTTGAGTCCCCGCGGGTGAAACGTCGGCGTTTGAGGGCACCGGGACCGACGGTACGTCACACTCCTTGCGCCGCCACACGGTAGCCTCGCCCCGTGGCGGTCCGGCCACTGCTGTCGCGGCAGCGACAGGGCGGTCGGCCGACCCGGTGAAACCCCGCAGTACAGCTTCCGCTAAATTACATCACGTCACATCTGTCCCTTTTTTCCTGGTTCCCCTGGTTCAACTGGTCTTTGGGGAAAACTGCTCGGCACGGGCGCGAGGCCGCCGGGGAAGGCGAACCTCGTCCCACACTGGAGGTCCCGGTGACGACACGTGGAGTTCTGTACGTGCACTCCGCACCGCGCGCGCTGTGCCCGCACGTCGAATGGGCAGTCGCGGGCGTGCTCGGCGCGCGCATCAACCTCGACTGGATCCGCCAGCCGGCGGCGCCGGGAACGTGGAGATCCGAGTTCTCCTGGCGCGGTGAGGCGGGCACCGCCTCCAAACTGGCGTCCGCGCTGCGCGGCTGGCAGCTCCTGCGCTTCGAGGTGACGGCGGAACCCTGCGCGACGGCCGAGGGCGAGCGCTACAGCGCCACCCCCGAACTGGGCATCTTCCACGCCGTCACCGGCATCCACGGCGACATCCTCATCCCCGAGGACCGGCTGCGCGCCGCGCTCGCCCGCTCCAAGGGTGGCGAGACGGACCTGGAAGCCGAACTCGCCAAGCTCCTCGGCAAGCCCTGGGACGACGAACTGGAATCCTTCCGCTACGCGGGCGAGGGCGCTCCGGTGCGGTGGCTGCACCAGGTGGTGTGAGGCGTTCGGATGTAGTGGTTCGCAGTTGCCGAAGGGGCCCCCACCGTGATGGTGGGGGCCCCTTCGGCAACTGACGTATACGCGGGGGTCAGACCGAGCGGAACGCCAGCACGACGTTGTGTCCGCCGAAGCCGAACGAGTCGTTCAGCGCGGCGATGCGACCCTCGACGGGCAGCTTGCGAGCCTCGCCGCGGACGATGTCGGCGGCAGCCTCCGCCTCCGGGTCGAGGTTCTCGACGTTGATCGTCGGCGGAGCCACCCGGTGGTACAGGGCGAGCACAGACGCGACCGACTCGATACCGCCGGCGCCGCCGAGGAGGTGGCCGGTCATCGACTTGGTGGCGGAGACCGCCATGTGGTCGGTGTCGTCGCCGAAGACCTTGCGCAGCGCCTTGAGCTCGGCCACGTCACCGGCCGGCGTCGAGGTCGCGTGCGCGTTCACGTGCACGATCTCGGCCGGGTCCAGGTCGGTGTTGTCGAGCAGGTTCTGCAGGGCTTGCGAGATGCCGCGGCCGCCCGGCTCCGGCTGGACGATGTCGTGGCTGTCGGCGGAGATGCCCTGGCCGACCGCCTCCGCGTAGACGCGGGCACCGCGCTTGGCGGCGTGCTCGGCGGACTCGAGGACCAGGACACCGGCGCCCTCACCGAGGACGAAGCCGTCCCGGCCGACGTCGTAGGGACGCGAGGCGCCCTGCGGGTCGTCGTTGTTCTTGGACATCGCCATCATGTTGCCGAAGGCGGCGATGGGCAGCGGGTGGATGGCAGCCTCGGTGCCACCGGCGACCACGACGTCCGCACGGCCCGTGCGGATCATCTCGATCGCGTAGCCGATGGCCTCGGCGCCGGACGCGCAGGCGGAGACCGGGGTGTGCACACCCGCGCGGGCGTTCACGGCCAGGCCGACGTTGGCCGAGGGGCCGTTCGGCATGAGCATCGGGACGGTGTGCGGGGAGACGCGGCGTACGCCCTTCTCCTTCAGCACGTCGTACTGGTCGAGGAGCGTCGTCACGCCGCCGATGCCGGAGGCGATGACCGCGCCGAGCCGGTCGGGGGCGACGGCGGGGTCCTCACCGGCCTTGTCGGTGTAACCGGCGTCGGCCCAGGCCTCCTTGGCCGCGATCAGCGCGAACTGCGCCGAGCGGTCCAGGCGACGGGCCTGCGGGCGCGGGATGATCTCGCTCGGTTCCACGGCGATCTGCGCGGCGATGCGGACCGCTTGGTCGGCGGCCCACTCCTGTTCGAGGGGACGGACACCGGAACGACCGGCGACCAGACCCTCCCAGGTGGATGTCGCGTCGCCACCCAGCGGTGTGGTTGCGCCGATACCGGTGACGACCACGGTGCGATTGGTCGGGCTCACAGGAATTCTTTCTCCAACGGATGCGAGGGATTCAGCGGCGCCACCGCCGGGTGGCGGAGCGGCAGCACTAGGCGAGCTGTTGATCAGGCCTGGTGCTTGACGATGTAGTCGGTGGCGTCACCGACGGTCTTGAGGTTCTTGACGTCGTCGTCCGGGATCTTGACGTCGAAGCGCTCTTCGGCGGCGACGACGACCTCGACCATGGACAGCGAGTCGACGTCCAGGTCGTCGGTGAAGGACTTGTCCAGCTGGACGTCCTCGACCGGGATGCCGGCGATCTCGTTCACGATCTCCGCGAGACCGGCGACGATCTCTTCCTGAGTGGCGGCCATGTTGGCGCTCCTTCTTATGTATCCAGAGGGTGTGGCGGCGTTTCCGCCCGGAGTGATCCGGACGGTCTGCCTAGGGGAGGGTAACGACCGTGGCGGCGTAGACGAGACCCGCCCCGAAGCCGATGACGAGGGCGGTGTCGCCGCTCTTCGCCTTCCCGGTCGCCAGAAGCCGCTCCATCGCGAGCGGAATCGAGGCGGCCGAGGTGTTGCCGGTGGTCTCGATGTCACGGGCGACCGTGACATGCTCCGGCAGTTTCAGAGTCTTCACCATCGAGTCGATGATCCGCATGTTTGCCTGGTGCGGAATGAAGACGTCCAGGTCGTCCGCGCTGATCCCGGCCGCGTCCAGCGCCTGCTGAGCGACCTTCGCCATCTCGAACACGGCCCAGCGGAACACCGCCTGGCCCTCCTGCGTGATCGCAGGGAACTTGATGTCGCCCTTGCTGTCGAGCGGCAGCTTCGACACATCACCGACGCGGAACTCGTCCCACGGCACGGTCTGCTTGATCGTCTCGGACTTGTCGCCCTCGGAACCCCAGACGGTGGGGCCGATGTGCGGCTCCTGCGAGGGGCCCACGACGACGGCGCCGGCGCCGTCACCGAACAGGAAGGCCGTCGCGCGGTCCTCCAGGTCGGTCAGGTCGCTCAGCCGCTCCACGCCGATCACCAGCACGTACTCGGCGCTACCCTCGACGACCATGCCCTTGGCGAGGGTCAGGCCGTAGCCGAAGCCCGCGCACCCGGCGGAGATGTCGAACGCGGCCGCCTTGGCGGTGCCGAGCTTGTCCGCGATCTCGGTCGCGATGGCCGGGGTCTGCTTGAAGTGCGACACGGTCGACACGACCACGGCGCCGATCTGCTCCGCGCTGATCCCGGCGTCCGCGATGGCCTTGCCGGAAGCCTCGATCGACATCGCGGCCACGGTCTCCGAGTCGGAGGCCCAGTGGCGCGTCGCGATGCCCGAACGGGAGCGGATCCACTCGTCGGACGAGTCGATCTTCTCGAGGATCACCTCGTTCGGCACGACCCGTGTCGGCCGGTAACCGCCGACGCCCATGATGCGCGCGTACGGGGCGCCCTGACTGGGCTTGATCTTCGACATGCTCTCGGGGCTCCTTGTCAGGCCGTCTGCGTGTCCGCCGCGGCGGAGGAGTGCTCGGCGATCAGGGCGCGGGCTGCGTCGAGGTCGTCGGGGGTCTTGAGGGCGAGGGTCTTCACACCGGGCAGGGCGCGCTTGGCGAGACCGGTGAGGGTGCCGCCCGGGCACACCTCGACGAGCGCGGTCACGCCGAACTCCTTGAAGGTCTCCATGCACAGGTCCCAGCGGACCGGGTTGGCCACCTGGCCGACCAGGCGCGAGACGACCTCGGCACCGGTGACGACCGTCCGGCCGTCCTTGTTCGACACGTACGCGACCGTGGGGTCGGCGGGCGTCAGGGCCTGGGCGGCCTCTTCCAGCTTTGCCACCGCGGGAGCCATGTGGCGGGTGTGGAACGCGCCGGCCACCGTCAGTGGCACGACCCGGCGTACGCCCTCGGGCTTGTCGGCCTCGAGCGCGGCGAGCTCCTCGAGGGTGCCCGCGGCCACGATCTGGCCCGCGCCGTTCACGTTCGCCGGGGTCAGACCCAGCTTCTCCAGGTGCGCGACGGTGACCTCCGGGTCGCCGCCGAGCAGGGCGGACATACCGGTCTTGGTCACGGCGGCCGCATCGGCCATGGCCAGGCCGCGCTTGCGCACGAGCTGGAGGGCGGCGGTGTCGTCGAGAACCCCGGCGAAGGCCGCCGCGGTGATCTCGCCGACACTGTGGCCCGCGACGGCGTCAGGAGCGATGTCGCCGAGTGCGGCGGCCGAGAGGAGTCCGGCCGCGACGAGCAGAGGCTGAGCGACGGCCGTGTCACGGATCGCGTCCGCGTCGGCCTGCGTGCCGTAGTGGGCAAGGTCGAGCCCGATGGCGTCCGACCACGCAGCGACGCGGTCTGCGGCACCGGGGAGGTCGAGCCAGGGAGTCAGGAAGCCGGGCGTCTGAGCGCCTTGGCCGGGAGCGACGAGTACGAGCACTCTCACACTCTCTCTTGTGGACGGCCACGGCCGCCCGTGGGGACAGGGACGAAGAACCGAAGGGGGAATTGTAGGCCCCCGACAAAAGGCTACGAGTGAGGATCCGCGTCGGCCAGGCGCCCCAGGATCAGCGCGATCCGCAGCGTGAACGCCGACCTGACGTCGGAGGGTGACCAGCCGGTGACGTCTGTCACACGTCGGAGCCGGTAGCGGACGGTGTTCGGGTGGACGAAGAGCATCCGGGCCGCTCCTTCGAGGCTGCTCGCCTGTTCCAGATAGACGCTGAGCGTCTCCAGAAGAGCGGAGCCGGCCTCCTCGAGCGGTCTGTAGATCTCCTCCACCAACTGCTCGCGCGCGGCAGGGTCGCTCGCGATCGCCCGCTCCGGAAGGAGATCATCCGCCAGAACGGGGCGGGGAGCGTCCTGCCACGCCCCGCACGCCTTGAGCCCGGCGGCAGCGGCCTGCGCCGACCTGGTGGCGGCGAGCAGGTCCGGCACCACGGGGCCGGCCACCACAGGACCCGCCGCGTAAGGGCCGATCAGCGACTTCGCGACCTGGAGCGGATTGTTGTTGCCGCCCGCGATGACGACGAGACGGTCCCCGAGTACCCCGGTCAGGACCTGGAGCTTGGCGTGCCGGGCGGCCCGCCGGATCGCCTCGACCGTCAGCTCGCTGTCCCCTTCTGGGGCGGTGCCGAGCACCACACACACGTGCTCCGGCGAGTTCCACCCGAGCGCCGCAGCCCTGCTGACGGCACCCTCGTCGGCCTCGCCCGAGAGAACCGCGTTGACCACCAGGGACTCCAGGCGGGCGTCCCACGCGCCTCGCGCCTCAGCCGCCTGTGCGTAGACCTGAGCGGTCGCGAAGGCGATCTCCCGTGCGTAGACGAGCAGCGCCTCACGCAGGATCGACTCGTCGCCGGGCGCCGCCACCTCGTCGATCGCGGACTCCATGACCTCGATGGTCGTGCGGACCATCTCCACGGTCTGGCGCAGCGTGATGGCCCGGGTCAGCTCGCGCGGCGCGGTGCCGAACACGTCGGTCGAGATCGCCTGGGGGGCGTCCGGGTGCCGGAACCACTCCGTGAAGGCCGCGATCCCGGCCTGCGCGACCAGCCCGATCCAGGAGCGGTTCTCCGGTGGCATCGCCCGGTACCACGGCAGCGTCTCGTCCATGCGCGTGATGGCCTGCGCGGCGAGGCTCCCGGACGACTTCTCCAGGCGCTTCAGGGTCGCGGAGTGCGGGTGGGGGATCGCACGGCGGTCGCGATGGTCCGGGGCTTCGTTCGCTGAGGGTTCGGGCACGGGGACAAGACTGCCTTATCGGGACGGCTCAGCGGAGTGGAGGGTGCAAGGTGGCCGCGCGGACGTCCCCGTCCGGGGGTCTACCGTGTACGGCGTGATGGATGTACGTCGCTCCGGCGACCGGTACCCCGGCGGTGAGCCGGACGCCGGAATCGAGTCGTTCCACGCCTTCTCCTTCGGGCCCCACTACGACCCCGACAACCTGCGCTTCGGATCGATCCTGGCCTGCAACGAGGAGCACCTCGCACCGGGCACGGGCTTCGACGAGCATCCGCACAGCCACACCGAGATCGTCACCTGGGTCGTCTCGGGCCGGCTCACCCACCGCGATTCGACGGGGCACGAGGCCGTGGTCGTACCCGGTGATGTGCAGCGACTCAGCGCGGGCGGCGGAGTGCGCCATGTCGAGCGCAACGACGGCCCCGACCCGCTCGTCTTCGTCCAGATGTGGCTTGCGCCTCTGGAGCCGGGCGGCGACCCGGTCTACGAGGTCGTGCACGGCATCGCCGACTCCACCCCCTACGACGTGCCCGAGGCCGGCTCCCTGCTGCACGTGCGCCGCCTCGGATCGGGGGAGCGAGCCGCCGTCCCGGACGCGGCCCAGGTGTACGTCCATGTCGTCCGCGGTGAAGTGGTGCTCGGCGGTGAGGAGTTGGGCCCGGGCGACTCGGTCAGGATCGCCGGGGAATCCGGTCTCGAGGCCGTGGCGTCAGGATCGGCGGAACTGCTGCTGTGGGAGATGGCCGCCCGCTGAGGCCTTCCTCGCGAACGGCCGCGCGCCCTCAGGCGTGACCCCTCACGCCCGACCCCTCACACCTCGGCGAGCACCGCGTCCGTGAAGGGGGGCCACACCTCGGCCGCCCACGGCCCGAAGGCCCGATCGGTCAGCGCCACACATGCGACACCCGCGTCGGGGTCGACCCACAGGAACGTGCCCGACTGCCCGAAGTGCCCGAACGTCCGCGGCGACGACGAACTGCCTGTCCAGTGCGGCGACTTGGAGTCCCTGATCTCGAATCCGAGGCCCCAGTCGTTCGGATTCTGGTGCCCGTACCCCGGAAGTACGCCCTTGAGTCCCGGGTACTGCACGGTCATCGCCTCGGCGACGGTGCGTGGATCGAGCAGCCGGGGAGCCTGCACCTCGGCGGCGAACCGTGCCAGGTCGTCCACCGTCGACGCCCCGTCCTTGGCGGGCGAGCCCTCCAGGGTGGTTGAGCTCATCCCGAGGGGCTCGAGAACCGCTTGGTGGAGATACTCCGCGAACGGGATCTCCGTCGCCTTCGCGATGTGGTCCCCGAGCACCTCGAACCCCGCATTCGAGTACAGCCGCCGTGTGCCGGGCGCCGATGTCGCCCGGTGCTCGTCGAAGGCGAGACCGGAGGTGTGCGCGAGGAGGTGGCGCACCGTGGAACCCTCGGGGCCGGCCGGGTCGTCGAACTCGATCGCGCCCTCTTCGTAGGCGACGAGGGCCGCGTAGGCGGCGAGGGGCTTGGTGACCGAGGCCAGCGGGAAACGATGGGCCGTCGGGCCGTGCGCCCCGAGCACCGTGCCGTCCGCGCGGACGACGGCTGCGGCGGCGGTCGGTACCGGCCAGTTCTCGATCATCGCAAGGCTCTGCATGGCCACGAGCCTAACGGGCCCCGCGAGGACACCCTCTACGCCCACGGGCCGGGCCGAACCGTCGAGCGGGCCGAATCACATCGGCGGACGCCGTCCGGAATTCCTCCCCGATGTGCTTGCTTGGAGTGCACTTCAACGTTCTAGCGTGGGGGCATGACGGTGATGGAGACCACCCCCGCACCCAGCAAGGCCGACGTCTGCGCATCGGGCCCCACCGCTCACCCGCGCCCGGACGGCAAGGACCACTACACGATCAGCGAGGTCGTGGCCTTCACCGGACTGACCGCCCACACGCTGCGCTGGTACGAGCGGATCGGGCTCATGCCCCACATCGACCGCTCGCACACGGGCCAGCGCCGCTACAGCAACCGCGATCTCGACTGGCTCGCCTTCGTCGGCAAGCTGCGGCTGACCGGGATGCCAGTGGCACACATGGTGCGCTACGCCGAACTCGTGCGGGTCGGTGAGGACACGTTCGAGGAGCGCCGCGAGCTTCTCGAATCGACGCGCAGGGACGTGGTGTCCCGGATCGCCGAACTCCAGGACACCTTGTCCGTACTCGATTTCAAGATCGACTTCTATGCGGGCGCCCGGCGGGCGTCGGAGAGGGCCTGAACCGCATGAGCAGCACGGAGCAGACGCAGCACACGGGGGAGCCGCAGCGGATTTCCACTGTGGAGTTGGGAAACAACGGGCCCTTGGTGGGCGTGCAGGGCCTCGGCTGCATGGGCATGAGCTGGGCCTACGGTCCGACGGACGCCGACGAGGCGCGGGCCACCCTGGAGCGGGGCCTGGAACTCGGCGTCACCTTGTACGACACCGCCGACGCCTATGCCGCCGGCGCGAACGAGAAGTTCCTTGCTCCCTTCCTCAAGGCGCACCGTGACGAGGTGGTGCTGGCCACCAAGTTCGCCCTGGGCGTGGACCCGAGCGACCCCACGAAGCGCGTCATCAACAACGATCCCGCGTACATCCGCGCCTGCATCGACGCCAGCCTCCAGCGTCTCGGCGTCGACACCATCGACCTCTACTACATGCACCGCCGCGATGTGAACGTGCCGATCGAGGAGACCGTCGGCGTGATGGCCGAACTCGTCGCCGCCGGCAAGGTCAAGCACCTCGGCCTCAGCGAGGTCACCGGCGGCGAACTGCGCGCCGCCCAGGCAGTCCACCCGATCGCCGCCCTCCAGTCCGAGTGGTCGCTGTTCAGCCGCGACATCGAGAAGGAGGTCGTGCCGACCGCCGCCGAACTGGGCGTGGCCCTGGTGCCGTACTCGCCGCTCGGGCGCGGCTTCCTCACCGGCTCCTTCGTCAGCGCCGACAAGGAGCTCGATCCGGACGACTTCCGCCGCCAGCAGCCCCGCTTCACCGGCGACAACGCCGCCGCCAACGCGGCTCTGCTCGAGCCGGTGCGCCAGGTCGCCGAGGCCCATGCGGCCTCCCTCGGCCAGATCGCCCTGGCCTGGGTGCAGCGGCAGTCGCAGACCTTCGGACTCCCCGTCGTCCCGATCCCCGGCACCCGCAAGCGCAGCCGCATCGAGGAGAACGCCGCGGCCACCCGCATCACCCTCACCGACGACGAACTCGCCCTGGTCGCCCCCATTGCCTCC
Source organism: Streptomyces sp. NPDC055140 (assembly GCF_053607285.1). Classification (NCBI taxonomy): domain Bacteria; kingdom Bacillati; phylum Actinomycetota; class Actinomycetes; order Kitasatosporales; family Streptomycetaceae; genus Streptomyces; species Streptomyces sp. NPDC055140. The sequence continues at coordinate 733,744 of NZ_JBSGTG010000001.1, read as the reverse complement.
CAGGTCGCGGGCAACCGCTACGCCGACATGACCTTCACCTCGGCGGGGCGCGAGTAACACCCCGGAGCCACCTGCCCGGTCCGTCGCCGGGGGCATCTCCTGCCCCGGCGTCGACCGGACGGCACCTCACGCGAGCCCCAGGGCAAACACGGCGAACCCCGCTGCCAGCAGCCCGGCCAGCGCGCGCCGCACATGCGTGGCCCCCTTCCAGGGAGCCTCGAAGCCCCGCGTGTACCTGCCGATCAGCACGAGCAGCCCCGCGAAGACCGGAAGCCACGCGATCCTCGCCGCTATCCAGCCCAGCGAGTCCGGACTCGTCGTCAGCCCCGGTATCGCGCCTGCGAAGGAACCGGGTATCGCCGCTGCCAGCAGCGCCGTCTGATGCCAGCAAAGGATCGTCATCGCCGAGAGGTTGATGACGACGACCGGCGCCCACAGTGCGGGCCGCCGCAGAAGCCTGCCGATCCGGTCCCGTAGGAGCATCGCCGAACCGCTCTGCGCGGCCGCCAGCGCCAGCACCAGCAAGGACGGCGGATGGGAGTTCGTCCGCGCCTCGCCCGGCACGCCCACCATCGACTCGGGGTAGTGGAACGCGAGGAGCAGCGTCGCGAACAGGGCAGCACCGCCGATCAGCAGCGCCCACGCGCCACGCCTGCCGATCCTCTTCTCGCCCCAGCAGACGCCCAGTTGGTAGGCGAACATCCAGCCGGGGAGCAGATTGAGCAGGCTCAGCCAGGACGGCATGGCGTCCGCATACGGCCCGTAGCGCAGGAAGTCGATCACGGCTACGAACCCGAGCAGCGGCGCCGCCGCCCACGCCCCCAGTTTTCGGGCGGCGCGTACGCAGTACGGCGTGAGCGCGGTGATCACCGTGTAGACGCCCACGAACCACAGCGGCTGTATCACCAGCGTCGATCCTGTGTGGAGAGTCTTCTCCGGCACCCCGAGCGCGTACAACGCGGGGATCAGCGCGGCGCATACCGCCGTCACCCCGAGGACCGGGCGGCCCAGGCGAGCCAGCCGGCCGCGCAGCCAGGCGCTCGTCGACCCGCCCGCCTCCAGCATCCGCCGGTACGACAGAACGGATGCGTAGCCCCCCACCAGGAAGAAGATGCCGAGCATCTGCAGCACCCAGCTGATCGGGGCGAGGAATCCGAAGGAGGACAGAGGGCTCGCGTTGTGCAGCGCGCCCCGGCCGTCGAGGGAGAAGCCGCCGAGGAGCCAGTGGCCCATGGGCACGGCGAGCAGCGCGAGCGCGCGCAGTGCGTCTATCGCCCGGTCCCGGTGGGCCGGTGTCTTCGCGTCGATGGCGGACGCGGTCCTGCGCAGGGTCGCGATACTCATGAGGTGGCTCCGGTGGCGATGCGGGTGAAGGCGCGCAGCGAGTCCGTGCCGGGCGCGAAGTAGCCGGTGTGGCCCTCGGCGCGGTGGGCCGGAATGAGGCGGGCGCCGAAGGAGGGGTCGGTGGGGTCGGTGCCGTGGCCCAGGCCGAACAGCTCGACGTTCGGCACGCGGCCGATCCAGTCGCTGTCGTCCCGCGCGGCCCAGACACGGGCCTTGGTGCGCAGATCGGCCACCGTGTCCGCGCGCAGACCCGGGGAACCGAGCACCACGAGGTCGGACGCGGGCAGCCGGGCGGCGGAGAGTCCACAGACCACCGATCCGTAGCTGTGGCAGAACACTGCGGGACGCGGCGCGCCCGAGGCCGTCAGGCCCTGGGCGAAGCGGGTCAGCCTCGGCGCGCCCGCCTCGGCGAGCCGGCCGGTGGCGGCGTCGGGTCCCAGGCCGACAGGCGTCGTGTACCCCACCCACGCCACGACCGCAGTGCGACCGCCCGACGCCTCGTACAGCGAGCGGGCCATCCCCGCCGGGGTGCCGTACGGATCCTTGGCACGGTCGAACGAGCTCAGGTCGATGTCCGAGCCGGGTACGACGACGGAAACGTGATCGGAGCCCGCCAAGTCCCCGAATACCTCGGCCACTTGGCCGCGGCCTCGCGGGTCGAAGGCCAGTATCTGCCGCCCAGGCTCGAGAAGTTCGGTGTATCGCGTGACGAGGAAGCGGGCCTGCGCGTGGTCCTGGGGCGTGAGTGACGCGTCCTCCGCCCGCGCTCGGACTCGGTCACGCTCGCTTTTCAGCGCACGGGTGTTGGCCTCGTAGCGAAGGTCCGCCGGAGCACCGTCCAGATTGCCGACCACAGTCGGATGCCGCTCGACCAATTCCTGTCGCTCGGCGTCGCCCAACCCGCGGAAGAACGCTGTCACCTGGGCGGGCTTCGCGGTCGCCGGATCGGGCAGCCCGACACCGAGCGCATGGTCCGCACGCCAGGATGCCGCGCCGGGCGGCGGTCCGGTGAGGGGGTTCTGCTCGCTGCCGACAGCCCAGCCCGTCGTGCCCGCCACGACAGTCGTCGTGAGTGCGGCGGCGACCAGTGTCCTACGGCCGCGTTGTTTCCATGAGCGCAGGCGCATCGCCCGTCTCCCCTCCGTCCGGTGGCGTGACGAGGGGAAGATAGGGAGACGACGCCCGGCTCCACGTCACACCGGGGAGCCAACTCTCGGGTGATACCCGGGTATTCGGAGGTGCTACTCAGGTAGGGGGTGCGCCGTGAAGACCTGCGCCGACCTGGGCGCGGCAGGTGATACCGGGGCTGGGCCTATTGGTCGCCGGGCGTGACGAGGCCGGTCTCGTAGGCGAAAATCACGGCCTGCGCCCGGTCCCGCAGCCCCAACTTCGCGAGCACGCGACCGATATGGGTCTTCACGGTCTGTTCCGCGAGCACCAGCTTTTCCGCGATCTCCTGGTTGGACAGGCCCCGGGCGATGAGTTCGAGGACCTCGGTCTCGCGTGGCGTCAGACAGTTCAGCTCCGGCGAGCGGTCCCTGCGGCCGGACGGGCGCTGCCTCGCGATGTCCTCGATGAGCCGACGCGTGACCGTCGGGGCGAGCAGCGCCTCTCCGGCGGCCACCACACGCACCGCAGCGATGAGATCGGCCGGCGGGGCGTCCTTGAGGAGGAAGCCCGAAGCGCCCGCGCGCAGCGCCTCGTACACATAGTCGTCCACGTCGAACGTGGTGAGCATCAGGACCTTGGGGCGGTGGATCACGCCCGGCGGAGGGTCGAGGAGCGCGCGGGTCGCGGCGATCCCGTCCATCTCGGGCATCCGCACGTCCATGAGGACGACATCGGGATGTGTGGTCCGGCTGACCTCGACGCCCTGCTTGCCGTCCGGAGCCTCGCCCACGACGTCGATGTCGCTCTGCGCCGCCAGCAGCGCGGCGAACCCCGCTCGCACCATGGCCTGGTCGTCGACAATGATCACGCGGATGGTCATGCGGTGCCGAATTCCTTTACGACGAGGGGGAGTCGGACTCGGCCAGCGGGAGTCGGGCCGCGACGCGGAAGCCTCCCCCGGGCAGCGGGCCCACGTCGAGTGTGCCGCCGACCAACCGTACGCGCTCGTGCATCCCGATGAGGCCGTGTCCCGTGCCGGTCGTCTCCACGGGCGACGCGTGCTCGCCCGCCGGGCCGTTGACCACGATCACCAACAGGGCGTCCTCGTCCTTGGAGACGGAGATCTGCGTGCGGGCACCGGGAGCGTGCCGCACGACATTGGCCAGGGCCTCCTGCACGATGCGGTATGCCGAGAGGTCCACCGCCGGCGGTACATCGGTCAGCTCCCCGACCAGGGTCAGCTCGGGCATCGACAACTCCGCCGGGACACCGCCCCGTACCGTGGCCTCCACCAGTTGCTGAAGCCGGCCGAGACCCGGCTGGGGCGCACGCTCACCACCCGTCGCGTCCTCGCTGCGCAGCACCACGAGGAGTCGCCGCATCTCACCGAGCGACTCCCTGGCACCCGCCGCTATCGAGCCGAACTCCTCGCACGCCTCGGGCGTCAGGCCTTGGAGCCGGTACGGAGCGGAGTCCGCCTGCACCGTGATCACCGACATGTGATGAGCCACGACATCGTGCAACTCCCGTGCGATACGCGCACGTTCCTCAAGAAGGGTGCGCCGGGAACGCTCGGCCTCGTTGATCGTCTCCTGCTCGACGAGTCTGCGCTGCGCTTCCCCGCGCTCGCGCAGCAACGTACCGAACAGCAGCACCCCACCGCTCAGCACGATCATCAGCACGCTCGTGGCCTGGCTGTCCGAGGGACGGAACATGTCGAGGACGAGTCCGGACACCACCGTGACCAGCCAGACCCCCAGGACCGTGCGTCTGCCCTCCCGCAGGGACAGGACGAAGCACAGGGCCAGATATCCCACGATGACCATGGGGGTCCAGGGCGCGGCGTGATGGGAGGCCGAACCCTGGATGACGATCGCCCCGACGATGTCCGCGACGATCACGATGCCCCACGCGAGCAGCGGCCGACTGACGGCGAGCATCAGGGGAGCGGCCTGTGCGACCGCCAGGGCGCCGGCGAGACCACCGGGGACCCCGTAGTCGTTCGACAGGACCTGGGTGGTGACCGGGATCAGTGTGGCGACGAAGCCCAACGCGATCACATAGGGGACCAGCCGCACCCAACGCCTCGACGACCGGCCGAGCAGAGGCTCGGCCGGTCCCGCGGGAGCGGCGAGCGACGCCCCGGCCGCCAGCAGTCCGCCGAGGACGGTGGCGAACACGCGACGCAGGCCCCCCGGCGGTGCGGCCTTGCCGTCCGGCGGGCGGGGCTCCTGGTCAGGTGCAGTCGATGTGGTGCTCATGGCCTGCTCAGCGTAGGCAACAACCACCCGCGGCGCCGTCATACCGAGGAGCTCACCGGACCCCGTACCCAGGTATGACATGAAGGGCCCGTCCGACGGACGCCGAACCTCGACGAGGCCACCTGTGCCCGATCCGCACCCGGAGCCGCACCCCATGCCGGGGTCGCTCCCCGAGGCCGCCCTACAGCTCCGCCAGCAGCTCGGCCTTCTTCGTCGAGAACTCGGCGTCGGTGACGAGGCCCGCCTGGTGCAGCTCGCCCAGGTGACGGATGCGTTCGGCGATGTCCGAGGGGTCACGCCGGGCAGGGGAGGCGCCGGACGCGGGCACGGCCGAGCCCCCGGCCCGTACGGCGGCGAGGATGGACGCGGCGAAGGGCAGCGACTCGTGCACGGGCCCGTATCCGAGACCGAAGATCACGGCGGCCGGGTCCTGGTCGGCCTGGGCGGGCTGCTCGGACGTGTCGCGGCGCAAAAGTCGGAGATGGCCCTCGAAGACCTCGGGCGAGCGCCATTCGACGCCGCTCAGATCCGAGACGGGAAAGCTCTTGTCGCCGGCCTTCCACTTCGCGGACGACGCCCCGGTCCAGAACCATCGGAAAGCCACGGACTTGCCGTCGAAGGAGGCCTTGCCGTCGTAGGCCTTGAAGTGCAGCGGCGCCTCGGGCGCCGCCACCAGATAACGGCCCGCTGGTGCGCCGTCGTCCAGGGCCAGCACGCCACGCAGCTCGTCCGCGTAGTACTCGGCGAGTGTCTCGCGCTCGGCGGGCAGGACGAGCCGGTAGGGGTCGCACCCCTCTTTGAGCTGTCCCGCGGCCGCGTCCATCAGCGGATCGGCGCCCGGTCTCGGCACGGCGCGCAGGACGACGGTCCCGCGCTTGCCGGGAGTGAGTGTCACCGCCGTGATCGCCTCATAGGGGATGCGGCGCTCACCGAGTGCATTCAGCAGCTTCGGTGTGCGGATTCCCCGTTCGAAGCGGATGAGCACGGAGTCGGACTCGAACTCCCAGGCGGCATGAAATCCGGCCAGTACGTCACCCATGCGGCTCATCGTATGCGGCACGCGCGCCTCCGTCCCCTGTTGCGTCGTGCCCCTGTTTCACCGATTTCTACGCGCGTCAGGCAGACGCGGCGCCGGAAGATCCGTCACGACAGGTGTCATGCCCGCTCGCACATCGCAGGGTGCGGTACGAACCGACGCCGATGTCGGCGAAGTTGCTGAGGCTCTCCGTACCGGGCTCGAAATAGCCGGTGTGCCCACGTGCGCCGGCTGCCGACAGGACCCGGGCGCCGAATCCCCGGGAGACGGGGTCGGCGCCGTGGCCGATCCCGCCGACCTCCAGATACGGCACGTCCTGGATCCAGTCGTCGCTGTCCCGCATCGCCCACACGCGCGCGTGGGTACCCAGTTTCGAGGCCTTCCCGGCGCGCATGCCGGGGCTGCCCGCCACCGCTATGTCGCTCACCCGGGAGGGCAGCTTGCGTGCGGCGACACCGCACACCACGGAGCCGTAACTATGGCAGTACAGGGCCACGGGGGTGCGGCCCGGCAGGGCGCGCACCAGGGCGTTGAGCCGGGTGGCGCCCTCCTCCGCGCGCATCGCGGTGGCCGCGTCGACACCGAGACCCGCGGGCGTCGTGTAGTCGGCCCAGGCGATCACGGCGGTCCTTGTGCCGGGTCCGGCGGTGCGCTCCGCGTCGTACAGGGAGCGAGCCATGCCGACGGGCGCCGAGTACTTGCGGAAGGTCCGCTGGAACGTGAGGAGGTTGGTGTCGACTCCGGGGACCACGACCGAGACGCGCTGGGCCTTGTCGAGGTCCCCGAAGACCTCGGCGACGCGGCCGGTGCCCAGGGGGTCGAAGGCGAGGATCTCGCGGTCGGGGCGCATCAGCGACGCGTACCGGTTCATGCGCTGGCCGGCGTCGCGCTGTCCCGCGGCGGAGAGCCGGTTGTCGTGCGTGCTCTTCCGCGCCACCTTGCGTGCCTGGTCGAGGGCGATGCGGTTGGCGCGGTAGCGCAGGTCCACCGGCGCGCCGTTCATGTTGCCGACGGCGAGCGGGTAGTGGGTGGCGAGCCGGGTGCGCTGTTGGCTGGTGAGTGAGGCGAAGAACTGCGCGAGGCGGGCGGGCGAGCCGTCCGGGTCCGGCAGGGCGCGCCCGTTGAGGTGGCCGTGTTCCCACGCCGTGATGGCGGCGTTGACCGGCGAGGTGACGCCCTTGTGGCGCACGGCGGTCCAGCCGGTGGTCGCCAGCATGACGAACACGACGGCCAGTGCGAGCAGTGCGCGCCAGACGCTGAGTTGCGGGGTTGAGTCGAAGGAAGTCACTGCGGGACACCCTAGGAGAACCGCGGACCAACCCGCGAAATCGGTGAGGCAGATCACGTTTCCGGCGGGGCAATTAGGACAAAACGGGCCTAGCTTGGGTGGTGTCGTCACACTCTGTAGGTGCCGATTGCGCTCCTCGCGCGCGGGCGTGCACGGTCGGTCACTCTGTTCGCCACTTCCCCGCCAACACCGGCCCCAGCTGGTCGAGATATGACTCCGTGACCTCGCGGATCGACTCGACGCTGATGTCCTCACCGGCGCCCCACAGCCGCCCGGCCATGCGCATCACGCCGCTGAACGCGGCCACTGTCACACGGGGGCGCAGGTCCGTCTCGACGTCGAGGCCCTCGCGCTCGGCTATCACGCGCGCGATCTCCTCCTCCAGCTCCGTGGAGCGGCGCAGGTGGACGGCGATCAGGGAGGGGGTGGATTCGATCATCTGGTAGGTGCGCATGTGGAGTTCGACCGGAACGACCTCCTCGATGGGCTCGCCGAGGGTGTCCCAGGCGTCGAGCACGGCACCACGCAGGGCCTCGAACGGGCTGTCGGCCGCAGGGCGTTCGCGCAGGAGGGTGACGAAGCGGGACTCCACCATGTCCTGGACCGCGAACGCGGTCTCCTCCTTGCTGGTGAAGTACCGGAAGAAGGTGCGCTGCGAGACGTCGACGGCCTCCGCGATTTCGTCAACCGTCGTGCGGTCGTACCCCTTTGTGGTGAAGAGTTCCAGCGCGGCGCGCAGCAGGGCGTCGCGGGTGCGCTGCTTCTTGCGTTCCCGTAGCCCTGAATGCGCTTCCTGCGTCTTCACCCGCGCCCCTCTTTGCGTCTGTTTGCCCAGCTCAGCTTACCTGTGAGCAACGTGACAGTTACCGACTTGTGAATTGGTTTGTCAACTGTCAGTCGCTGTCATTAGCCTCGAACGCATGACTAGTCAGACCACCGTCGACAAGGCGGGCAAGGCTCCGGAGCCCGTGTCCGTTCCGGCCCCGGCCAAGGGGCTTCGTGGCCACCCCTGGCTGACGCTGTTCTCCGTCGCGATCGGCGTGATGATGGTCGCCCTCGACGGCACCATCGTGGCCATCGCCAACCCGGCCATCCAGAAGGACCTCGGCGCGAGCTTCGCCGACGTCCAGTGGATCACCAACGGCTACTTCCTCGCCCTCGCGGTCACGCTGATCACCGCGGGCAAGCTCGGCGACCGGTTCGGTCACCGGCAGACCTTCCTCATCGGCGTGATCGGGTTCGCCGCGGCCTCGGGGGCCATCGGCCTGTCGGACAGCATCGCCCTGGTGGTCACCTTCCGGGTGTTCCAGGGCCTGTTCGGCGCGCTCCTCATGCCGGCCGCGCTCGGCCTCCTGCGGGCCACCTTCCCCGCAGAGAAGCTGAACATGGCGATCGGCATCTGGGGCATGGTGATCGGCGCCTCGACCGCGGGCGGTCCGATCCTCGGTGGGCTGCTCGTCCAGCACGTCAGCTGGCAGTCCGTCTTCTTCATCAACGTCCCCGTCGGCGTCATCGCCCTCGTCCTCGGGCTCCTGATCCTCAAGGACCACCGTGCCGAGAACGCGCCGCGATCCTTCGACATCCTCGGCATCGTGCTGCTCTCCGGCGCGATGTTCTGCCTGGTCTGGGCGCTCATCAAGGCCCCGACGTGGGGCTGGGGCGACGGCCTGACCTGGACGTTCCTGGCGGCCTCCGTGCTGTGCTTCGCGCTCTTCGCGATCTGGGAGACGCGCGTCAAGGAGCCGCTGATCCCGCTGGCTCTGTTCCGCTCGGTGCCGCTGTCGGCCGGTGTGGTCCTGATGGTGCTCATGGCCATCGCCTTCATGGGCGGGCTCTTCTTCGTCACCTTCTACCTGCAGAACGTGCATGGCATGAGCCCCGTCGACGCCGGTCTGCACCTCCTGCCGCTGACCGGAATGATGATCGTGGGCTCGCCGCTGGCGGGCGCGATGATCACGAAGGTGGGTCCGCGTATCCCGCTCGCGGGCGGCATGCTGCTCACCGCCGTGGCCATGTACGGCATGTCCACGCTGGAGTCGGGCACGGGCAGCGGCGTCATGTCGGTGTGGTTCGCCCTCCTCGGTCTGGGCCTCGCTCCCGTCATGGTGGGCGCCACCGAGGTCATCGTGGGCAACGCCCCGATGGAGCTCTCCGGCGTCGCGGGCGGCCTGCAGCAGGCCGCCATGCAGATCGGCGGAAGCCTCGGCACCGCCGTGCTCGGCGCCGTGATGGCCTCGAAGGTGGACAACGACCTCGCGGGCAATTGGACCGACGCCAAGCTTCCGCCGCTCACGCCCGCCCAGTTGGACCAGGCGTCCGAGGCGGTCCAGGTCGGCGTGGGCCCGGTCCCGAAGGGCACCCCGGCCGCGCTCTCCGAGAAGATCACCTCGGTCGCGCACGACACCTTCATCTCCGGCATGAGCCTGGCCTGCCTGGTCGCCGCGGGCGTCGCCGTCGTGGCGATCTTCGTCGCGCTGCTGACCAAGCGCGGGGCGAACGCGGAGGCGGGCGCGGGGGCCGCACACATCTAGCGAGCATCGGGGGAGCCCGTCGGAGAGCGCCATCGTCGGGGGCAGCATCCATCGGGAAAGCCGTCCCTCGGGGGAAACCCGTAGACCACCCCCGAGCCACCCCCGCACGCACCCCGAAGTGCCCTCAGGGAAATCCTGGGGGCATTTCGCTTATCCGAGTGATCTGCTCCGTCAGCTCTTCTCGTCCGATCGCCCACCGGTTCAGAGTGCAGACAAGTGACCAGCACGACACGGGGGTTGATCTATGGGTACGAGGATGCGCGCCGCGATGGGTACGACGCTGCCGATGACGGCCGCGGCCGCGCTGACGGCCGTCCTGCTGACACCGGTTCATGCGGGCGCCGCCGCCCCGCCGGCATCGGGGGACTGCGCGGCGGGGGAGCTGTGTCTGTGGGAGAAGCCGGAGTTCAAGGGGCACCGGCAGGCGTACGAGCTGTCGGGGATCGACATCGAGAGCTGCGTCGCGCTGCCGGAGGGGGGCAGCGCGCAGGCTCTCGCCAATCGCACCGGACGGCCGGTCACGGCCTATCAGTCCGCCGAGTGCGCCGAGACGGGGGAGTTCCAGACCTATCCCGGCAGCGGCACATGGGCGCCCCAATCCCCTTACCGGGTACGGGCGTTCAAGGTCTGGGAGCGCTGAGGTGAAAGAAGGCGAGGTGCGGGGGGGGCCCCGGGGGCGGCCCCCCCCCCCCACCCCAGGGCCAAGCGGGGGCCCCCCGGGGGGAGTTAAACAAAAAAAGCCGGCGACGCGAAGGGGGGGGGGGTGGTA
>NZ_JBSGTG010000001.1:504920-723395 GCF_053607285.1 Streptomyces sp. NPDC055140 | reverse complement strand
GCGGTGCGGCCCCTGTGGCCGCACCGCACCTCGAACCTCTGCGACAGTCGGGACCAGGCCCCTACGCGTCGCCGCCCGCAGGGCCGGGGTCAGCCGCCGTGACGTCGAGGAGCTGGTAGCGGTCGATCGCCTGCTTCAGGACCGAGCGGTCGACCTTGCCCTCCCGGGCCAGCTCCGTGAGCACACCCACCACGATCGACTGGGCGTCGATGTGGAAGAAGCGTCGGGCCGCGCCGCGCGTGTCGGCGAAGCCGAAGCCGTCCGCGCCGAGCGACTGGTACGTGCCCGGCACCCAGCGGGAGATCTGGTCGGGCACGGACCGCATCCAGTCGGAGACCGCGACGAACGGGCCCTCCGAGCCGGACAGCTTCCGCGTGACATAGGGGACGCGCTGGTCCTCGTCGGGGTGCAGCAGATTGTGCCGTTCCACCTCGACGGCCTCGCGGCGCAGTTCGTTCCAGGAGGTCGCCGACCAGACGTCCGCCTTGATGTTCCACTCCGTGGCGAGGATCTGCTGCGCCTCCAGGGCCCACGGCACCGCGACACCCGAGGCGAGGATCTGCGCCGGGATGGTGCCCGAAGTGCCCGGGCTGAAGCGGTGGATGCCCTTGAGGATGCCCTCCACGTCGACATCGGCGGGCTCGGCCGGATGCTGCAGCGGCTCGTTGTAGACGGTGAGGTAGTAGAAGATGTCCTCGCCGTGCGGGTGCTCGGCGGTGGCGCCGTACATCCGCTGCAGACCGTCCTGCACGATGTGCGCGATCTCGAAGCCGAAGGCCGGGTCGTAGGCGACACAGGCCGGGTTGGTCGAGGCGAGCAGCTGCGAGTGACCGTCCGCGTGCTGCAGACCCTCACCGGTCAGGGTCGTCCGGCCGGCGGTCGCGCCCAGCACGAAGCCGCGCGCCAGCTGGTCGGCCATCTGCCAGAACTGGTCACCAGTGCGCTGGAAACCGAACATCGAGTAGAAGACGTAGACCGGGATCAGCGGCTCACCATGCGTCGCGTACGCCGATCCCGCGGCGATCAGCGAGGCCGTGCAGCCCGCCTCGGAAATGCCGTCGTGCAGCATCTGACCCGTCGGCGACTCCTTGTACGCGAGCAGCAGCTCGCGGTCCACGGACTCGTACTGCTGGCCGAGCGGGTTGTAGATCTTCGCGCTCGGGAAGAACGAGTCCATGCCGAACGTGCGGTACTCGTCCGGCGCGATCAGTACGAAGCGGCGGCCGATCTCCTTGTCCCGCATGAGGTCCTTGAGCAGTCGGACGAACGCCATGGTGGTGGCGATCGACTGCTGGCCGGAGCCCTTCTTCACACTCGCGTACGTCTTGTCGTCGGGGAGCGCCAGAGGCTTGGACCGCACGACACGGGTCGGCACATAGCCGCCGAGCCCGTGCCGGCGGTCGTGCATGTACTGGATCTCCTCCGAGTCGCGGCCCGGGTGGTAGTACGGCGGGGCGCCGTCCTCGAGCTGCTTGTCGGTGATCGGCAGGTGCAGCCGGTCGCGGAAGCCCTTGAGGTCGTCGACCGTCAGCTTCTTCATCTGGTGGGTCGCGTTGCGGCCCTCGAAGTTGGGGCCGAGGGTCCAGCCCTTGACCGTCTGCGCCAGGATGACCGTCGGCTGGCCCTTGTGCTCCTTGGCCGCCTGGAAGGCCGCGAAGATCTTCTTGTGATCGTGGCCGCCGCGCCCCAGGTGCAGGATCTGGTCGTCGGTCATGTTCTCGACCATCGCGCGCAGCCGGTGGTCGCCACCGAAGAAGTGGTCGCGGATGTACGAGCCGGGCTCGGTGGCATACGTCTGGAACTGGCCGTCGGGCGTGGTGTTCAGCTTGTTCACCAGGACGCCGTCGCGGTCCTGCGCGAGCAGCGGGTCCCAACTGCGGTCCCAGACCAGCTTGATGACGTTCCAGCCGGCGCCGCGGAACTGCGACTCCAGTTCCTGGATGATCTTGCCGTTGCCGCGCACCGGGCCGTCGAGACGCTGCAGGTTGCAGTTCACCACGAAGGTCAGGTTGTCGAGGCCCTCACGGGCCGCGATCGACAGCTGGCCGAGCGACTCGGGCTCGTCCATCTCGCCGTCGCCGAGGAAAGCCCAGACGTGCGACGCGGAGGTATCGGCGATGTCGCGGGCCTGCATGTAGCGGTTCATCCGCGCCTGGAAGATCGCGCCCAGTGGGCCGAGGCCCATGGAGACGGTGGGGAACTCCCAGAAGTCCGGCATCAGTCGGGGGTGCGGGTACGACGACAGGCCGTACGGAGCCTTCGACTTCTCCTGGCGGAAGGAGTCGAGCTGGCCCTCGGTGAGGCGGTCCAGGAGATACGCGCGGGCGTAGATGCCCGGCGACGCGTGGCCCTGGAAGAAGATCTGGTCGCCGCCCTTGCCGTCGTCCTTGCCACGGAAGAAGTGGTTGAAGCCCACGTCGTAGAGCGAGGCGGAGGAGGCGAAGGTGGCGATGTGGCCGCCCACCCCGATGCCGGGGCGCTGGGCGCGGGAGACCATCACCGCGGCGTTCCAGCGGGTCGCGTTCAGGACCTTGCGCTCGATCTCCTCGTTGCCGGGGAAGAAGGGCTCGTCCTTGGTCGCGATCGTGTTGATGTAGTCCGTGCTGCGCATCTCGGGCACGGCCACACGCTTCTCGCGGGCGCGCTCGATCAGCCGGAGCATCAGATAGCGGGCCCGCTCGCGCCCGCGCTCGTCGACGGCGGCGTCGAGGGAGTCGAGCCATTCCCGGGTCTCTTCGGGATCGAAGTCCGGGACCTGGCTGGGGAGGCCGCCAATGATGATCGGATTGCGATCGGATCCGGAAACCACGCTGTTCCTTCACTGTCGGTCGAGATGTGCAATTGGGGTGCAATGGGGCTGCGCCGCTCCCCATCGTGTACCTCGGGGGCACAATCGTCACCTCTACCGCGGGGTAATCGGAGTGATTCCCCGGGGTTCCCCGGACGGGTGCGGCCAAATCGCAACGATACGCTCATGTGGTTCACCAGTTTCGTGAGGCCGTTCGGCCGAGGTGGACGACCGTCATCCACAGGGTGGGCAAATCCGACAGATCGGTGTGGCATACATCACCGGCCTGCGGGGATCCTTGACTGAAGATGCGGTGACACCGCCTGGAACGTCACCGTTTCGGCGGTCTCGGGGGCCGGGTACTTGCGCGATCCGCCCCGCCCGTGTGGACTACCGCCAACGCTTCGCGCACGCGCGAAGCAGCAGACAACTTCGTAAACATGATCAGGAGGCAATCCGTGAGCGCGACCGCGGACCACGCGGAGGAGCGGACCAACCCTGCCGCGAGGCTGGGTTTCCAGCCCGAGCAGGTGGTCCAGGAGATCGGCTTCGACGACGACGTCGACCAGGAGCTCCGCGAGTCCATTGAGGAAGTCATCGGCAGCGAGCTCGTCGACGAGGACTACGACGACGTCGCTGACGCGGTGGTGCTGTGGTTCCGCGAGGACGACGGCGATCTGACGGACGCGTTGGTAGACGCCAGCCAGCTGGTCGACGACGGTGCCCCTGTCTGGCTGCTGACCCCGAAGACCGGCCGCGACGGCTATGTCGAGCCGAGCGACATCAACGAAGCCGCGCAGACCGCGGGTCTCTCGCAGACCAAGAGCATCAACGCGGGCAAGGACTGGGCGGGCAGCCGCCTCGTCACGCCGAAGGCGGCCGCCAAGAAGCGCTAGCCGACGAAAGACCCCAGCAGACACTCCGTGCGGCCCCCGCCGACGCCATGACGCGTCGACGGGGGCCGCACGCTTGCCCGGGCCACATGCGGGGCCCGCGCCGGGGCCCCACGCCGGGGTACCGCCCGCGGCGCCTAGGCTGGGCCTCACCCGAACGGCTCCACGGAAGGAAAGCTTGACCATGACGATCGAGGTCGGCACGAAGGCTCCGGATTTCGAGCTCAAGACGCAGCACGGCGAGACCGTGCGGCTCTCGGACTTCAGGGGTGAGAAGAACGTGGTGCTGCTCTTCTACCCGTTCGCCTTCACCGGCGTCTGCACCGGCGAGCTGTGCGCCCTGCGCGACGAGCTGCCGAAGTTCGTCAACGACGACGTCCAGCTGCTCGCCGTGTCGAACGACTCGCCGTTCAGCCTGCGCGTCTTCGCCGAGCAGGAGGGCCTCGAGTACCCGCTCCTGTCGGACTTCTGGCCGCACGGCGAGGCCTCGCGCGCGTACGGCGTCTTCGATGAGGAGAAGGGCTGCGCGGTGCGCGGCACCTTCATCATCGACAAGGAGGGCGTGGTCCGCTGGACCGTCGTCAACGGCCTGCCGGACGCCCGCGACCTCAACGAATACGTCAAGGCGATCGACACCCTCTGACCCCTCAGGGGTCACGGGGGTGTGCTTCGCGCATCGCTCGGGGATGTCCCGGGGATGACACCCTGGGATTCTTCGGGTGCGGAGCCTGTGGCTGCCGGGAACCGGTCACTAGGATCCAGACGTTGATCCGATACCAATGCACGACGGGGCTCCCCGCCCCCGACACCAATGGGAGGAATCGTGGGAGTCAGCCTCAGCAAGGGCGGCAACGTATCGCTGACCAAGGAGGCTCCTGGCCTGACCGCGGTCATCATCGGCCTCGGGTGGGACGTTCGTACCACCACGGGCACGGACTTCGACCTTGACGCCAGCGCCATCCTGACGAACACGGAGGGCAAGGTCAGCAGTGACGCCAACTTCGTGTTCTTCAACAATCTGAAGAGCCCGGACGGCTCGGTCGAGCACACCGGCGACAACACCACGGGTGAAGGCGAGGGTGACGACGAGCAGCTCAAGGTCAACCTCGCCGGCGTCCCGGCCGATGTGGACAAGATCGTGTTCCCGGTCTCGATCTACGACGCCGAGAATCGCCAGCAGTCGTTCGGTCAGGTGCGCAACGCGTTCATCCGCGTCGTGAACCAGGCGGGCGGGGCGGAAATCGCCCGGTACGACCTCTCCGAGGACGCCTCGACGGAGACCGCCATGGTCTTCGGCGAGCTGTACAGGAACGGCGCGGAGTGGAAGTTCCGCGCCATCGGCCAGGGTTACGCATCCGGCCTGCGCGGCATCGCGCAGGACTTCGGCGTCAACGTCTGAGCCGAGTACGACCGCGTGACCGTCCGGCGCCGCACGCGAGTGCGGCGCCGGACGCGCTCGACAACTCAAGCGACATCACACCGGGGAGGACCACGATCATGGGCGTCACGCTCGCCAAGGGGGGCAATGTCTCCCTCTCCAAGGCCGCACCGAACCTCACGCAGGTGCTGATCGGACTCGGCTGGGACGCGCGTTCCACCACTGGAGCCGACTTCGACCTCGACGCCAGCGCGCTGCTGTGCAAGGACGGCCGGGTGCTCGGCGACGAGTGGTTCATCTTCTACAACCAGCTCACCAGTCCGGACGGCTCCGTCGAGCACACCGGTGACAATCTCACCGGTGAGGGTGAGGGCGACGACGAGTCGATCCTGATCGACCTGTCCAAGGTGCCGGCGTTCTGCGACAAGATCGTCTTTCCGGTCTCGATCCATGACGCGGACAACCGAGGACAGACGTTCGGCCAGGTCAGCAACGCGTTCATCCGCGTGGTCAATCAGGCGGACGGTCAGGAACTCGCCCGCTACGACCTGAGCGAGGACGCGTCCACGGAGACCGCGATGATCTTCGGCGAGGTGTACCGGTACGGCGGCGAATGGAAGTTCCGCGCCGTTGGGCAGGGGTACGCGTCGGGCCTCCGCGGCATCGCTCTAGACTTCGGGGTCAATGTTTCGTAAAGCCGTGCGCGGAGCGGGGGAGCCCCGTCCTACCGGCGCGGGGGAGACCCGTACTCACTTGATGGGGTAGCCAGTGGTTTTGAAAACCTTCGGCTGGTCGTTCGCAATTACTGCGCTCGGCCTGGTCGCGGCGGTGTTCTACGACGGATGGACAGCATTCGGGGTCGTCGCGATCCTTGCCGTCCTCGAGATCTCGCTGTCCTTCGACAACGCGGTGATAAACGCCGGAATCCTGAAGAAGATGAATGCCTTCTGGCAGAAGATCTTCCTCACGGTCGGTGTGCTGATCGCCGTCTTCGGTATGCGACTGGTCTTCCCCGTCGTGATCGTCGCGGTCAGTGCCAAGCTCGGCCCCATCGAGGCGGTCAAGCTCGCGCTCAACGACAAGGACAGGTACCAGCAGCTGGTGACCGACGCGCACCCGTCGATCGCCGCGTTCGGTGGCATGTTCCTGTTGATGATCTTCCTCGACTTCATCTTCGAGGAGCGGGACGTCCAGTGGCTGCGCTGGATCGAGCGTCCGCTCGCCAAGCTCGGCAAGGTCGACATGCTGTCGGTCTGTATCGCGATGATCGTGCTCCTGATCTCCTCGTTCACCGTGGCCACGCACGCCCACCAGCACGGCGGCGTCCATGTGGACAAGGCCGAGACAGTGCTCATCTCCGGCATCGCCGGTCTGATCACGTATCTCATCGTGGGCGGTCTCTCCGGGTACTTCGAAAACCGCCTGGAGGAGGAAGAGGAGCGCGAGCACGAGGCCGAGGAAGCGGCCAAGAAGAGCGGCAAGGCCACGCCGGCCATAGCGATGGCGGGCAAGGCCGCGTTCTTCATGTTCCTCTACCTCGAGGTCCTCGACGCTTCGTTCTCCTTCGACGGAGTCATCGGCGCCTTCGCCATCACCAACGACATCGTGCTGATGGCGCTCGGTCTCGGTATCGGTGCCATGTACGTCCGTTCGCTCACGGTCTACCTGGTCCGCCAGGGCACCCTGGACGACTACGTGTACCTGGAGCACGGCGCGCACTACGCGATCGGCGCGCTCGCCGTGATCCTGCTGGTCACCATCCAGTACGAGATCAACGAGGTCATCACGGGCCTGATCGGCGTCGTCCTGATCGCCTGGTCGTTCTGGTCGTCGGTGCGCCGCAACAAGCGAATCGCGGCCGCCGAGGGAAAAGCGACGGCCCCGGGCGAGAAGGCTGAGGTTTCGTCCGGGCTCTGATCCTGGAACGCTGTGAGCGGGGCGGTCTGCGAGGAGAACTCCTCACCGGCCGCCCCGTCGGCGTAACTGGACCATGAAACATGGGCACTTGGGGGCGAAATGTCCTTCTGGGACGGACTGTGGCGGGGGCGTGCGGCGGAGTTCGAGTCGGGCAGCGCCGCATCGAACTCCATCGAACTCACCAAGCGGCACCCGGTTGTCTCGCTCACCAAACAGGGGGCGGCCACCGGAAATCTGCGCATCAACCTGTCCTGGCGGATGCGGACCTCGGACATCGGCGGCCCCGAGCGCGAGAGCCTGCTGCGGCACCCCTTCAAGCTGTTCAAGCCCGATGTGGTGCAGGCCCATACCCAGAGCATGGTCAATGTGGACCTTGACCTCGGCTGTCTCTACGAACTGACCGACGGGGAGAAGGGCGTGGTGCAGCCGCTCGGCAGCTTCTTCGGCGCGCTCAACGCGCCGCCGTACGTGAAGCTCAGCGGGGACGACCGGTTCGGCTCGGCGTCGGGTGAGACGATCTACGTCAATCTCGATCACCGTGAGTCCATCAAGCGACTGCTTGTCTTCGTCTACATCTACGACCAGACACCGGCGTTCGACCGTACGCATGCCCACGTCACGCTCTATCCGAGCAACGGACCACGCGTCGAGATCAGCCTCGACGAGCGCGCCCCACAGGCCCGCTCCTGCGCCGTCGTCACGATCGAGAACGTCAAGGGTGAGCTGATCGTCCGACGCGAGGTGAAGTTCGTGTACGGGTTCCAGGCCGAGCTGGACCGGCTGTACGGGTGGGGACTTCAGTGGGGCCGGGGGTACAAGTCCAAGGTCGGGGAGCGCTAGGCCCGACGCGGGGGCATCTGCCCCGCCGCCCTGTCCCGGCCCCTGTCCGGCCCCGAGTCGCCCGGGGCCGGTCGCGGTCTCAGCGGGAGATGAACTGCGGGCCCTGCGGCGGCAGGGCGAAGTTCGGGTCGGGCAGCGGCTGCACCGGCTGCGGATAGCCGTACGCGGGCTGCGTCGTCGGCACCGGCATGGCGAGCGGCGCGGGCTGCGTGGGCGCCGCCGGCGGATACCCGTACGACGGCTGGGAGACGGGCTGGGGCGCGGTCTGGGGGAGCGGGGCGGCGAGGGGCTGCGGCGCGGGCGCCTGCGGATACCCGTAACCCGAACCCGACCCGGATCCCCAACCTGACCCCGACCCCGACGCAGACCCCGACGCCGATCCCGTGAACGAGGTGTCGGGGGCCGGTGACGGGAACGACGGTTCGGCGGCCGGCATCGGGCCCGGCGGGGACGACGCCGGAAGATCCGTCGCCGGCTCCGACTCGTCCACCGAGATGCCGAAGTCCGTGGCCAGGCCGACCAGGCCGTTCGAGTAGCCCTCGCCCAGGGCCCGGAACTTCCAGCCCTCGCCGCGCCGGTACAGCTCGCCGCAGATCAGTGCCGTCTCGGCGCCCGTCTCCGGCTTCACGTCGAAGTGGGCGAGGGGCTCGCCCTCGGCGGCCGCGGCGTCGTACAGGAGGATCCGCAGGGCGGGTACGCGGTCGAAGGGGACGTCGTCCGCCGAGGCCACGAGGAGGACGCGGCCGACCTCGGGGCCGAGGCCGGCCAGGTCCGACTGGATCGTGTCGGTGAGTCCGTCGGTGACGCGTTTCTTGCCGAGCCGCCAGACCTTGCCCGAGGGGTGCCGGGGCTGGTTGTAGAAGACGAAGTCCTCGTCGGACCGTACGCGACCGTCGGGGCCGAGGAGTAGGGCCGAGGCGTCGACGTCGGGCACGCCCTGGCCGCTGGTCCAGTGCAGCACGGCGCGGACCGCCGTGGCTTCGAGAGGGACGTTCGACCCCTTCAGCATCGCGTGCGTCATGCGGTCATCCTGCCTTCCCTGTCCTGGCCAGGACAACGCGGGGGCCCGAGATGGCGGGGCCGAGCGACATACTCGACATGGGTGGGTTACCTGAATTTCATGCCCGGTGGGAACCCTTGACATGGGTCCCTACGTACTATTACCGGCCACTTAAATTCGGGCCTGAGCGGCACGACGGGGGAGTCTCATGCGTCATTTCGGGCATATCGCCCCTGAGGTGCGGCAGCGCCTGTTCTACCGGGAGCCCGGTGACTTCACCGCGGACTCGTCGCCCCGCATGCTCGCGGCGGCCCTCGGTGCCACGCTCTACAGTCCGGCCACGCGGCCGCGCCTCGCCGACGACGTCCTCAAGCAGGCGGGCCGGGGCGTCGTCTCGATGGTGCTGTGCCTGGAGGACTCGATCGACGACGCCGAGGTCGCGGACGCCGAGGAGAACCTGGTCAGGCAGTTCGCCGACCTCGCGGCCCGACCGGATGCACAGCCTCCGCTGCTGTTCATCCGCGTCCGCGCCGCCGGGCAGATCACCGACCTCGTGCACCGCCTCGGCCCCGCCGTGCGGCTGCTGTCCGGATTCGTACTGCCGAAATTCACCGAGGAGCGGGGCGTGTCGTTCCTGGAGGCGCTCTCCGCCGCGGAGGCGGCCGCCGGGCGGCGCCTCTTCGCGATGCCCGTCCTGGAGTCGCCCGAGCTCCTGCATCTGGAGACGCGGGGTGACACCCTCGCCGGGATCGCCCGCACCGTCGACAAGTACCGCGACCGAGTCCTGGCCCTGCGCCTCGGTGTGACCGACTTCTGCTCCGCGTACGGGCTGCGCAGGCCGCCGGACATGACCGCGTACGACGTCCAGATCGTGGCCTCCGTGATCGGGGACGTGGTCAATCTGCTCGGCCGCGCCGACGGCACCGGCTTCACCGTGACCGGCCCTGTCTGGGAGTACTTCCGGCACCAGGAGCGGATGTTCAAGCCGCAGCTGCGCCGCAGCCCCTTCCTGGAGAGCCGGGCCGTCGAGCTGCGCCAGGCGCTCATCGAGCACGACATGGACGGCCTGCTGCGCGAGATCGAGCTGGACCGGGCCAACGGCCTGCTCGGCAAGACCTGCATCCATCCCTCGCACGTGATGCCCGTGCACGCACTGTCCGTGGTCAGTCACGAGGAGTACGGGGACGCCCAGGACATTCTGCGGCCCGAGCGGGGCGGTGGCGGCGTCCTCAGGTCCGCGTACACGAACAAGATGAATGAAGTGAAGCCGCACCGGGCCTGGGCCGAGCGGACTCTCCAGCGGGCGGAGGCCTTCGGCGTCGCCCATGAGGACGTCGGCTTCGTGGAGCTGCTCAACGCAGGCCTGCCCGCGTGACGAGCGCGCGAGTCATGATGAAAGCAACGAAAAGGGGCGAAGTGGTCTGGTCGGGGACATGGGTCGCACAGCGGCTCGGAGTCGAGCTCGTCGGAGACGAGGAGATATCCGGGCTGCTGGGCCTTGCCCTGCGCCGCAATCCCAAGCGGGCCCATCTGCTCGTGTCGAACGTCCTGGGCAAACACGTGCCGCAGTCGCCGGCCGTGATCTGGCGCGCCGGGTACGACCTCGGTCTGCGGGTGCGCGAGCTGCTCGGCGACAACGCGGCGCGGCGGGCCGTCGTGCTCGGATACGCCGAGACGGCAACGGGCCTCGGGCACTCCGTAGCCGACGGCCTGGGCCTCGCGCCCTATCTGCACTCGACGCGGCGCCCCGTGGACGGGGTGGCCCGCGCGGGCGGCTTCGAGGAGTCCCACTCGCACGCCACCTCGCATCTGCTGCTGCCCGAGGACCCCCGCCTCCTCGCGGGGGACGGGGCACTCGTCCTCGTCGACGACGAGTTCTCCACGGGCAATACGGTCCTGAACACGATCCGTGCCCTGCACGAGCGCTACCCGCGCGATCACTACGTCATCGTCGCCCTCGTCGACATGCGCTCGCCCGACGACCGGGACCGCCTGGCCGACTTCGCCCGTGAGATCGGCGCCCGCGTCGACCTGGTCGCGTCCGCGTCCGGCACCGTCAAGCTCCCCGACGACGTCCTCGCCAAGGGTCAGGCCCTGGTCGCCCACCACGAGTCCCTCGACGACGTCCCGACGGCGCGCACCGAGCCGCGCACCGAGCCCGGCAGCGTGACGCGGGTGGATCTCGGCTGGCCCGCGGCTGTGCCCGACGGGGGCCGGCACGGCTTCACGCCGGAGCACCGCGCGGCGCTCGACGCGGCGCTGCCGGCGATGGCCGCCCGCCTCGCCGCGCCCCTGGGGGGCGCCCGCCGCGTGCTCGTCCTCGGCTTCGAGGAGCTGATGTACGCGCCGCTCGCCCTGGCCCGGGAGGTCGAGAAGGGTACGCAGGCGCAGGTGCGCTACTCCACCACGACTCGTTCGCCGGTCCTCGCCGTCGACGATCCCGGCTATGCGATCCGCACCCGCCTCGTCTTCCCCGCCCACGACGACCCGGCCGACGGGCCGGGCGAGCGGTACGCGTACAACGTCGCGGGCGGCGACTTCGACGCGATCGTCACCGTCGTCGACTCCACCGCGGACACGACTCAACTGCATGCCCCCGACGGCCTGTTGGCGCGGCTGGCCGAGCACACCCCGCGCGTGCTGCTCGCCGTCGTGCCCTCGTACGTCCCTGGCAGGGCTGTCCCCGGAAGGGCTGTCCCCGAGAGGGCTACCCCCGCAAAGGCCGCCCCCGAAAGGCCCCTCGTGCCCCCCACGCTCCCCGAGCCCCTCCGCGGCCCCGCCTTCTCCTCGTACGCGCCCGACGAGGTCGGCTGGCTGCTCCAGGACCTCTCGGACGTCGAGCTGGAGGCCCCGACCGAGGAGCGCGAGGAGGCGATACAGGGCGGTGGCGCGCACTACGCCGAGTCGCTGCCCGTCGAGTACCAGCCGAGCGCCGAGTACCAGGCGCTGTTCCAGTCCGCCCTGGAGGTGTCCGCCGCGCGGATCGCGCAGGCCGTCGGCGTCGTGACCGAGACCGTGCTCGCGGAGCGCTCCCCGCGCCCCGTACTTGTCTCGCTCGCCCGCGCCGGGACGCCCGTCGGCGTGCTGATGCGCCGGTGGGCGCAGGCGCGGCGCGGCCTCGACCTGCCGCACTACGCCGTCTCGATCGTGCGCGGCCGCGGTATCGACGCGAACGCGCTGCGCTGGCTGGCCGCCCACCACGACCCGGCCGATGTCGTCTTCGTCGACGGCTGGACCGGCAAGGGCGCGATCACCCGGGAACTGGCGGAAGCGCTCAAGGAGTTCCCGGGTTTCGACCCGGAGATCGCGGTGCTCGCCGACCCCGGTTCCTGCGTGCGCACCTACGGCACCCGTGAGGACTTCCTCATCCCGTCCGCGTGCCTCAACTCGACGGTCTCCGGCCTGATATCGCGTACGGTGCTGCGCGCCGACCTCGTCGGGCCGAACGACTTCCATGGCGGCAAGTTCTACCGCGAGCTCGCCGAGGCGGACGTCTCCACGTACTTCCTCGACACGATCGAGGCCCGCTTCGACGAGGTAGCCGACGCCGTGGACGCCCAGGTCAAGGAGATGCTCTCCGCCGACCGCGCGCCGACCTGGGAGGGCTGGGCGGCTGTCGAGCGGATCAGCGAGGAGTACGAGATCCACGACGTGAACCTCGTGAAGCCCGGCGTCGGCGAGACGACCCGCGTGCTGCTGCGCCGAGTCCCGTGGAAGATACTCGCCCGCACGGGCGCCGGCGCGGACCTCGACCACGTGCGCCTGCTCGCCGAGCAGCGCGGGGTGCCCGTCGAGGAGGTCGCCGAACTCGCTTACACCTGCGTCGGGTTGATCCATCCGAAGTACACGCGGGGCGCCACCGGCGCGGACGGCAAGGCGGTGGGCGCGAAGTGAGCGCGACGCCCGTCACCCTGGTCGCCAGCGACCTCGACCGCACCCTGATCTACTCCGCCGCAGCCCTCGGCCTGACCATGCCCGACGCCCATGCGCCGCGCCTGCTGTGCGTCGAGGTCTACGAGGGCAAGCCCCTCTCCTACGTCACCGAGGACGCGGCCGCGCTGCTCGGCGAACTCGGCCGCAGCGCAGTCTTCGTCCCGACCACGACCCGCACCCGCGAGCAGTACGGTCGCATCCATCTCCCGGGCCCCGCACCGCAGTTCGCGATCTGCGCGAATGGCGGGCACCTGCTGGTGGACGGGGTGTCCGACCCGGACTGGCGTGCCGGTGTGGACGAGCGGCTCGCCACCGAGTGCGCGCCGCTCGACGAGGTGCGGGCGCATCTGGTGCGGACGGCCGACCCGGCGTGGCTCCTGAAGGAACGCGTCGCCGAGGACCTCTTCGCGTATCTCGTGGTCGAGCGGTCCCTGCTCCCGGAGGGCTGGGTCAAGGAACTCGCCGTGTGGGCGGAGAGCCTCGGCTGGACGGTCTCCCTCCAGGGCCGCAAGATCTACGCCGTCCCGAAGCCGCTCACCAAGAGTGCGGCCATGCGTGAGGTGGCCCGCCGCTCGGGTGCCGACCGCACGCTGGCGGCCGGCGACTCCCTGCTCGACGCGGACCTGCTCCTCGCGGCCGACCACGCCTGGCGCCCCGGCCACGGCGAGCTGGCGGACGAGGGCTGGACGGCACCGCACGTCACGGCCCTGGAGGACCGGGGTGTCGCGGCGGGCGAGACGATCCTGCGGGAGCTGATCGAGGGGGTCCGGCAGCCCCGTACGTACCCGTAAGGGCCACCGGCACCCCGGCCTGTACGCCTAGGGGACCCGCACGCTCACCCGCCGGAAGCCGCTGGCTGGAGGTCACCGGCTGGAAGTCACCGGCCGGAGGTCACCCGCAGCAGCCCCCGCCGCAGCAGCCCCCGCCTCCGCCCCCGCCGCCCGCGGGGCGGGCCGGAGCGGAGGTCGATGCGGTGCCGCCCACAGCGACCGTCGAAAGCAGCTTCACCGTGTCGTCGTGGCCCGCGGGGCAGTCCGCGGGGGCCGAGGACTCGGCCATGGGGCGGCTCAGTTCGAACGTGTCGCCGCAGGTCCGGCAGCGGTACTCGTAGCGTGGCATGGGCACAGGTTAGCGGCCACGCCCGACGGACGTCAGCGCACGACGGTCCCCTGGCCCGCCCCGAGCAGCCCGAGTTCCGCCCGCGTGGGGGCCCCCTCCCAGTCGCCCGGCTGCGCGACCGCGAAAGCGCCCGTCGTCACGGCGCGGTCGAGGCGCGCGGAGAGATAGCCGGCGACGAAGGCGTCACCGGCCCCGACGGCGTCCACCGCGCGCACCGGCCGGGCCGGGACAGGTAGCTCACCGTCGGCCGAGTGGGCGACCGCCCCGTCGGCGCCGAGCTTGACCACGACCTCGCGCACCCCGAGATCGAGGAGGGCCTTGACCGCGTCCGGCCCGGGCGGCGCGCACAGCGGCAGCTCGTCGTCGGAGGCGATGAGGACGTCCACGTAGGGGATCCAGTCGCGAAGTTCGGCGGCGGCCTCCTCAGAACTCCACAACCGAGAGCGATGGTTGGCATCCAGACTGACCGGAACGCGGTGTTCGCGGGCGAGTCGCAGGGCGCGCCGGCACGCATCGCGCGCGGAGGTGCCGAGCGCGGGCGTGATCCCCGTCAGATGCAGGACGCGGGGCCGCGGTCCGGCCGAAAAGGCCCGCTCGACGCGGTCGGCGTCGAGCCGCGAACCCGCCGAGCCCGCACGGTAGTACTGGACCCGCGTCACCTCGGGCAGCCGCGGCTCGAACAGGATCAGGCCCGTAGGGGCGCCGGTGTCACGGGTGACGCAGGACGTGTCGACGCCTTCGGCGCGCAACGTGCGCAGCACCAGTTCGCCCGCCTCGTCGGCGCCGACCGCGCCCGCCCAGCGGACGCTGTGGCCGAGCCGGGTGAGCCCGATGGCGACGTTCGACTCGGCGCCCGCGACGGACAGGTCCATCGAGCCGCCCAGCTTGAACGGCCCGCGGCCGCGAAGCGCGACCATCGTCTCGCCGAAGGTGAGCACGTCGACGGGGGAGGCGGCGGGGGACGTGATGGAGGAGGCGACGGGGGAGATGGCCGGGAGAGGGCTCGACCCCGGAGTCGGTCCCGGCGCCGTCATCCGCACACCGCCTTGAAGTCGGCCGCCCGCTTGCGCAGCTGACCCAGGTCCCCGCCGTCCGCCGCGTCGCCGATGAGCGGCGAGCCGACCCCGACCGCGATGGCGCCGCCCTCCAGATAGGCGGTCGCCGCCGCCGCGTCGACCCCGCCCACCGGCACGAACGGCGTCCGGGGGAACGGCCCCCGCAGCGCCTTCAGATACGGCGGGCCGCCCATCGCCGACGCCGGGAAGATCTTCAGGGCCGTCGCCCCGGACGCCTCGGCCGCGATGACGTCGGTCGGGGTGAGCACCCCGGCGAGCACGGGCAGGCCCTGCCGCAGGGACTCGTCGACCCCGGGGCCGAGCCCTGGCGTCACGATGAGGTTCGCCCCGGCCGCGGCCGCTTCGCGGGCGTCCTCGGAGGTCAGGACCGTGCCCGCGCCCAGCCAGACGTCATCGCCGAGCTCGTCCCGCGCCCTGCGGATCACCGTGAGGGCGTCACGGCCGCTGAGCGACACCTCCACCAGCGGGATTCCGGCCTCGGCCAGGGCCATGACCGTACGGAACGACGCGTCGGGATCGCTTCCCCGGACGATCGCCACGAGGCGCTCGGCGCGCAGTGCGGTAGTGAAGTCCATGGTGCTCTTCCTCGGTTCCTTCCAAAGGGCGTTTCGGGGCATTTGCGGCCCGCGCTGGCTCCGCGCGCCCTTCGACGACGGGCTCACCCCAGCCGACGACCCCTTCGTCGGTCTCCACGCGGACGAACATCCAGCGGGACCGAGCAAGGAAGGTCTCGATGCGGGCGATCTTCACGTACGGGTTCCTCTCGGGTGTTACGGGGGTGGAGGCGGGGCCGGTGTCAGGGGTGTCCGCGCCGGGACAGTTCGATCACGTCGAGCATCGCGGCGAACGCGCCGTCCTGGTCCCGCGCGCGCACGCGGTCGGCGACCCGGGCGTGGGCGGGCAGCGGGTGCTCGTGCTGTCCGGCGTGCACGAGCCGGTCCCGTACGACCAGGGCCGGAATGATGACGCGCCGCATCTGCGCGAAGAAGGGGTTGCCGGAGGCGGTCAGGAGCGCCGTGTGGAAGGAGGCGTCGGCGCGCACGGCGAGAACGGGGTCGCCTTCGGTCATGCCGGCGTCGGTCATGACGGGCGCCTGCTCGGCGGCGGCCATCGCGCTCAGTGCGGCGTCGAGGGCGGCGAGATCCGTGTCCGTGCGGTGCGACGCGGCGAGCGCGGCCGCGGCGGGCTCGACGGCGCGGCGGAGGTCAAGGAGGTCGGTGAAGAAGGCGCCGGGCGCGCCGGAGTCGATCGTCCAGCGCAGTACGTCGCTGTCGAGGAGGTTCCAGTCGTCTCGCGGGCGTACGAACGTCCCCCGCTTCTGTCGGGCGTCCAGCAGGCCCTTGGTGGTCAGCACCTTGATCGCCTCGCGCACCACGGTCTGGCTGATGTCCAGCTCGGCCATGAGCCCCGGCAGATCGAGGAGATCCTCCTCCGCGTACGTCCCGTCGAAGATCCGCCGCGCGAGCGCCTCCACGGCGGTCCGGTGGACGCCGCGTCCGGTGTACGAGACCCCCGGCGCGCCGTCCCGGCTCGGGCTGTCCGTGCGCGGGCCACTCCTGTCCTTGCGCGTCATGGGGGCAGCCTCGCACGTGAGCTGGTTATTTATCAATTATTCTCGACGCCCGGGCCCATCAGTGATCTTTGTGGTCTTGGTGGCGCCGGAGACCTCGGTGGCCCTTGCGGCTTGGATGACCTCGAGGGTGGGGTGCGGCTGCCGGGCGGCGCGTGTGCGGTCCTCGTGGGCGGCGGCTTCCGGGTGGCGCGCACGCCAGTACGGGTTGTCGTGCGGCAGCGTTCCGCTGACGCGCCCGTACATCCCGAAGGCCATGAGCATCACGCCGACCACGAAGCTGAACAGCACGTTCTGGATCTGGAACGCGAGGAAGTTGTAGTCGGTCTGGAGAAGGGCGAGATTCACGAAGCCGCTGAGGATGAACAGGATGCCGAAGGTCATGTTGATCGTCGAGGCGACGTTCCGTCCGATGATCATGCCGACGAAAAGGATCAGACCGACGCAGATGGACAGGACGCTGAGGGCGCCGTTGGTGTTCAGGCCGGCGACCTTGTCACCGCCGGTGTCGAAGAATCCGATGTGATCGATGACCCCCAGAATGCCGAAGGCGACCAGCAGGAGCCCCATCAGACCCGCGCCTATCCGGTAGACCTTGCTGAGCCCGTGGTCGACGGGCAGATGATCGTCGAGGACGACGCGCTGGTGCCGGAACCGGGATGGGCGGACTTCGCGTACATGCGTGGCCATGATCGCCTCCCTTGCACATACGTACTTCAAGGATCCGCCCGCAGCCCCTAGGCCGCCAACAGGGACAGCTCGGGGGGAGAGAGGCAGAGGCGGGGCAGCTCAGCGGCCGGCTCAGGAGGGGTAGCTCAGGAGAGTGCGGCGCAGGAGGGTGCGGCTCAGGAGTGGGCCCCCCGCTCCTCCCTGATCTGGGTGACGACGCGGGCGACCGTCTGCCGGACGGCCTCCGTCTCCGTGAGGAAGTGCCAGTAATCGGGGTGGCGCCCCTCAAGAGCGGCGACGGCGCGGTCGAGGCGACCCACGGAGTCGTCGAGGGGGCGGGCGTGCCGCGGCTCGGGTGTGCTGCGCCCCGACATGGCGAGCCGCTGCGCGTCCCGGACGGCGAACCGGGTCCGGTCGATCTCCTGCTGCGGGTCCTTCGCCACGGCGTTCAGCCGGTGCAGCCGGTCGGACGCGGCGGACACGTCCTCGTCCGTCGTGTTCAGCAGGGCCCGGACCGTCGACAGGCGCGACGTCGCGTCCGGCCACCGCTGCTCGTCCCGCGCCGCACGCGCCTCGCCGAGCTTCAGCTCCGCCTGCCTTACGTTCTCCGCGGCGCGCTCCGGCACATGCTGGAGGTCCTGCCAGCAGGGGGCCGTGAACCGTCTGCGCAGCTCGCTCAGGATGGGCTCGACCTGCCCGGCCCGCGTGGTCAGAGCCTGCGCGCGCGTCCGCAGCGACACGAGGCGGCGGTCGATCTCGGCGGCGCGCTCCGGCAGCCGCTGGGCCTCGGCCCGCACGGCCTCGGCATCCCGGGCGACCCGCTCGGCGCGCTCCAGGGTCTCCGGCACGCCATGCTGGCCCGCGCCCTGGTTGAGCCGGGTGAGCTCGGGCCCGAGGGCGGCGAGGCGGGCGGCGAGATCGTCGGCCTTGAGCCCGGCGCCGCGCACGGCGTCCAGGGAGTTGCTCGCCGCGAGGAGCGCCTGCCGCGCCCGCTCGACGGCGGGGGCCAGCCGCGCCAGCTGCGTCTCGGCCTTCCCGAGCAGCGGCCCGAGGCCCTGCGAGAACCGGTCGAGGTCCAGCTTCACCTTGGTCAGCTCGTCCGTGGCCCGGCTCAGCTCGGCGCGCGCCCGCGAAGCGACCGACGCCTCCAGGTCGTCCCGGTCGAGGTCGTGCGCGTCCACGGCGGTGATGTACTGCAGGCTGGCCTCGTCGATCCGCCGGCCGAGAGCCTCGAAGTCGGAAACGGTGCGGCGCGCGGCGGGAGAGTCGTCGACGGCTGTGATGGTCTCGATGGAGATCCGCAGATCGCGCTGGGCGGTGTCGAGTTCGTAGAACGCGGCCGCGGCGGCATCCTTTGCGGCCTGCGCCTCCGCCCGCTGGCTCTCCCCACGCCCGAACCAGCGCCGGGTGCCGCCCCCGGCGAACGCGGCCGGTGCCGCAGCGACGGCTACGGCGATGAGAGGCAGCGGAAGCAGGACGAGCCCGAGCAGATCGCGAAGCGCGGCGCGCGGTCGCATGTACGACGCATACGGCCGCATCGGTGGTGTCGCCGTCACTACCCTCTCCCGTGCTGCCCTCGCCCGTGCCTTCATCCGCCCTGCCCGCTGTCATTCTCCCACCGGTTAATGACGAACACACGGGCCGGATAGTTCGCTCTGGGCCCTGGGACTTTGCCGGACGATACGGGTTTGCGGGGTACCACCACGGGCAAGGTAGGCTGTCGAATCATCCCGGGCGCGTAGCTCAGTGGTAGAGCGCTGCCCTTACAAGGCAGATGTCGGCGGTTCGAAACCGTCCGCGCCCACCAGTCTCGGGACATGAGTAAGGCCCAGGTCAACCGGTGCGAATCCGGGGACCTGGGCCTTAGTCGTTCGCGGCCGCTCTTGGGCACCGTGCCACTTACGTGCCAGATGGGCCGTGCGGGGGCCGCTTCACCTTCCTGATCTGGCCGTCCACGTAGTCGGCGATCACATGGTCACGATCGTTGGCGAGGTGGTGATAGATCAGCGCTGCCCGCACGGACGAGTGCCCCATGCGGTGCGTCAACTCGCGCGTGGAGGCGCCGCCCGTCGCGGCGAGGGCGTTGCCGGTGTGCCAGAGGTCGTGGAAGTGGACGTCGCCCGGGCCGGTCGTGGCGAGCGCGCGGTGCCAGATCCGTCGGAAGTTGTTCCGGCGCAGGACGCCACCGCGGGCCCCGGCGAAGACGAGCCCAGTTCTGTCGGCATCGGCGTACTCGGCCAGGTGGTGCGCCAACTCCTCGGAGAGGGAGGCCGGAAAGGCGACGGTACGGACACCGGCCGCGCTCTTTGGAGCCTTGACGGTGAGGCCTTCGGCGCGCGTCTCGGCGTAGGCGCGGCGGACGGAGACGGTACGGGCCTCCAGATCGATGTCACGGCGCTGGAGGGCCGCAAGCTCGCCGAAGCGGAGCGCGCAGAACGCCGCGAGGAGGATCAGCGCGCGGCAGTGGGGCGGAACAGCGTCGGCCAGGCGGTACACCTCCGGAACGAAGAGGAACGGCCGCTCGGTGTGCGTGACTGATCCGGCGCCTTTGATCCGGCATGGGTTGCGCTCGATCAGTCCGTCGTCGACGGCCGTGTGCAGGATCGCGCGGAGGACTTGGTACGCCTTGGCGACGGAGCCCACGTACAAGGACTACTGGGACATCCGCGTAATCGAGTGGCCACCGCCTGAGCGGCTCTATCGAGCAGTAGTGAGTCACTTGTCGATGGGTTTGGGAGGCGCCCCGATCTGCGGTCGGGTGATGTCGACAAGTTTGGGAGGCGTGGTGGCTCTTGCCAGGGCAGTATCGAGATGCTCTTGGTGAAAGGTGCTGGTCATGCCGCAGATGGTGCGCTCGGTACTGTCCCAAGAGGGATTTCCGCAGCGTCCTGGGCGTGGAGTTCGGAAGGGGAGCCGGTGCTGATCCAGGCAATTGGAGCCGTGCTGCCGGCGGCGCTCGCGGTCGCCCTCAGCCCTTTCCCTCTGATCGGGATCGTGCTGATCCTGGCCGGCCGGCAGGGCCGGCGCAACGGCCTGCTGTTCACGGCCGGGTGGATCGCCGGGCTCGGGATCGTGGCGACGCTCGTCGTGGTCGTGTTCGGTGGAGCCGACGACCCCGAAAGCCCCTCGTCAGCGATCGCAGACTGGGGACGGGTGCTCGCCGGAGTGGCCCTCATCGTGCTGGGGGCGCGCAAATGGTGGCAGCGTCCGCGTGCCGGCAACGAGACCGTGACGCCACGCTGGATGGCGTCACTCGATGACGTCTCGGCCCTGCGGGCGCTGCTCCTCGGTGCGCTGCTGTCGGGCGCCAACCCGAAGAACCTCGTCCTGACGGCTTCGGCGGCCACGTCGATCGTCGAAGCGGGGGCTCACAATGGCGATCTCACTGTGGCCGTCACTGTCTTCGTTCTCGTCGGATCCTGCACCGTCCTCGGCGCCGTCATCATCCATCTCTTCGGCGGACAGCGCGCGGCGTCGTTCCTGGACAGTGTCAGGCAATTCATGATCACCAACAGCACCGTGATCACCGTGATCGTGCTTCTCCTTCTGGGCGCCAACATCCTGGGCGACGGACTCACCGGACTCGGTCGGTGAGTCCTCCCATCGGCAGCACGGGTGAGGCGTCAAGCCGAGCGGCTTCGTTCACCTGAGGAAGATGCGGGGAGATTGCACAACCCCGTCATCCCGAATGGCCGGCTTGCTCTCGTTTGCCATGCACGAACGCTACGGACGGGCCCTCATCCAGTCACAGCGCATGATTGACGCGAGGCGACCTGTTGCGCCGTCATTTCTCATCATCAATCCGGGTGGGCTGATCACCAACTGCCGCCGGAACTCATGCACAAGTGCTGTCACTGGACATCGACGAAGCCAGCCTGAGCCCAGCGCGGTGAGACTTTCCCTACTTCATCAAGGCCCGCGCACGGCGCGGCGCCGCGCGCGGGTGCCGGCCGGCTCGTGGTGAGCGTGGTGGGCCGGGGCGGATCGTCTGCGTCGCTGATCAGTTGTCGGTGCTGGGCGCTACCGTGAGGCCCCACTAGGCGGCAGCTACGGAACAGGGGCAAGCCATGGGCGCCAGCGGGTGGGACTATGTCGCTCCCTACCGAGGAAGCATCGAAGCGACGCTAGAGGCCCTGCACGACGAGGTATTTCAGGAGCTGTACGGCGACGGCAACGAGTACGAGAGCCGGGCGGAGCTTTACGCCGACGAAGAATTCATGGGTGAGGAAGGCACCCACTCGATTCTGGACGTGCAGCGCATAGTCGAGACGACTGAGCCCCCTCAGAAGCTCAGACAGGTTGACTACTTCACGCTGCGCCCGCTGCCTGCGGCCCGACTTGTGCACCACTTCGGCACGGACCGCCCAACCGTGCAGCAATACGAAGACGCGATGGCTCGGTCCCTTGAGGCCATGTGCACGAGATGGCCCGGAGACAAGGACACGACGCTGCTGAGTGAGGACCGGATGCGCTGGACCGGCGTCTACGTGGTCCTTTACACCGACAGTCAACGCACCCATGTCGGCTTCTTCGGTTCTTCCGGGGACTGATCCTCACCTGCGAAGGTCCCACCGCGCAGCACCTCCGTTTTAGGCCCCACATGGCGGGCCCGGCCACCCGAAAGCCCAGACGCCACTGGGGACCTGGGGACGTAGCCGGGCTTCTCTTGCTGGATCGCGAAACAGCTTGAGCGCTGCGGGCGTGCCACAAACGCGCCAGATCGAGCGGGGAGTCACGGGGAACTCCGGTGGCTGACAGGGGAAACAGCCAGCATCTACCGATGTCGCGTTGCCGCAGGTCGCGGCCCACCTCTCCCCCCTCGCTCCTAAAGCGGGTATCGATTGCCTGAGCATGCTTCGGCAGAGCGTCAGCCGGTCGTCGGCAACATCCCTCTACGCCCTTGCCGTGTGCTTCCCTTCGCCAGGTGCAGGACCGATCACGGGGTTCGTGGTGTCAAGCATCGTCCTTCAGTACACCGATCTCCTGCGGACCAGCGACTACGACCTGTGGAGCCGGTTGCGGGCGCTCCTGAGGGCCCAGGGGCTCGATCCGGACCGGACGATCGTCGTCGACCTCTTGCAGGAGGGCCCCGATCACGAGGACGGCCAAGTCATCTCCGAAGACGGCAGGGTCTACAGGTTCACCCTCTCCTATGACCAAGCGGCAGAGCACGGCGCGCGCAGCGCCTACCTCGACGGCTGGGCCGACATCACCGATACGTGGCGGACCGGATCGCTGGCTACCCGAACGGCAGACGCCTTCGCCTGGGTCTCTTCGCCCACTGAGTCGAGTTGACCGTCGGCGCAAGGGCGGTCAGCCGCTGACCCGGCTGAGTATCTGACTGCGTGACAACGCCCACGGACAACGGCGGACGGGCACGGACGCCTGCGGACCATCAGCGCGGCTGATGGGCAAGCCAGCCCAAGCAGAGACCCCGCCCAAGTTGCTTCGGGACGAAGCGGTCGTGTGCCACAGCCGTGCCACATCGTGCGGTCAAGCACGGTCAATGACAGCTCGGCGCAGTCGAGATGCGCTGTTCACCTGGGCTGCCGCTACAGCCGGGGCGACCTGGGCGCTTTCGCTTCGGATCACGGCCGCCCTTGAAAAGCAGGCTCAAGCCGCCCCGGAACTGATCACCCGTTAAGGGGCCGTGATCACTCGCGCCAAATCGGCTCCAGCGCCAAAGTCGTTCCACCGACATCTGCGGCCAAGGCGAAGCAGCGCGAGGCCCACTGCCACAACGGCGTGTTGCCATAACCCGGGAAGCCTCACCCATATATTGTCAAGTAGGCTGAATGCATCTTGCAAAAAGAAGTGAATAGAAGTAGTCACCTACTGGCTTGACGGCGAATTTGTGGAGTCGGAATGATGCTTGGAGAGCCGCGCGATCCGAGCCCGAATGCTAAGCGAGGCCTACCCGAAGTCCACTCTGTTCTGCGAGCCACCGCGGCCGCGGCGGCGGGTGGAACATTGGTTATCTGGTGGCCGGCGTTCACATTCGGCGCCTATAACGACATCTTCTTCGACAGTGTGCTGGCTCTCTGGGCTGTGGCCACGGCCGTACTGCTCTCGGGCCTGGTACTGCGCAGAAGAGTTGCCGTGCCCTGGGGCAGTTGGATCGCATTGCTACTGCCGTCCCTCTGGATTGTTCTGGGTATGACGGCACCAAGAAGCCGCGGTTTCCACTACCTCCATTACTTCGAGGCGCTGATTACCCTGGTGGCTGCCCCGTATCTAACCTGGCTGCTGACGAAAATTCTACTTTCCGACTATCACGAACTTCCTGTAGCTCAGCGTTTCATGGCCGTCGGCATCACGGTGGTGATCGGAATCATGGCCTTCCTGCTCGGCAAATATAACGATCTGTTCCTTACGTGCGCAGACTTTAACGTGAGCGGCAATAATGTACCGCCCGGCTGCGCTCAAGGTCCGCCTTTCCGCCTGCGCTGAATGCTCGGTAAAGGACTGGCGGAACCATGACTCCGGCGTGACTATCCGTACTCAATTCGACTCGCCTCGGTGCCAGTAGACAGTCACACCACCCAACCCGACCTCATGACGTGCGTGCCCCCGTCCAAACCTGTGCGCGGGCCGTGCCCCTGTCGGCCACAGTTCTGGGCCGGCCTCGGCTCCTGCTACTCGGACGACTACCGGGCCGGCGACTTGAGGGGTGGGTCCGACAGCCCGGACTCTGGGGAATCGGCGCGGTGCTTGTGGCCTGTCTCGGGTTCGGCAGCGCCATCTTGGGGCCTGAGCTGGTCGCAGCCGGCGTCGATACTGCGGGTCATGAGCAGAGACTGCGAAGTGATCGTGATCGCGTTTGGTGGCGACGACGTGATGGAGCCGCTGACCCAACCCGACGCCCATAGGGAGTGGCACCAGTGCTTCGAACCCATCAACGGCATGGACGCGTGGTCCATCTACTTCTGGAGACGCAACTGGGCTGGTCTCCTGGCTCATTTGGAACAGATGCCCTGGCGGTTCCCGGGTTCCGTTCAGATCCTGCTTCGGGACCAGGACGACGACTGCTTCGGGCTGTGGATGATGCATGGGAGCCGGCTGAAGGAGGTTCAGCTCCCATGCACCGTCAGGGAGGAAGATGACTTGTCCGTCCGCGGTACGAGGATTTCCCGTACGGACAAGGACGGTTGCTCCTACCTCCTGGACTGAACGCACCCCAGCGGCCCGCGGTCTGTGTCAGCAGGGCTCGTTGAACTTCACAGCGTCGAACTTCACCGGCCGGCCGTCGAGTTCGGTGCCTGACGGCGGGTTCTGGGTGCAGATTTGCCAGTTGGACTCCATGAACACGATGCGATTCTGGCCGGTCGCGTCGTTCACTGTGATGCTGTAGCCGCTGTCGAGGGCCTCGCGGGCCGCCTTCACCGACTTGCCCTTGAAGTCGGGCATCGTCGACCCGGCCGCCTGCGGTGTGCCCGCGTCCTTCGACGGGCATTCCTCCTCCAGCTTGACCGTGGCGAAGTCGATCTTCGTGTCCGTGGCGTGCTTCCCGGCCGCCGGGGTCTGCGAGCACACCTTCCAGTTGCGGTCGAACGCCTGCATGCGGCCTCGGCCGAGGGCGTCGTGGGACGTGAGTCCGTAGAAGCCCGCGGCCTGCGCCTGGTCCTGGGCGTACTGGAGGCCCTTGCCGGTCATGCTCGGCAGGCTTGCCGTCTCGGTGGCGGTGGCCTTGCCCGGGGTGGCGGTGGTGGCCGGGGTGGGGGTTCCGGGCGTGGTCTGAGGTGCTGCCGGTTTGTCGCTGACCGTTGCGGCTCCGCAGCCCGTGAGTGCGAGAAGTGCGGTGCCGACGAGTGCGGTGACGCTCGTGCGCGTGCGCATGTCGTAGTCCCCCTGGGATGGTGCGTGCGCAGAAAGGGCATTATGTGCCATGTGAAGGGAACGTGAAGGAGTCTTCCGTTATGTGGGCCCACGGGAGAGTGGAATGTCCGTGTGGGGTGGGTGCGTTGTCGACGTGCGGTGCGCTTGACGTCGTAACTTCCGTCACTCTGCGGGGGTTTCACGTGACCTTCACGTGCGTGGACGTAGGCTTCACGTTATGGCCACGACTTCCGAACCCGCGACCGTGCGGCCTGCCGCCGAGGTGAACGAGCAGATACGTGCCCTTTGGCTGTGCGCCGGGGGGCGGTTGAGCGCGGAGGAACGGGTGGAGTACGAGGCGCTCGTGGTCGAGTGGGCCGCCGCCATGCGCGAGGCCGCTTGAGCATCACCCCGCCTGTGGGGGTCCGGCCGGGTCCGGTCAATCCGGGGTGGGGGTGCCCGCCTCGTGGGCCCGCTTGAGCTGCATGCGGGCGTCCACCGTGTCCGGGCCCGATACGTCCTTCCAGTGGCGGTGGCACGTCACGAAGACCGCCAGCTCGCGCTCCCGTTGACGGAGTTTTTCGACCTCGGCCTGTTCGTCCGGGGTCCAGCCGGGGGATGCGGGGCGCTCGCGCTTGCGCCAGCCGTGGTCGTCGCTGAACCCGTCGAGAGGGTCCACCGACCAGGGAAGCCGCTTCAGGAGGGTCAGGAGCTCCGCCCTGACCTGGTGCAGCTCCTCCTGGCCCGCCAGGAGGTCACTCGGGAAGTCATAGGTCGCTGCCACGCGGCAATGCTACGCCTGTTCGATTTCTTGAGGCGAGCGATGAGGGGCGTGTTCATTCGTACGTGTGTTTCGAACGTACGTTCTTTCCGAAGGCGTGCGCGAGGGCGGGGGAGCGCGCGAGACTGGAGGCATGTGCCGCAGCATCAAGACCCTTCGCCCGCCCGTCCTCCCCGAAGAGGCCACCGAGGAGGAGATCCGGGCCGCAGCCCTGCAGTACGTGCGCAAGGTGTCCGGCTTCAGGGCGCCCGCCGCGCACAACAAGGAGGTGTTCGACCGGGCCGTGGACGTCGTCGCCCAGGCGACCGCCGAGCTGCTCGACGGGCTCGAAATCCGTGGCCAGGGACGCCAGTTGGCCCCGGAGTCTGCCGCCTAGGGACGGGCCCAGGCGTGGGCCTCGGCTGGGTCAGCTCGCCCGTTCCGCCGGTCGCCGCATGAGGAACGCCGCCCCCGCTCCCGCCGCGAACAGCGCGAGCAGTGACACCCCCGTGGCCAGCCAGCTCGCGCCGAGCCACTGGCCGCCGAAGTAGCCGAGGGCCACGCTGTAGCCCGCCCAGGCCACGCCCGCGAGGGCGGACCACGGCAGGAACTCGCGGACCCGGCGATGAGCCGTGCCCGCCGCGAACGAGACGATCGAGCGGCCCGCCGGGGCGAAGCGGGCGATGACCACGAGGATGCCGCCGCTGGAGCGCGCCAGCGCCCCGCCGAGACGTTCCTGCGCGCTGGTCAGGCGGCGGGAGCGGGCGATTGCGCGGTCGAGGCGTTCGCCGCCGCGCCAGGCGATGCGGTACGCGACCAGGTCACCCAGTACCGACGCCGTGGCCGCCGACAGGATCAGCGCCAGGATGGACGGCACCTCGGGCGTCACCTGCCCGGCCGCCGCCCCCGTGCCGGCCGCCGCGGCGGTGGACGCGGTGATGATCAGGACGCCGCTCGGCAGGACGGGCAGGAACACGTCGAGCAGTACCGAGAGGGCCACCACCGCGTAGATCCACGGACCGCCGGTCAGCGACCCCACACTCTCCAGCACCGCGACTCCCCGTGATCCGTGTTCGTGAATTCCCCGGTCGGCGACTGACGCCGCGGTGTCGCGGGGAGCGGCAGGGGCGGCTGATGACAGCTGTACAGCGTACGCCTCGATTGTGGCTGGAGAGTCACCAGGGGCTCAGGTGTTCTCCAGGTCACGTTCACCCGGGTGCCGCGTCGCACGCGCGGTACGCCCCGGTAACCCCGTACGGACGACGGGGCGGGAGAGCCGGCCCGGAGCGGGTGGGCGAAAGCTGGAGGGGCGGACGAAGGTGGCAGAAATCGTGGCGGTAGCCGTGGCGGCGGCCGTGCTCGCGGCAGGCGGCGGGCATGGGGACCGAGGATGGCGGGACGGCCGGCAGTGCGACGGTGGATCAGGGTGGGTGCGAGGTGCGCGAGGTGGCGCTGTTCTCGCCCTCGAACGCCTTCGTGGCGTCGCCCGCGCTGACGTACGACATGAAGCTCGTGCCTGCCGGGGGCGGATCGAGGTCGTTCAGCGCGGCGGTCGCGTGAGCGTGAGCGTGCGGGTCGAGGGGCTGGCCGCGGGGCGCGCGTACGGCGCGCATGTGCACCAGGGGGAGTGCGGCGGGGATCCGGCCGCGGGCGGGCGCTACCAGCACCGCGAGGATCCGGTGCAGC
Organism: Streptomyces sp. NPDC055140; assembly: GCF_053607285.1. NCBI lineage: Bacteria > Bacillati > Actinomycetota > Actinomycetes > Kitasatosporales > Streptomycetaceae > Streptomyces > Streptomyces sp. NPDC055140. Next base: position 695,951 of record NZ_JBSGTG010000001.1, on the reverse strand, counting down.
CGTCGATGGACCCGGCCTATGCGAACCCGGAGAAAGAGGTCTGGCTCGGGTTCACCACGGACGCGCACGGTGCGGGGGCGGCGACCGCGCGGCAGGGCGGGGAGTTCAGGCCTGGCGAGGCGCGGTCCGTCGTGCTGCACGGGATACCGGGCGGAGCGGGCGCCCGGATCGCGTGCTTCACGGTGCCGTTCGAACCGGCGGCGTTCGAACGATTCCCGGTCGAGCCGGTGTCGGTCGAGGCGATGCCGTTCGAACGATTGCCGGTCGAGCCGGTGTCGGTCGGGTCGCCGGTTCACCTGGGGAGGTGAGCGGCGGGGAGGGGGGTACCGGCGCGCGGCGCGCACCGGTACCTCCGTCAAGCAGTCACAGCATCAAGCCGCGGCGGGCTCCCGCTCCCCGGCGGACGCCGAGGCGGCCGGGTTCTCCGCGCTCTCGCCGCGGGCGGTGAGCAGCCGGTCGAGGCCGAGCGCGCCGGAGCCGGTGAAGACCAGGAGCAGCATGGCCCAGCAGAACATCGCGGACGGTTCGCCGCCGTTCTGGAGCGGCCACAGGGCCTCCGGCTGGTGGACCTTGAAGTACGCGTAGGCCATCGAGCCGGAGGCTATGAAGGCCGCGGCGCGGGTGCCGAGGCCGAGGGCGACGAGGATGCCGCCGACGAGCTGGATGACGGCCGCGTACCAGCCGGGCCAGGTGCCGGTGGGGACGGTGCCGCCGCCCATCGCTCCGCCGAGGACGCCGAAGAGCGAGGCGGCGCCGTGGCAGGCGAAGAGCAGGCCCACGATGATGCGGAACAGGCCGAGGGCGTAGGGCTGGGCGCTGTTGAGACGTCCAGTCATGGGGGACTCCTTGTGTCGGTTGGGGACGAACCGATGGAGGCCACAGGTTAGGGGACCCTAATCAACGCTTGCAAGTTCAACATCTGGCCGGGAGTGCTGCTCTGCGCCGGGTTCCACGCGCTCCCCGGAAGCCGTCCGCAGAGCCGCTCGTGCGACCGCGTCCGCGTCCGAAAGGGTCACCGAATCGACCCCCGGCCGGGCCCCCGCCGCGGTCACCCAGTGCACCCCCTCCGTGGGCACGCCGACCGCGAACCGCCTTGCGTGCGGCCGTCCTTGACGGTCGATCAGACGGTACGGGCGCGGTGTCACGTCCACCCCACCCGTCGCGTAACCGTCGAGCGTGTGCGGCCGGACGTGGCCCGTCTTCAGGAGCCCGGCGAGCAGTTGGTCGCCGGTGCGTGCCACGTCCGTCTCCGGCAGCCGCGCCTCGACGAGTGTGGTGGCTGTCACGGATGATCCGGGCACATCGGGCGAGTGCGCGACGAACGCGCCGTCCTCGGCCCGCACGTCCAGGCGCGGCCCGACCACGGTCAGGACGCCGGACTCGACGAGCGCGGTCATCTCCTCGATGCGCCGCCGGGGCGGGCCGATCGACAGAAAGGCGTTGAGCGGGGTGTACCAGCGGTCGAGGTGGTCGCGTCGCGATGCGCCGCCGATCCCGCCGTGGTCGACGGCCTGGCGCAGTTCGTTGCGCAGGTCGCGCAGCACGTCCAGGGCGGCCTTCACGGGACCGTCCGTGTTGCCGAGCGCGGCGTGCGCCGCGTCCTCGCGCAGATGGGCCAGGAGCCAGGTCCGCCACGCGGCGGGCGAGCCGAAGGAGAGCTCTGCGTGCGGCCGGGAGACATGGTCCCAGGACCAGCGGAGAACCTCCGGAATCCCGAACTCGTACAGGACGTCGGCCTCTTCGGAGCTCTGGTGCGGCGCGGCGAGGAAGCCTTCGCGGAAACCGGCGTCCCCCGCTCCCGCGCGGCGCAGCAGGGTCTCGTAATAGACGGTCTCCACCTCCTTCGCGACGAGTGGCCAGATCTCGCCCAGGAAGTCCGGCGCGTCCCCGGAGTCCGCGCGCTTGCGGAAGCGGGCGATGACCTCGGGGGTGAGAACGGCTGGTTCGTGGCGCCCGTACGGGCCTTTGGCGTTGTCGCCGCGCGCCTGGTACGGGATGCCGCGGCGCGAACCGGCGTACAGGCGCGGCTCGCGGCCCGAGGGCTTGTACCGCAACTCCCCCGAGGATGTGCGGCGGTAGCGTCCGCCGCGGCCCTCGGTGAGCAGCGCCATGTGGTCGAAGAAGTTGAGGCCGAGGCCCCTCAGCAGGACGGGTTCGCCCGGGGGGATGAGGGAGAGGTCCAGGTCGGCCGGGTTCGCGGGCTGGATGTGGCGCAGGCCGTGCTGCCGCGCGTACTCGGTGAGGCGCGTCTGGGCGGGGCTCGCGGCGGTGGGCAGATGGCCCTGGGCGAGGACGACGGCGGACAGGCCGGTCAGTTCGCGCCCGTTGTCGAGTACGAGGGTCTGGCGGCCGTCGTCCGCGTCGTCGAGACGCACGGCTCGCGCGCGATGGACCTCGACGCGTACGGCGTCGGGCGCGCAGCCCACGGTTTCGGCGAACACCCACTCCAGGTACCGGCCGTAGAGGGCGCGGGTCGGGTAGTCGTCGGGGCCGAGGGTGAGGCTCTGGCGCTGGGCCCACTCGTGCAGGCTCGGCCCCCGGCGTATCGGGCCCGAGCAGTCCACGCTGTCGTCGGTGAACAGCGTGACCTGTGAGGCGACGGTGTTCATCAGGAGTTCGGGCGCCTGCGAGGTCCGCCAGACGCTGCCGGCTCCCGGCGGCGCCGGATCGACGACGTGGACGGTGAGGTGGGCACCGGGCGGCAGGAGCTCGCCGGCGGAAGCACAGAGTCGTTCGAGGACGCTGGTGCCGCGCGGGCCCGCGCCGACTATCGCTGCGGCCGGCGCCGAGCACACTGCGGACAAAGAGGGACTCCCGGGGCATGTGGGGCTGCTGGAAGCGGAACGTCCGCTCATCATGCCGGGTCGCCCTGTCAAGGGAAGAGCGGAGTCCGGGTGTGCGCCGTATCTTCACCCGGCGGCCCCGTGGGCGACAGGCCTGGTCACGCACGGTCATTCACAACATTCACTCAGTACGGTCATTCACTCAGCACGGTGTCCGCCGCCTCCCGCAGCCTGGCCTTTTCGCCCGGCACCGCCTGCGCCTGCCGGAGGCGTAGCCGTGCCGTGCGCCCACGCAGGGTCAGGGTCATCAGCTGGTTGCCGAACCAGGGTCCGCCCGTCTTGCGCCAGGAGACCGGGGGAGCGGCGAGGCGGCCGTGCCGGGCGAAGCACCGTCCGAGAGCGCGGCCGAAGCGGCTCCAGCCGAAGCGGAATCCGACCTTTATCGAGCCGGGGATCGAGTTGTGCACCGGTGAGCAGGTCAGCTGCAGGACCCGCGCGGCCGGGGCCGCTGCGTCGTGGGGCCAGGCGGGTTCGGCTACGTATGCGTGGTGGACGTCGCCGGAGAGTACGCACACCGTCGCCGGTGCGCCCTCACCGCTGCCCGCCTCGGCGATCAGCGCCGTCAGCGCGTCGAACGACGCGGGGAACGCGGCCCAGTGCTCCAAGTCGGCCCGCCTGCGCAGCTTTTCGCCGAACCGGGCCCAGCGCGCACCGCGCTCACCCCGGCACAGTGCGGCGTTCCACCCCTCGGCGTCGTGCACGAGATGCGGCAGCAGCCAGGGCAGCGAGGTCCCGATCAGGAGGTGGTCGTACGCCCCCGAGGTGTCGTCCGGTGACGCCCCCGTCCCCTCCAGCGCCTGCTCACGCAGCCACGCCGCCTCCGACGGGTCGAGCATCGACCGGTCCGTCTCGGCCAGGACGCGGGCGGCCCGCGTGTCGACCATCAGGAGCCGTACGCGGCCGAAGTCGCGCCGGTAGCTCCACCGGACGGAGGTCGCGTCGGCGTCGGCGCGGGCGGCGAACTCCCTGAGCGCGTTCGTCCCGTCGGGGTCCGCGCGCACCGCCGCGTACACGGGGTCGGCGGCCAGTTCGGCGGGCGCCAGATTGCCCAGGTGCTGATGGACCCAGTACGACATGAGGCCGCTGAGAATCCGCTCGTTCCACCAGTCGGTGGCCCGTATCTCCGCGAGCCAGGAGGCGCTGGTGTTCCAGTCGTCTATGACGTCGTGGTCGTCGAAGATCATGCAGCTGGGGACCGTGGACAGCAGCCAGCGCACATCGGGGTCGAGCCAGGACTCGTAGTAGAGCCGGGTGTACTCCTCGTAGTCCGCGACCTGGTTGCCCGGGGCGTCGCGCAGGTCGCGGCGGGCGGCGAGATAGCGGCGGGTGGCCGGTGAGATCTCGTCCGCGTAGACCTGGTCGCCGAGCAGGAGCAGTACATCGGGGCGGCGCTCGGCATCGGGTGCGGAGGCGAGCTCGGTGGCCAGCGTGTCCAGGGCGTCGGGGCCGACGGGATCGTGGTCGTCGGCGGGCGGCGCGGCCCACCGGCACGAGCCGAACGCGATACGGACGGGGCGTGCCGCGTCGTCGTACGCGGGTGTGCGGATCGTGCTCGGCGGAACGGGCGAGTCGGCGAGCGGCCAGACCGGGGCGCCGTCGAGCAGCACCTCATAGGCCGTCGCGCTGCCCGGCGTGAGGCCCGTCACCGGGACCAGCGCGTAGTGGTGGCCGCAGATCTGGAACGTGCGGGCACGGCCTGACGAGCCGTCCGCGCAGCGCACTTCGGCGGTGCACGGACGGCTCGCCTCGACCCAGACGGTCGCCGACGACTCGTCCACGTATCTCAGCAGCGGTCCAAGTCGCAGCCGTGCCACGTGATCAGCCTCCTCAGTCGCCCCGTACGGTACGGAACGACGGAGGCCGGCGGGGAGGTTCCGGCAGGCCGGGATTCAGATCCGCGGCACGAGAGTTCAGCAGCCGCTGAGGTACGACGTCAGCGCGCTCTTCTCGGCGGAGTCCACCGTGAGGTTGTAGTAGTGCTTCACCTGCACCCACATGCGGACATAGGTGCACTTGTACGCGGCGCGCGACGGCATCCACTTGGCCGGGTCCTGGTCGCCCTTGGACTGATTGACGTTGTCGGTGACGGCGATGAGCTGGGGCCGCGTGAGGTCGTTGGCGAAGCCCTGGCGCTGGGCGGTCGTCCAGGCGTTGGCGCCGGACTTCCAGGCCTCGGAGAGCGGGACGATGTGGTCGATGTCGACGTCGGCCGCCGCGCTCCAGGTCGCGCCGTCGTACTCCGAGTACCAACTGCCGGACGTGGCCGCACAACTGGAGTCCTGCGAGACGTTCGTGCCGTCGCGCTTGAGGACGACCTCGCGGGTGTTGCAGGCACCGGACTGGGTGATCCAGTGCGGGAAGAGGTCGCGGCTGTAGCCGTCGGAGGAGCCCTCGGCCTTGACCGTGAGCTCGGAGAGGTACGTGCGGGCGGTGGCCCCGCTGACCGGGGTGGGGGGAGCGGCCTGCGCGGCCGGGCCGTTCAGCAGAGTGAGGGCGGAGACGACGGCGGTGACGGCGCCGAGTGCGGCGGCGCGTCGACGCGCGTAGAACATGCGCATGTGAACTCCCTTGAAGTGGGGGGAAGTTGGCCGAGCGGGCCCGGCCATGCTGGCGCTCCGGGGTTTCCGGGAGATGTGCGCCGAGTGACAGGGTCGCGTCAACGACGCGTACACATCAAGGGGGCGGACGTGACTTCTGGTGGAGCGGGCGGGACTTCTGGTGCGGGCCGGTGGTACCGGGGTGGCGCGTCCGGGCGTGACGTGGGTCATGCCGATTCGCTCAGCAGTTCGCGTACGATGGGCGGCGCAGAAGGGGAGTAGCTCTTCGCCGGACCGTCGACATACTGCTCAGCTCGTTCTGAGCCGGCGCCCGGAGGCAGGACCCGTACACCCGGTCCGGCCAGCGAGACCTTCGGCAAAGCAGTGATTCACCTGCGTGCACACCCGTGTACGCACCTGAGCGCTGCCGTGCCGAGGTGTCGTTCAGGACTTACGGAACTCTCGGCGGGGCAGCCCGACCGATTGAGGAATCTTGATCAGCATCAGCGTGATGGCGGTCGTCTTCGGCATCGTCTTCCTCGCCGAACTCCCCGACAAGACCGCGCTCGCCGGACTCGTCCTCGGCACCCGCTACCGCGCCTCGTACGTCTTCGCCGGTGTCGCCGCCGCCTTCGCCGTCCATGTCGCGCTCGCCGTCGCGGCGGGCAGCGTCCTGACCCTGCTGCCGCAGCAGCTCGTGCACGCCCTGACCGGTGTGCTGTTCCTCGGTGGCGCGGCCGTCCTCCTGTTGAAGAAGGACGAGGAGGAGGAAGAGGTCCGCAAGCCCAAGGACCAGAGCTTCTGGAAGGTCTCCGGCGCGGGTTTCATGCTCATCCTGGTCGCGGAGTTCGGTGACCTGACGCAGATCATGACCGCGAACCTCGCCGCCCGCTACGACGACCCGTTCTCCGTCGGCCTCGGTGCCGTCCTTGCCCTCTGGGCCGTCGGGGGTCTCGGCATCGTCGGCGGAAAGGCCCTGATGAAGCGGGTGCCGCTGGCGCTCATCACGAAGATCGCCGCGGTCCTGATGCTCGGCATGGGCGTCTGGAGCCTCTACGAAGCGGTGGCGTAAGCCGTGGATCCGGCCCTGACCAGGGCCGCTGGCGTAGTCGCCACCCCGTTTTGTACAGTTGAGGAACAAAGTGGCTCCCGCCCATTCACCCTGACCGGTGGGCGGGGTCACCTTGTTCCTACGCCTGGAGGACCCTGCCGATGACGGCCACCACTGTTCTGTCCGCCCGCGCCCTTCTGCTCGACATGGACGGCACGCTGGTCAACTCCGACGCGGTGGTCGAGCGCTGCTGGCAGCGCTGGGCGGCCCTCCACGGGCTCGACGCCGTCGAGGTCATGAAGGTCGTCCACGGTCGCCAGGGCTACGCGTCCATGGCGCTCCTCCTGCCCGACCGCCCCATGGCCGAGAACCACGCCGAGAACGCGCGCATGCTCGCCGAGGAGACCGCCGACATCGACGGCGTCGTCCCCGTGCCGGGCGCCGCCGCGTTCATGGCCTCCCTGCGTGACGGCGGCCTCGCGCACGCCCTGGTGACCTCGGCCGACGTGGCCCTGTCCACCCGCCGCATGGCCGCCGCCGGCCTCACCCAGCCCGACCTGCGCATCACCGCCGAGAGCGTCGGCGCCAGCAAGCCCGACCCCGAGGGGTTCCTCAAGGGCGCCGCCGAGCTCGGCATCGACCCCGCGGACTGCGTCGTCTTCGAGGACTCGGAGGCCGGGATCGCGGCCGGCCGTGCCGCCGGGATGCGCGTCGTCGGCGTCGGCCCCCGCGCGGGCGCGCACAGCCCCACGGTGGTCGTGGACGACCTGACGCAGGTGCGGGTCGAGGCGGGCGCCGCCGGCGAGATCCTGCTGCACATCGGCTGACCCGCACCCCATATATGGGCGAGGTCCGACCCCTGTACAGGCGAGCCCCGAACCCCCATATCGGCGAGTCCCGCAGCCCTGTATCGGCGAGCCCGGCGCCGCACCATCCGCCGGGTCCGTGCCGCACCATCTGCCGGGCCCGCGTCGCGACATCCCCCGGCCCGCGCCGCCGTCTCCCTCCTGAGCCCCCGGCCTCAACAGGCCAAACCGGGGCACACCGACCATTCTGGTAGATGGCAGAGCCCCCGCCGGCCGTGTCCGGCGTGGTGTCTCAGGAGGTGTCCATGACCCAGGACGCTAGCGGGGGCCTTCCCCGTACGGACCTGACGGCAGGCCCAGGCGTTGACCGCACCGGATCCACGATCGGCGGCGGCCACGCGCCCCGCAGCGTGATGGTCTCGATCGGTGCGCTGCTGCTCGGCATGCTCCTCGCGGCGCTCGACCAGACGATCGTCTCGACGGCGCTGCCGACCATCGTGAGCGACCTCGGCGGCCTTGAACACCTGTCCTGGGTCGTGACCGCGTACCTGCTGGCGTCGACGGCCGCCACGCCCCTGTGGGGCAAGCTGGGTGACCAGTACGGCCGCAAGAAGCTCTTCCAGATCGCCATCGTGATCTTCCTGATCAGCTCGGCGCTGTGCGGCATGGCGCAGAACATGCCGCAGCTGATCGGGTTCCGCGCACTCCAGGGACTGGGCGGCGGTGGCCTGATGGTCCTGTCCATGGCGATCGTCGGCGACATCGTCCCGCCGCGTGACCGGGGCAGGTACCAGGGTCTGTTCGGAGCGGTCTTCGGCGCGACGAGCGTGCTGGGCCCGCTGCTCGGCGGGCTGTTCACCGAACACCTCAGCTGGCGCTGGGTCTTCTACATCAACCTGCCGATCGGCGTCGTCGCGCTCGTCGTCATCGCGACCACGCTCCACATCCCCGTACGCTCCGCCAAGCACACGATCGACTACCTCGGCACGTTCCTCATCGCCACCGTGGCGACCTGCCTGGTCCTGGTCGCCTCGCTCGGCGGGACGACCTGGGACTGGGACTCGGCGCAGATCATCGGCCTCGCGGTGCTCGGCGTCGTCCTCGCGGTCGTGTTCGTCCAGGTCGAGCGGCGGGCCGCCGAGCCGGTCCTGCCGCTGAAGCTGTTCCGCATCCGCACGTTCACGCTCTCCGCGGTGATCAGCTTCGTCGTCGGCTTCGCCATGTTCGGTGCGATGACGTATCTGCCGACGTTCCTCCAGGTCGTCCAGGGCGTCTCGCCGACGATGTCGGGCGTGCACATGCTGCCGATGGTCATCGGACTGCTGCTCTCCTCGACGGCGTCCGGCCAGATCGTCAGCCGTACCGGCCGCTGGAAGGTCTTCCCCGTCGTAGGCACCGGCGTCACCGCCCTCGGCCTGCTGCTCCTGCACCAGCTCGACGAGACCAGCTCGACCGGCGAGATGAGCGCCTACTTCTTCGTCTTCGGCCTGGGCCTCGGACTCGTCATGCAGGTCCTCGTCCTGATCGTGCAGAACGCCGTCTCGTACGAGGACCTGGGCGTCGCCACCTCCGGCGCGACGTTCTTCCGCTCCATCGGCGCCTCCTTCGGCGTCGCGATCTTCGGCACGATCTTCGCGAGCCGCCTCGGAGACAAACTCACGGACGCCCTCGCCGGCCGCAGCCTGCCTCCAGGCATCGATGTGAACGCGCTCCAGTCGGACCCGAGAGGCATCGGCGAGCTGCCGCCCGCCCTGCGCGGACCGGTCCTGCACGCCTTCGCGTCGTCCATCACGGACGTCTTCCTCTACGCCGCCCCGGTCGCCCTCGTCGCCTTCGTCCTGGCCTGGTTCCTGCGCGAGGACAAGCTGCGCGGCTCGGTCACCGCGCCGGACGCGACGGAGACCCTGGCCAGCAACCCAGTACAGCGCTCGTCGCACGACGAGGTGGCGCGGGCCCTGTCGGTGCTCGGCACCCGGGAGGGGCGCCGCGAGATCTACGAGAAGATCACCGAACGGGCCGGCTACGACCTGCTGCCCGCCTCGAGCTGGCTCCTGCTGCGCATCAAGCGCTACGGGTGGGCGGAGCCGTCGGCGCTCGCCGAACACAGTGCCGTACCGCTGCCCGTGATCATCGCGGCGACCCGGCAGGTGGAAGGGAGACGCCTCGCCACGCGCGAGGGCCCCGACCTCGCCCTCACCGACGAGGGCCGCGAGGTCGCCGCCCGGCTGTCCGCGTCCCGCGAGGAGTCGCTCGCCGAACTGCTGGGCGACTGGTGGGGCCCGGACCGGCCGACGGACCTGGTGAAACTCGTGGAGGAGCTCAACGCGGAGCTGTGTGGGTCCGACGCGGAGCGTCCGCACGACGGACTGGCGGCCGGCGCCTGACGCTGCCCCTGTGCGTCACGCTTCCGCTCCTCAGGCGAGCTTCTTGGTGAACCAGTGCTCGGCGTACTCCTCGTCGTTGTGCGGGGACGTCTCCTGGTAGCCGTGCCGCGCGTAGAGCATCCGGGCCTCCACCAGGTCGCCCCGGGTGTCGAGGACGACCCGCTCGGCGCCGAGATCCCGCGCGGCGCTCTCCACCTGCGCGAGCAGCACGGAGCCGCCGCCCTTCCCGCGCATTTGTGGCCGCACGAAGACGCGCTTCAGCTCGCCGGTCGAGGCGTCGATCATCCGCACGCCCGCGGTCCCGGCGGGCTCGCCCCGGTATCGCGCGACCAGCAACACCCCGCACGGCGCCGCGAGATAGGCACCCGTGTCGGCGGCGACCTCGCGCTCCAGCTCGTCGGGGTCGGTGGTGCGCCCCTCGTGCAGCAGATACCAGCGGTCGCTGACCTCCGTGTAGTACGCGCGCCACAGCTCCGCGGCGACGGCGGAGTCGAACGGCTCAGGGGTGATGGTCCACGGCGAAGTCATGGGGGCATTGTCGGCGAAGGTGCGGCGCCGGGCGCAAGTGGTTTCGACCTGTACAGGGACCCGGGGTTCGGACATCCTCGGTACCTGTGACCGACATATCTGTGACCGACGAGACCTCTGGTGGGACCGGTGCCGAGACCAGCTCCGAAACCAGCCCCGAGACCGGCGAGATCAAGGCGCTGCTCGACGTCCTGCGCGGACAGCGCCGCCACATCCTGGGCATCATCGACGGGCTCGGCCCCGAGGCGCTGCGGCGGCCCGTGCTGCCGTCCGGCTGGACGTGTCTGGGGCTGGTCCAGCACCTGGCGCTCGACGTCGAACGCTTCTGGTTCCAGGCCGTCCTGACGGGGGATCAGGCAGTCATCGACGGCCTCGACGCCATTGAGGACGCCTGGCAGGTCGAGCCGGAGCTGCCGGCGGCCGACGTCCTGGAGCGGTACCGCCGTGAGACGGACCGCGCGGACGGGATCATCGCCGCCACGCCCGCGGAGGCGCCCCTGGCCTGGTGGCCGCACCACCTCTTCGGGCCGCCGCACCTGCACAGCCACCGGGACGTCCTGCTGCACGTCATCACGGAGACCGCCTGCCACGCCGGGCACCTGGACGCCGCCCGCGAACTCATCGACGGGCGGCGCTGGTTGGTGCTCACCGAGGACGGCGAGGCGGATCGCCTCTAGTCCACTACTCCACTACGACTTGGGCGAAGCCTGCTGCACGACCTCGAACGACCACACCGAGGACCCGCTGGCCGCAGGCTTCGGGCGGTCCGCGCCGCCCTGGTGGGCCTCCTTCATGGAGCCCTCCATCCACGCGGTGAACGACGCCTCGTCACGCCACCGCGTGTACACCAGGTAGTCGTCGGTGCCCTCGATCGGGCGGAGAAGCTCGAACCACTCGAAGCCGTCCGAGTTCTCCACCGCGCCCGCGCGCGAGGCGAAGCGCTTCTCCAGGATCTCGCGCTGTTCGGCCGGGACGGTCAGGACGTTGATCTTCACGATGCTCATGGCGCCCATCCTCGCTCACCATCGCGTGAGATCGGCGTCAGGTCCCCTGCGTCCCGCGTCGCTCGTGCCAGTCGCGGACGATCTCCTCGACGTCGTACGGCTTCAGGCCGAGGGGCGGGCCCGGCGGGGGCTTGAACATCATGTCGCGGATCTTGTCGTTGACGTCGGTGACGATGGTGCGGACGATCCGTTCGGAAGGGGCCTGTGCCGCCGCGGCGAGAGCGTCCTCGGCCTCCTTGCGCAGGGCGAGTGACGGGGGCAGCACGGAGTAGCCCTCGCGGGCCATCTTCTGCTTGATCCACCAGTTCTCGTCGTACGTCGTGTCGGCCGTGCTCGGCAGCGGCTTGCCGGCTCCGGGGAGGTGGGAGAAGTCTCCTGCGCGCTCCGCGTCGCGGATCTGCTTGTCGACCCATGACTCGAAGCTGACGTCGGGTGGCTTGCGTTCGGTCATGGGGCCATTGTCCCAGAGGGCATCCCGCACGGGCAGGGGACAACTTAGGATGCGGCGTCGGCGGACCCGGTACCGAAGGGCCGCCCATGACCGAAGGAGCTGTGCGGGTGCTGGAGCTGACCATGGCCTCCGTCGCGGGGGCGGACGCGGGTGCGACGGCCGGGATGCTGATGGCCGACGCGCCGAGCGAGCCGGGAGCCGTGCTGCGCGTGGGGCGCGACCGGAACGTGTGCAGGCTGGCGACGCCCGACGACTGGCTGTTCGTCTCGCGCGTCCATCTCGAATTCCGGTGCGGACAGGACGGCGCCTGGTCCGTCTTCTGGCTGCGCGGCTCGCACCACGAGCCCTCGTCCGAGGTGCGCCTCACGTTGACCGGCGGGGAGCCGCAGCCCCTCGTGTACGGAGGGACTGCGGCTCTCGCGCCGGGTGCGTCCGGCGAGGTCGTGGTCCTGGACCGCAATGAGCCCCGCAGCGTGAACGTGGGTTTCTACCACGAGGTATGACGATCCGTCAGGCAGTTCCAGGAACGGGTACTACGGGAGTACGCGGGCCAGCGCGAAGCCGTCGTAGCCCTTGCTGCCCACCGTCTGGACCGCCGTGCCGTCCAGCCTCGGGTGGTCGGCGATCATCTGGAGCGCGGCGCGGGTGCCACGGATGTCGGGGGCCGTGCCGGAGTCGTCCGTCACGCGGCCGCCGCGCACCACGTTGTCGACGATGATCACGCTGCCGGGGCGGGTCAGGCGCAGCGCCCACTCGACGTAGTGCGGGTTGTTGGCCTTGTCGGCGTCGATGAAGACGAGGTCGAAGGGGTCGGGGTGGTCGGCCGCGACGCCGGGCAGCGAGTCGAGGGCGGGGCCCACCCGCACCTCGGCGATCTTGTCGAGGCCGGCGCGGGCGAGGTTGCCGCGGGCCACCTCGGCGTGCCGGGGGTCGTACTCGAGGGTGACGAGGACGCCGTCGGCGGGGAGGGCGCGGGCCAGCCAGATCGTGCTGTACCCGCCGAGCGTGCCGATCTCCAGGACGCGGCGGGCGCCCTGGATCTGTGCGATCAGGTGGAGGAACTTGCCCTGGGTCGGGGCGACGGCGATGTGCGGGAGGCCCGCCGCCTCGCTGTCCGCGAGGGCCGCCGTCAGGGCCTCGTCGCCGGGGGCGAGGAGGCCGGTCAGGTAGTCGTCGACGGCGGTCCACTGGTCTTCGGATGCGTGCTCAGCCATGGCCCCATCATGGGCTCACGCGGCGGCGGCCCGGGTGGGATTCAGCCCAACGGCGGCGGGGCGTGCACGGGCGGCGGGGGCGGCACCGGCCGACGGGAGCGCCGGCGGAACCACAGGGCGGCGGCCGCCATCAGGAGCAGGGCCAGGGGCAGCGGAACGGTGAGCAGCCACACCGGGACGCCCCCGGCGGTGAGGAGTTCGTCGTCCCACACGACGGTGCGGTGCGTGGCGTCGCCGGCGGTGCGCCGCAGCTCGTGGTCGTCGTAGATGCGCGACGGCTGCGGGAAATCCTGGGTGAGCGCGGTCAAGTACCGCTCGCCGCCCGCGAATTCGGGCAGCGGTCCGCCGGACTTCGCCGGGATCCGGCCCGCGTACGTGACCTTCGGCGCGTCGCCGCCGATCGTGGAGCGCGGCTCCATGCGGTGGGCGGCGAGCACGAACAGGCGCAGATGCTGTTCGGTGCGGGCGAGCTTCGACAACCGCATCGGGTAGACGAGGCGGTCGCTGGCGAAGGTGAGGTGGAGCGGGTCGAGGGCGCCGCCGAGCACGCTGTCGCCGTCGGCGGGCGCGAGGCGGATCGCCACGTACTCCCAGCCCTGGTCGACGTACGGGCGCAGCGCGGTGTCGAGGCGGTCGGGGAGCTGGAAGCCGTTCTCGTCGAGCCAGTCGGCGAGTGCGTCGGGGTCGGTCGCGGTGAGGCGGGCGACGTCGAACGGTCCGAGGTGCTCGCGGCCCACCACCTCGACGGGGCCGCCGGGTGCGGGGGCGCCGGCCGAGGCGCCGTCGCCGCTCCCGCCGTCGAAGGGCCAGTCGTCGGCGCCGGGCCAGAAGTGGTGCCGGGTCCGCTCGACGGGCGCCGTCACCTCGCTCAGCTGCGAGAAGAGCCCCGGGTCGCCGAGTTCGACGGACGCGCGGTGCGGTACGGGCATGATCCAGGCGGCGTCGCGCACGTTGCCGCTCACCGACAGGCTCATCACGATCTGCTCGCTGCGCCCGTCCCAGCGCACCGCGGACGTCTCGTCGTACACGGTGAGGTCCGTGCCCGCGGGCGGCACCATCGCCCCGCATCCGCACGCGTACGCCGGTGAGACGAGCGCGGCGATCTGGAACGCCATGAGGGCCAGGGCGGTCAGCAGCGCCCTGGCCCTCATGGTCAGTGGTTGTGCGGTTCTCATGCCGGCCCCCGATGTCGCGCCCTGTGTGTCCGTGCCGTGTGCGGCGAAGGGGCAGACGAGGCGCGGGGGAGCGCGGTTCCTGGTGTTACGCGGCTGTTGCTGCCACGGTCCGCGGCAGGTCGCCGGGCTCGACCGCGGGCAGCGAGCCCGGCAGCGGGCGGCGCGCCGACTCGGTCATGAACCACACCGCGATACCACCGATGACGGCCGCGGCCATCATGTAGTACGCGGGCATCATCATGTTCCCGGTCGCCCCGATGAGGGCGGTGACGACCAGCGGGGTCGTGCCGCCGAAGAGCGAGACGGAGATGTTGAAGCCGATCGACAGGGAGCCGTAGCGCACCCGGGTCGGGAAGAGCGCGGGCAGCGCGGACGGCATCGCCGAGGTGAAGCAGACCAGGAGCAGGCCGAGCGCGCCCATGCCGAGGGCGATGGCCCACAGGGAGCCGTCACGGATGAGGAGCAGGGCCGGGACGGACAGCGCGAAGAAGCCGACGCAGCCCGCGGCGATCACCGGGCGGCGGCCGACACGGTCGGAGAGCGCGCCCGCGAACGGCTGGACGATCATCATCAGCGCCATCACGCCGAGGACCACGAGGAGGCCGTGCGTCTCGTCGTAGTGGAGCTCACTGGTGAGGTAGCTCGGCATGTACGACAGCAGCATGTAGTCGGTGACGTTGAAGACGAGGACCAGGCCGACGCACAGGAGCAGCGCCTTCCACTGGCCCGCGATCATGTCGCGCACCTTCACCTTGGGCCGGGCCTTCTCCGACTCGTGCGCGTTCTTCAGCTCGGCCGCGAACGCCGGGGTCTCTTCGAGCCGCATCCGCAGATAGAGGCCGATGATGCCCATCGGGCCCGCGATCAGGAACGGGATGCGCCAGCCCCAGGAGAGCAGGTCGTCGGAGGAGAGCAGCGCCGTCATCAGGGTGACGAGGCCCGCGCCGCCGATGTATCCGGCGAGGGTGCCGAATTCCAGCCAGCTGCCGAAGAAGCCGCGCTTCTTGTCGGGCGCGTACTCGGCGATGAAGGTGGACGCGCCGCCGTACTCACCGCCGGTCGAGAAGCCCTGCACCAGACGGGCCAGGAGCAGCAGGATCGGCGCCCAGACGCCGATCGTCGCGTACGACGGGATCAGGCCGATCGCGAACGTGCCCGCCGCCATCATGATCATGGTGACGGCGAGGACCTTCTGCCGGCCGACGCGGTCGCCGAGCGGTCCGAAGACCATGCCGCCGATCGGACGGACGAGGAACGCCGCGGCGAAGGCGCCGAACGTCGCCAGGAGCTGGGCCGTGGGGTTGCCCGACGGGAAGAAGACCTTGCCGAGGGTGACGGCGATGTAGCTGTAGACACCGAAGTCGAACCACTCCATCGCATTGCCGAGCGCCGCCGCCTTGACCGCGCGCTTGACCAGCGCTGGATCGGTGACGGTGACGTCGGGGGAGGCGCCCTTCGCGGGGGCGGTGGTCCTGGGTGCGACGTTTAGGGCACTCGACAAGGGTCTGCTCGCCTGCTTTCGAAGGGGACAAGGACATGTCCGCGTGGGGACGGACGAAGCCGCCCACGGCGGGGCGGCCAGAAACCGACCATAGGTGCATCCGCGATCATTACGGGTAGTGTGCGCGTCATTGCACAGCGTGGGAAAAGCGGGTCCGGCCAGGCATGACGCCCCGGCCTCGGCACGTCGCAAACGGACAAATCTGTGACCTATGTCGCGGCCCTCGACCGCAACCACGCAGACCCCGCATCATCGTCATCCGGTCAAATTCCGGTGGACAGGCAAGTGAAGCAGGGGTTGCCTGCGTCTCACCCCGGGGGTGGTGCGAGCCTCTTGGGACGGTACGTATGGCGGGAGGGCCGACGGCGCGTGGCAGACGTGGAGCATGGACCGGGCAAAGCCTTGGTGGCGGGGGCCGCGACAGCGCGGTTGGGCATGGTCCGGGCGGGCCTCTGGCTGATCGCCGCGGTGCTCGCGGTGCGGCAGGTCGTGGCCGTCCTGAGCACCCCCAGCGGTGAGCGGCTCACGGACCTGGAGACCTGGATCGGTCCTGAAGGTGTCCTCCATGTGAAGGGCTCCCTCTACGACGCCGACCGGTTCACCGGTACCCCGTTCGGGGGACTTGTGCTGAAGCCTCTGGCCCGGGGCGCCGAACAGGCGCTCGGCTGGGCCTGGACCTTCGGCACGCTCGGCCTCGTCGTCGCTCTCGGTCTCGTCGCCGCCCGTGCCCTGCCCAAGCCCGTCACCCGGCGCACCTCGCTGCTCGCCGCCCCCGTCGCGATCAGCCTCCTGATGCTGTCGCTGCCGGTGCGCAACACCCTTCATCTCGGCCAGACCAGCATCATCCCGGTCCTTCTCGTCCTGCTCGGCTGCTTCGCCGCCCGCGGCGAGAAGAGCTCGGGTCTGCTCATCGGCATCGGCGCCGCGCTCCAGCCGACCGTCCTCCTCTTCGCGCCGCTCCTGTGGTTCACCGGGCGACGTCGCGCCGCCGTGTCCTCGGGCCTCACGTTCGCGGCGTGCACGCTCCTCGCGTGGGCCGCGATGCCGCACGACTCGTGGACGTACTGGGTGCACCACGTCGCGGGAGCGGGCCTCGGCTCGAGCCCCGACGGGCTCGCCAACCAGTCGCTGCACGGCGCGCTCCTGCGCTTCGGCCTGGAGGGCCCCCTCGAGATCGGGCTCTTCCTGGTCCTGGGCTCCGCCGTCGCGGTGCTCGGACTGCGGCGTGCGGTGCGCTACGCGCAGGACGGACAGCTCCTGCTCGCCGTCGCCCTCACCGGCTGCGTCGCCGTCGCCGTGTCGCCGACGACCTGGCAGCACCAGCTCCTGTGGGTGCTCCTCGCCATGGTCGGCCGCGTCGGCAGGAAGGCGTCCGACCGGTACGTGTGGCCGGTCGCGGTCATCCTCGTGATGACGCTCCCCGCGAGGATGCTGCTGCCGAACACGACGCTCGCGGATCCGCTGCGCGACAACGTCGTGCTGATCGCCGCCATCGCCGCGGCCACGCTCGTCCCGTTCCTGTCCCGCACGGCGCCCGAGTACCGGGCGCCCATGGCCACCGAGTACGCGACGCCCGTCCCGGCGTGCTGGTCCCGGGTCCCGCTCATGCCGTTCTGGCGCCGGGTCCTGACCCGCCCGAACCTGCTGCTCGAACTGCTGCTGATCCGCGTCGGCTACTCCGCGTACCAGCAGGTCAGGCTCGCCGCGACGGGCGGTACGAACTCCGGGGGCCGGGCCACCGCCGAGGCGCACGGCGCGCAGGTCCACTCCCTGGAGAAGTTCCTCCACATCGACATCGAGCACTGGGTCAACCACGCGGTGGCGCAGGTCCCGTGGCTCAAGTCGTTCTTCAACTTCTACTACGAGTCGTTCCACTTCATCGTGCCGCTCACGGTCCTCGCCATCCTCTACGTCCGCAGGCCCGCGCAGTACCGCTGGGCCCGCTCGGCGCTCGGCTTCGCCACGGTGCTCGCGCTGATCGGCTTCTGGTTCTACCCGCTGGCCCCGCCGCGCCTGATGCCCTCGCTCGGCTTCATCGACACGTTGCACGGCGTCCAGGACTTCTCCAAGCCGGACTACGGCACACTGACCGCGCTCACCAACCAGTACGCGGCCATGCCCTCGCTGCACTTCGGCTGGTCCCTGTGGTGCGGGCTCGTGATCGTCGTGTTCGCGCGCAGGTGGTGGATCAAGGCCATCGGTCTCATCCACCCCGTGTGCACGGTCTCCGCGATCATCGCCACCGGCAACCACTGGGTGCTCGACGCGGTGGGCGGGGCGACGGTGGTCGGTCTCGGCTTCCTGCTGACGTACGTGCTCCAGGGGCCCCGGGCGCGGACGGTGACAGCGGCGGCCACCGGTCAGGCGGACGAGGCGTCGCATTCGAACCAGACGGTCTTGCCGACCGCCAAGGGCTGAACACCCCACTTCGCCGCGATCGCCGAGACGATGGCGAGGCCGCGGCCCGACTCGGCGAACGGGTCGGCCGAGTGCGGTGCTTCCGGCGGGAGCGCAGGCCCCTCGTCGCTCACCTCCGCCCGTAGGTGCCCGGTGTCCGGGTCGTGGAGCAGCCGCACCTCGGCTCGCGCGCCGGGCACATGGCGTACGACGTTGGACAGCAGCTCCGTGACGCCGAGCCTGGAGTGCGCGCCGCTCGGGGCGCTCGCCTGGCGCACGTCCTCCTACAGCAGCGACCAGGGCGGCTCGTGCGTGGAGATCGCGAGACGCCCTGTGTCGCCGTGGCCGTGCGCTCCGGAGTGGCCGAGGCGGAGGTCCTCTCCCGCGGCCGGCGCGTCGGCGTGGGCGGTGAGTCCTGACCAGGCCGTGTCGGCCGACTGCTTGTTCTGCCGGACCTGGACGTCGAGCGTCGCCTCGCTCGTCAGGCTCGTCGTCCCGGCAGGGAACAGCGGGGCGAGTCCGGCGAACGGCAGTGTGGTCTCCACCTGCACAGGACCCGCTTGGATCGGCCGGCCCACCACGGCCGTGCCCGGCACCTGAGTGCCGACCTTCACCGTGGCGTGCACCGTGTCGGCCGTGCCCGGCGATCCGGCGGTGTCCGGTGGTGACCCGCCCTCAACGGCCAGGGGTTCGCCCTGATCAGGGACTCGGACGGCGGGGCGTGGGACGGGGACACGGTCTACGACCGGGCGGTCGGCCCGATGCAGTTCCTGCCGGGGACGTGGCGGCGCTGGGGTGCCGACGGCAACGGCGACGGGGACAAGAACCCCAACAACATCTTCGACGCGGCGCTGGCGGCGGGCCACTATCTGTGTGCCGGCAGCCGGGACGTAGGCCGCGCGGCCGGCCTCGAACGTGCCGTCCTCAGCTACAACTACTCGCGCGACTATCTCCGACTGGTCCTGTACTGGATGGAGTTCTACCGCGAGGGCGTGCACACCGTGCCCGACGGCAAGGGTGTGATCCCGAAGAGCCCCGGCGCGGGCGGCGACACCCCGGCGACCAGCCCGGTCGGCGGCGGCGAAGGCCCCGGCAAGGGCGGGGGCGAGGGCGGAGGGATCATCATCGGGCCCGATCCGACCCCCTCCGGGCCCTCGGACGGCGGCAGCCCGGACCCCAGCCCCGGCCCGGACCCGAGCGGTGACCCGTCGGACCCGCCCACCCAGTCACCCGACCCGAGCGACCCCCCGTCGCCGCAGGACCCTGGCACCCCCTCCGACCCCGGCAGCCCCACCCCGTCGACGGACTGCCCCACGGACACGACGTCCCCGTCGCCCGACCCGGGCGAGTCCCCCTCGCCTTCCCCGTCACCCAGTCCCTCGCCGTCGGAGTGCCCGGAACCGGGCGCGTAAAGCAGCGCGGTGCGGGCGTGCAGGGAGGCAGGGGTGTGGCGTAGGGAGATGGCCCCTGCCTCCCTGGGCCGGCGTGCGGCCGCCCGCGGTCAGCCGGTGCTGACCTGGAGTTCCTTGACGCCGTTGAGCCAGGCCGAGCGGAGCCTGCGCGGGTCGCCGGTCAGGCGAAGGTCGGGCATGGCGTCGGCCACGGCGTTGAAGATGAGGTTGATCTCGAGCGTGGCCAGCGACTTGCCGAGGCAGAAGTGCGGGCCTCCGCCGCCGAATCCGAGGTGCGGGTTCGGGTCGCGGGTGATGTCGAACTCGTCGGGACGGTCGAAGACTTCGGGGTCGTGGTTGGCCGACGAGTAGAAGATGCCGACCCGGTCGCCCTTCTTGATCTGCGCGCCGCCGAGCTCGGTGTCCTGGGTCGCGGTGCGCTGGAAGGAGACCACGGGGGTCGCCCAGCGGACGATCTCCTCCGCCGTCGTCTCCGGGCGCTCCCGCTTGAACAGCTCCCACTGGTCGGGGTTGGTGAGGAAGGCGTGCATGCCGTGGGTGATGGCGTTGCGCGTCGTCTCGTTGCCGGCCACGGCGAGCAGGATCACGAAGAAGCCGAACTCGTCCGAGGAGAGGTTCCCCTCGTCCTCGGCCGCCACCAGCTGGCTCACGATGTCCTTGGCCGGGCACTCCTTGCGGGCGGCGGCCAGGTTCATCGCGTAGCTGACGATCTCCATGGCCGCTTCGGCGCCGACCTCCTCGGTGATCGCGTACTCCGGGTCGTCGTACGCGGCCATCTTGTTGGACCAGTCGAAGATCTTGGTGCGGTCGTCCTGGGGGACGCCGATCAGCTCGGCGATGGCCTGGAGCGGGAGTTCGACGGCGACGTTCGTGACGAAGTCGAAGGAGCCGTCGGGCGCGGCGTTCGCGAGCGCCGTCTCGACGATGGAGCCCGCACGGTTGCGCAGGGCGTCCTCGAGCGAGCGGATGGCGCGGGGTGTGAAGCCGCGCTGGACGATCTGCCGGACCCGGGTGTGCTCCGGCGGGTCCATGTTGAGCATGATCAGCTTCTGGACCTCGATCTGGTCGCGGCTGATCGACTCGTTGAAGCGGATGACGGCGGTGTTGAGGTTCGAGGAGAAGAGCTCCGGGCGCGTGGAGACGTACTTGACGTCCGCGTGCCGGGTCACGGCCCAGTAGCCCGAGTCTTTGAAGCCGGAGATGCCGGTCGGCTGGGCGATCCACCGGACCGGTTCCGTCTGCCGGAGCTGGGCGAACTCGGGGAAGGGGACGCGGTGCTGGAGAAGGTCGGGGTCGGTGAAGTCGAACCCTTCGGGCAGCGCTGGGCACGGCATGGGCAACTCCCGGTGACGGTCTGACGGGGCGTCAGCTTGTCGGCACCGTAGTAACGGGTTCTACAAGTGGCAAGACCCGTGGTAGGCCCGATTACGCGCGCGGTTATGTGCACGACCCTTGCGTACCGGGAGTAGCACCATCGAGACTGCACGGAGAACTGGTACGCGTTCTAGTTCTTACGTCTTCTGGTTCGGTCCGGGAATGTGTGGAGAGGACGAGCTCATGGCCGCGGAACCCGTCATCGTCGAAGCCGTACGTACGCCCATCGGCAAGCGCGGAGGCGCGCTCGCCAATCTCCATCCCGCGTATCTCCTCGGCGAGACGTACCGGGAACTGCTCGGCAGGACCGGCATCCACGCCGACTGCGTCGAGCAGATCGTGGGCGGCACGGTGACCCACGCGGGCGAACAGTCCATGAATCCGGCGCGCACGGCCTGGCTCACCATGGGCCTGCCCTACGAGACGGCGGCGACGACCGTCGACTGTCAGTGCGGCTCCTCGCAGCAGGCCGCGCACATGACCGCCAACATGATCGCCGCCGGCGTCATCGACATCGGCATCAGCTGCGGGGTCGAGGCGATGTCGCGGGTGCCGCTCGGCTCCGGCTCCAAGCACGGGCCCGGCAAGCCGTTCCCCGAGGAGTGGAACGTCGACCTGCCCAACCAGTTCGAGGCCGCCGAGCGCATCGCGCGCCACCGCGGACTGACCCGCGAGAACGTCGATTCGCTCGGCCTCATCTCGCAGGAGCGTGCCGCGACCGCCTGGGCCGAGGAGCGCTTCAAGCGCGAGACGTTCGCCGTGCAGGTGCCCACGAACGAGGACGAGCAGGCCGCCGGACAGGGCATGTGGCGGCTCGTGGACCGGGACGAGGGCCTGCGCGACACGACCATGGAGGGGCTCGGCGGGCTCAAGCCGGTCATGCCGACCGCCGTGCACACCGCGGGGAACTCCTCGCAGATATCCGACGGCGCCTCGGCGATCATGTGGGCGTCCAAGCGGATGGCGCGCGCCCTGAAGCTCAAGCCGCGGGCCCGGATCGTCGCCCAGGCGCTCGTCGGCGCCGACCCGCACTTCCATCTGGACGGGCCGATCGACGCCACGCGCGCCGTGCTCGGCAAGGCGGGCATGTCGCTCAAGGACATCGACCTCGTCGAGATCAACGAGGCGTTCGCGTCCGTCGTGCTCAGCTGGGCGCAGGTCTTCGAGCAGGACCTCGAGAAGGTCAACGTGAACGGCGGGGCCATCGCCCTCGGCCACCCCGTCGGCGCCACCGGCGCCCGGCTCATCACCACCGCCCTGCACGAACTGGAACGCCAGGACAAGGAGTTCGCGCTCGTCACGATGTGCGCGGGCGGCGCGGTGGCGACGGGCACGATCATCCAGCGGCTGTAGCGGGGGCCCGCGCCTGGGCGGGCCGGAACGCACGACGAAGGCGGCACCCTCCCACGGGGGGAGGATGCCGCCTTCTCAGGTCAGCTGTGGGCGGGCCGGGCTCAGTACGAGCCGGCGGACTGCCAGTGGGCCCAGGCGCCACAGGGGCTGCCGTAGCGCTCGTTCATGTAGTTGAGGCCCCACTTGATCTGGGTCTCGGGGTTGGTCTTCCAGTCGCCGCCGGACGAGGCCATCTTGTTGGCGGGCAGAGCCTGGACCAGGCCGTAGGCGCCGGACGACGCGTTCGTCGCGTGGGGGTTCCAGCCGCTCTCGTGGGACACGATCTTGTCGAAGCACGCGAACTGTGCGGCGCTCATCTTCTGCTGGGCGATCGCCTTCGGCGAAGAAGTGGCAGCGGCGTTCGACGCCGGGGCGGCGGCCATGACCATGCCGGCCGTGGCGGCAGCCAGGGCGACACCGGCGAGGGCCTTCTTCGGAGCGGCGATGCGGCGGAGGATGGTGACGGACAAAGCGTGAACCTTCCGTGGGGGACAGGGGCCGCTTCGCACGCCCTGCGGCGTACAGAGGCGCCGGGGCCCTGGTGGGGGCCGTCGGCGCCTTGCGACTCCTCCAGAACAACAGGCGCGAACCCCCGTGGCAATCGCCCCTTTTACTAGTTGAGGTCGCATGTGGGGGAAATATCCCCCGCGTGACCTGGCTCTCATCACCCAGGTCGGGGGGTGTTTTGGTGGGGACGCGTCAAGAGATCGCGTCTACGGCCACGCCTCGTAGGTGACCTGGGTCATGTGGGGTGCTTCACGGTGCGGGCGCCTTTCGGTGACGCAGCGCGGGTGAACCCCTACGGCTCGGTGCCCTCGAACGCGACGGGGGCCTCGAACGCGGCCCGGCGCGTGGCCCGCCGCAGCGCCCTCAGGAGCGCCGGGCCGACGGTGACGGTGAGGACGACGGTCAGGGCTGCCCGGCCCAGGTCCCAGCCCAGCGACGTGGCCAGGCAGTAGGCGAGGAAGCGGACCAGGTTCTCGTGCAGCGGGGCGCCCGCCTGGAACGCGACGCTCGACGACAGCGAGTCCAGGAACGGCCAGCCGGCCAGGTTCATGACGGTGCCGTACGCGAACGCGGCCAGGAACCCGTACGCCGCCAGCATCAGCACCTCGGCGCGGCCGCGCAGCAGGTCCGGGCCGGGGAGCAGGCCCGCGCCCATCGTGAACCAGCCCATCGACAGCATCTGGAACGGCATCCACGGACCGACCCCGCCGGTGAGCAGCGCGGACGCGAACATGGTCACGGACCCCAGCACGAACCCGAAGCCGGGCCCGAGGACGCGCCCGCTCAGGACCATCAGGAAGAACATCGGCTCGATCCCGGCGGTCCCCGCCCCGATCGGCCGCAGCGCCGCGCCCGTCGCGGCAAGGACTCCGAGCATCGCCACCGCCTTGGGCCCGACCCCGCCCTCGGACACGGCAGCCGCCACCACGCCCAGCAGCAGGACGAGCAGCCCCGCGAACAACCAGGGCGCGTCCTGCGCATGCGCGCTGACCTGCGACGAAGGGCCCGCGAGCAGCGGCCACCCGAAGGCGGCCACTCCTACGGCACTGACGAGGAGCAGGGCCACCACGGAGCGGGGGCCGAGGCGCACGGCGCGGGCCTGGCGGTCGGGGCGCCTGGTCTCGGGTGCGGTCTTCATACCCCGTCCTCCGTCGGGCACCCGGACTCAAGGGCCTCGCGGACCTGGGCCACCGTGAGCCACTTGCCCGGGGCGAGCACCTTGGCGACCTGGGGGGAGAAGGCGGGGGAGGCCACGACCACCTCGGGGGTGGGGCCGTTCGCCACGATCTCGCCGTCGGCCAGGACGGCGACGCGGTGGGACAGCTCGGCGGCCAGTTCCACGTCGTGCGTGGCCAGGACGACGGCGTGCCCGTCGGCCGCGAGGCCGCGCAGGACCGTGACCAGGCGGGCCTTCGCCGCGTAGTCGAGACCGCGCGTCGGCTCGTCGAGCAGGAGCAGGGGGGGGCGTGCCGTCAGCACGATCGCCAGGGCGAGGGTGAGGCGCTGGCCCTCCGAGAGGTCACGGGGGTGGGTGTCGTCCGCGATACCGGGCAGGAGCCGCGAGACCAGATCGCGGCAGGTGCCCGGATCCGCGCCCGCGTCGTGGTCGGCGGCCGCGCACTCGGCGGCCACCGTGTCCGCGTACAGGAGATCCCGCGGTTCCTGCGGGACCAGGCCGACGCGGCGGATCAGCTCACGCGGGCCCGTGCGGTGCGGGACCACGCCGCCCACCAGGGCCGTGCCGGACGACGGGCGGACCAGGCCGACCAGGGTGGACAGGAGGGTGGACTTCCCGGCGCCGTTGCGGCCCATCAGGGCGACGATCTCGCCGGGTCCGACCGAGAGGTCGACGTGACGCAACGCCTCGACACGCCCCCGCCGCACCGCGAGCCCCGCGACCTCGGCGACGGCCGGCACCTCGGACTGCCTGCCGGAACGCAGCAGGGTCCGGCGGGAGGCGGGGGAGGCGGGGGAGGCGGGGGAGGCGGGGGAGGCGGCGGCCTGCGGCTGCTCATGAGGCTCGCGCGGCTCGTGCTCCGCCAGGCGCTCCCGCAACTTTCCGGACCTGCGCCGTGCGTCCCGCACCGTCAGCGGCAGCGGTGACCAGCCCGCGAGGCGGCCCAGGTCCACGACCGGCGGGAACACCGGCGACACGGCCATGATCTCGGCGGGGGCGCCGAGCCGCAGGGGTTCGCCGGGACCTGCGAGGAGCGCGACCTGGTCCGCGTACTGCACGACCCGCTCAAGCCGGTGCTCGGCCATCAGGACCGTCGTGCCGAGGTCGTGCACGAGGCGCTGCAGCACCGCGAGGACCTCCTCCGCGGCGGCCGGGTCGAGCGCGGACGTCGGCTCGTCGAGGACCAGGACCCGCGGGTGCGGGGTGAGGACGGAGCCGATGGCGACGCGCTGCTGCTGCCCGCCGGACAGCGTCGCGATGGGACGGTCGCGCAGGTCGGCGAGGCCGAGCAGGTCGAGGGTCTCCTCGACGCGGCGCCGCATCACGTCGGGCGCGAGTCCGAGCGACTCCATGCCGTACGCGAGCTCGTCCTCGACCGTGTCGGTGACGAAGTGGGAGAGCGGGTCCTGCCCCACCGTGCCCACCACGTCGGCGAGTTCGCGCGGCTTGTGCGTACGGGTGTCGCGCCCCGCGACCGTGACGCGCCCGCTCAGCGTGCCCCCGGTGAAGTGCGGCACGAGCCCGCTCACCGCGCCGAGCAGCGTCGACTTGCCGACGCCGGACGGCCCCACGAGCAGCACCAACTCGCCCTCGGGTACGACGAGTTCGATGTCGCGCACCGTGGGTGTCGCGGCCCCGTCGTACGTCACCGAGACATCCTCGAACCGGATCATGAAGCCTCCTTCGAGGGTGTTTCGGCGAGCGGCGGCGCGGGCGCCACGAACGCGGGAATCAGTCCGAGCAGCACCCCGGCCGCGGGCCACAGCGGCAGCGTCGGCGCGGCCAGCGGCACGACGCCGGGCGCCAGGGCCGAGGGATCGTAGGAACCGGCCCGGATCATCACGGCGGCGACGGCCGCCCCCGACGCGGCGACGAGCCACGCCCGCACGCCCCACACGTCGGGCCGGTACCGGGTGCGGACCGAGCGGCGCCCGCCGAGCCAGAGCCCGCCGAGCGCGGCCGCCACCCCGGCGAGCAGCACGGGCAGCCCGTACCGCGCGCCGTCCGCGGTCAGCAGCCCGTACGTACCCGCGCACACTCCGACCAGACCGCCCAGCGTCAGCACCGCGGTGACCCGGCGCACGGCGGCCGGGACCTCGGCCGTACGCCCGTACCCGCGCGCGTCCATCGCGGCGGCCAGCGCCACCGACCGCTCAAGGGCGCCCTCAAGGACCGGCAGACCGACCTGAGCCAGGCCCCGGAGCCCCTTGTCGGGCCGGCCGCGCAGCCGGCGCGCGGCCCGCAGCCGCCGTACGTCGGCGATCAGGTTCGGCGCGAACGTCATCGCGACGACGACGGCGACCCCGGCCTCGTACAGCGCGCCCGGCAAGGACTTGAGGAGGCGGGCCGGGCTCGCGAGGGCGTTCGCCGCGCCCACACAGATCAGCAGCGCGGCCAGCTTCAGGCCGTCGTACAGCGCGAACACCAGCCCCTCGACCGTGACCCGGCCCCCGATCCGCACCCCCTGCGCCCACTCGGGCAGCGGCACATCGGGCAGCGTGACGAGCAGGTGCGTGCCCGGGATCGGCGACCCGAGGAACACCGCGAACAGCAGCCGGATCCCGATCACCGCGAGCCCCAGCTTCACGAACGCCCCGTACGAGCGCGCCCACGGCGCCGACGTGCGCCGCGCGGCCACCACATACCCGGACACCCCGATGAGCAGCGCGAGCAGCAGAGGATTCGTCGTCCGTGACGCCGCCGTGCCGAGCCCGAGCGCCCAGAGCCACCAGGCGCCGGGATGCAGCGCGTTCGAGCGGTGGGCCCGGGGTGGGGCGAGGGGACGACGGCGCGCGGACGACCCCGTCCCCGGGCCACGCGCGAGGCGCGGACGCGGGGCGGGGTGCGGTGAACCTGCGCCGGTGCTGCTCATCGTGTCGTCGTGTCCGCGTCCGTCAGCCGCGCCGGCGGCGGGTCTGCCAGACCGCTGCCGCGCCGAGCACGACGACGGCGGCGCCGCCCGCGATCAGGCCGACGGAGGGGCCACCGCCGTCGGACGCTGCCGCGCCGTCCTTCTCGGTGCCCTTGGAGTCGGTGCCGTTGGAAGAGGACACCTGCTCGCCGCAGCCCGTCTTCGGGTAGCCGGCGATGGAGCACAGCAGCGCCTGGTTGTTGTAGCGCAGCGGCTTGGCGACGGCGGCGAGCGCCTCCGCGCTGGTCGCGTCGTCCGCGACGCGCGCACACGCCGTACGCGGCTTCGGCGGTGTCTCACCGGACGGCGCGTCCCGCGCCGTGCCGAAGTCGATGACGAGCGCGACCCGCTTCTCGCCGCCCCGCGCCGGAGTAGCCGCGCAGATGGAGTCGAAGGACGTGGCCCCGCGCGGCTTCGCCGAGTCCTGCGAGTCCTCGCTCACGGAGAACCGGAACCCCTGTACGTCGCCGTCCGACGGGCGGGCCGTCGACGGGCCCTGCGAGGCGTATACCCACGCGGAGCCGTCACGGTCCCAGAACGACCAGTAGCGATAGCCGGTGGCCTGCGCCTGGCCCGCCCCAGCAAGGAGCGCGCACAGCACGCCCAGCAGTCCCAGGACGGTGACGGCCGGACCGCGGCGGCGGTACGTGGTCACAGCTGCTGCTTCTTGCGGCCGCTGAACAGGAAGCCGATGCCGATACCGGCGACGGCCGCGACGGCGACGACGTACCAGACGCTGATACCGCCGCCGTCCTTCTTCTCGTCCTTCTTCTCGTGCGTCGCGGCCTTCGTGGAGGAGGGCGCGGGACCGGTCGCGTTCAGGGCCTTCACGAGGTCGGTGCCGCCGAAGTCACGGGGGTCGGCGCCGGCCGCGTGCGAGGCGAGGACGAGCTGGGCGTAGGCGGCGGGACCGCTCTGCGCGGCCCACTGCGTGGCGTTCTTCTCCAGCCAGTTCAGCGCGGGCGCGGCCTGGTCGCCGTGGCCCGCGGCCGAGAGCGCGGTGACCGCGTCGGCCGTGTTGCCGTAGTCCGGCTGGTCCTTGGCGCCCGGCATCGACGACATGAGGTGGTGGTCCTTGGCCAGCGCCTCGGTCAGGTAGGCGGAGCCGTTCTGCGCGGCCCGCGCCGCGTCGGGGGTGCCCGAGCCCTTGCAGGAGGGGGCCCCGGCCTGCTTCGCGCCGTCCGCGGCGAGGCCCTTGCCGAGCCCGCCGAGCACACCGGCCGCCGTCGCGTCCGCGTTGGCCGCGAGCTTGCCCTTCTTGTCCGGCTGGTACGCGAACGCGCCCCCGCCGTCCTTGCCGCACGGGATGGACAGCTTGACGAGCGCGGCCTGCGCCGACGTCACCTTCTCGCCCGCCGCGGCGAGCGCGCCGATCACCACGGACGTGGAGTTCGCGTCGCTCGCGCCGCCCGGGTTGTAGCCCCAGCCGCCGTCGTCGCCCCGCACCGACTCCAGCCACTTCACGGCCTTGCCGACCTCGGAGTCGTGCCCGCCGAGCGCGGCGAGCGCCTGCACCGCGGCGCCCGTGCTGTTGGAGTCGAGAGGCGTCTTGGCGTCGCACGCCTTTCCCGTGTCGGCGCGGAACGCGGCGAACCCGCCGTTCGCGCACTGCTGCCCGGTCAGCCAGTCCACGGCCTTCGCCGCGGGCTTCACACCGGTGGTGTGCTGGGCGAGCAGCGAGAGCGACTGCCGCCAGACACCGTCGTACGTCGGGTCGGCCTTCCCGTAGAGCCCGGAGGGGATCGCCACCGAAGGGGACGCGGAGGGCGCGGAGTCGTCCGCGAGGGCGGCCGGGGCGGTGGCCATGCCGATGACGGCGGTGGCCGCCACGAGCGCGGCGCTGCGGCGAATGTTCATGGTGGGGCGGGTGCCTCTCCCTGCGGGGAGCCGGGCGGCACGGCACACGCGGGCACCGGGCGGCTCCGGCTCCGTATGCCTCGACGGTGCCGGCCACCGGCGGGGGCCGATGACACGAGCCGGTCACGCGCCGCACGGGGCAGTCCGGCTCACCACCTACGTGGTTCACGGTTGCGGGGTCAGCGCCGGATTCGCACCGGCTTCCCCCCGTGCGCGCATGATGACGACCCGCCCACTGTACCGGCCCGTAGGTGGCCTCCCCCGGGGTGGCCGAAGGGCCGGGGCGGACCGAAGCCTGCCCCGGCCCTCCGGGACGAGTGCGCCTGTCGAGGGCGACAGGGCTCAGCGGATGTCGACCGGCCCGTCGTCGCCGCCGTCGCGGCCGTCCGCCGGGCTCGACGCCGCCCCCAGGTACCGCTGGATCTCCCTCTCGCCGCCGCTCTTCTTGGCGTCGCCGTCCGGTGCGCCCAGGTTGCGGCGGACCGAGTCCAGGATGGTCAGACCCTGGCCGACGAGTCCGGCCGCGATCTCACCGAGGCCGTCCGCGCCGTTGAGCACGTTCACGTTGGCGCCCTTGAGGCCGCCGGCCGCTTCCTTCACGATCTGCGGCAGCTGGTCGATCAGCATCCGGTCGAGCGCGACCCGGTCGTACGACGCCGCCGCCGCGGCCTGGATCTTCATTCGCTCGGCCTCGGCGATGGCCATCACGCGGATCCGCTCGGCGTCCGCCTCCGCGGGCTTCACGACCTCGGCCACCAGCTGCTGCTGGCGCAGTTCGGCGGCCCGCTGGGCCAGTTCGGTGCGCGCCGCGAGGACCTCCTGCTCGGCGTGCGCCTGGGCCAGCGGCCCGGCCTGGGCGGCCGCCGCCTGCGCACGGTCCACCTCGGCCTTGTACTCGGCCTGGACGACGGCGGTCTGCCGCGCGTACTCGGCCTGATTGCGCTGGGCCTCCTGCTGCGCCTGGGTCGAGGCCTGGGTGGCCTGCGCCTGGGCGATCTGGGCCTGCCGCTGGATGGCCGCCTTGTGCGGGGCGGACATCGCGTCGATGTAGCCGGTGTTGCCGTCGTCGATGGACTGGATCTGGAGCGAGTCCACGGTCAGCCCGATCTTCGCCATCTCGGCCTTCGAGGTGTCGAGCACTTCGGCGGCGAGCTTCTGCCGCTCCGTGACGATCTCCTCGACCGTCATCGAGCCGATGATGGAGCGCAGGTGACCGGCGAAGATCCGGCCGGTGAGGATCGACATCTGATCCTGGTCGGAGAGAAACCGCTGGCCGGCGTTGACGATGGACTCAGTGTCGTTGCCGACCTTGAACGCGATGACCGCGCGGACGGTCAGGGCGATGCCCTGCCGCGTCACGCATTTCTCGACGACCTCGGCCTCGGACATGGCCAAGGACAGAAAGCGGGTCTTGCGGAAGATAGGCAGGACGAATTTTCCGTGGCCCGTCACGACCCGGAACGGCGCTCCCCCAAGTCCCCGCCTGCCACCCGAGATCAGCATCGCCTCATCGGGAGCGGGAACGCGATATCCGAACATCCTTCAGTCTCCTTAGCGGGCGTCACCCGTGTCGCCGGAGCCGTCGGCCCATTCGTCGAGCGACGGATCGCTCCAGGCCATGACGACGACCTGGCGGATGCCGCGGGACTCGATCACCAGGACCGTCGCCCCGCGCTCCAGGGGTTCGTCGGACCACGCGAGAAACGTCTCGCTGCCGCCCCGCACCCGCACCAGTACCTCGCCCGGGCCATCGGCTCCGCGCGTGGCGATGACCAGCTTCCCCGTACAGCCGACCACGGCCTCGTCCGGCGCCATCGGTGGCCGCCCCCTTGTCGGTCCAGTTCTGAGATGCCAGACATTACGCCTGTTGCCACCCGCGGACCATGCGCCGGAAGGCCCGCCGGGCAGGCTGTTTCGCACGCCCGGTAAAGATCGCGCAACGCGGGTAAAGCACAGGTCAAGTGCGTAGGTCAGACCGGCGCATAAGTCACCGGGTCGCTCCCGGCGACGGCCTCCGCGCGGCCCAGTTTCACCAGCCGGCGCAAGTGCGCCTCGGCCTCGGAGACCGCGATGGTGCGCGAGCCGTAGGGGATCTGTTCCCAGGGTCGGTTCCACTCCATCCGCTCGGCGAGCTGCCAGGGGGTGAGCGGGGTGGCGAGCAGGGTGAGCAGGCCGGTGAGGCGCTCCTCGTGGTGGTCGAGCAGCTCCCGTACGCGGGCGGGGGCGTCGGTGAACGTGTGCTGGTGGGCCGGGAGCACCTCGGCGGGGGCCAGGCGGCCGACGCGTTCCAGCGAGTCCAGGTAGTCGCCGAGCGGATCGGTGACCGTGGCGTCGTCCGGGTCCTCGTAGAGGCCGATGTGCGGGGTGATCCCGGGGAGCAGGTGGTCGCCGGAGAAGAGGCGGCCGTTGCCGGCGAGCCCTGCGGGGTGGTCCTCGTCCAGGTGCAGGCAGACATGGCCCGGGGTGTGGCCGGGCGTCCAGATCGCGCGCAGGCGGCGGCCCGGCAGGTCGAGCAGGTCGCCGGGGGTGATGGTGCGGTCGGGGAGCGCGGGGGCGAGGCCCGGGAGGCTGCGGGCCCTGCCCGAGTCGCGGGCGGCGATCAGCGGCGCCATGTGCTCCTCGGGGGCGCCGGCCGCGGCGAGCTTGGCGGCCATGAACGCGTACCAGCGCTCCGGCGGGTTCTCGCGGGTGCGGCGCACGACGGAGACGTCCGCCTCGTGCATGGCGATCCAGGCGCCGGACGCCTCGCGCACCTTGGCCGACAGGCCGTGGTGATCGGGGTGGTGATGGGTGATCAGGACTCCCGTCACCTCTCCGACGCTCGTGCCGCAGGCGGTGAGGCCCTCGGTGAGCGCGTCCCACGACTCGGGGTCGTCCCAGCCCGTGTCGATGAGGACGGGCCCGCGGTCGGTGTCGAGGAGGTGGACCAGGGTGAAGCCGAGCGGGTTGTCGGGGATGGGCACCCGAAGGGACCAGACGCCTCCACCGTGGTCGGTCACCTGCGTCATCGGGCCCCACCTCTCGTACGACGACCTCGAACTCCCGCCACTGTAATAGAACTTGTTCCAATGGTCGCCCGGGTCGACTTGTTGGGCGACGGTCGCCGTGCCGATCCGTGGACTCCTGGAACTGGAACTGGTATCAGTTTCCATAGGTTCTGATGCAGTGTCAGAAAACGTCCCGCGAGAGGCGGTCGGTCATGACCGGGCATGGGGAACGGCTTGAGCACGAGTTCGTGGAGCACGGACAGCTCTACATCGGCGGGGAGTTGACGCAGCCGTCCGGTACGGATGTCATCGAGGTGATCTCCCCGCACACCGGCGAGGTCTTCGGGCGAGTGCCGCACGCCGCGCCCGCCGATGTCGACCGCGCGGTGGCCGCCGCCCGCAGGGCGTTCGACGAGGGCCCCTGGCCGCGGCTCCCGCTCGACGAGCGGATCGCGGTCGTCACCCGGATCAAGGACGCGATCGCCGTACGGCACGAGGAGATCGCCCGCCTCATCTCCTCGGAGAACGGCTCCCCGTACTCATGGAGCGTCCTCGCGCAGGCGCTCGGCGCGATGATGGTGTGGGACTCCGCGATCACCGTCGCGAAGAACTTCACGTACGAGGAGACGCGCGACGGCGCGCTCGGGAAGATCCTGGTGCGGCGCGAGCCGGTCGGCGTCGTGGCGGCCGTGGTTCCTTGGAACGTCCCGCAGTTCGTGGCCGCGGCCAAGCTGGCGCCCGCGCTGCTCGCCGGCTGCACCGTCGTCCTCAAGCCGTCGCCGGAATCGCCGCTCGACGCGTATCTGCTCGGCGAGATCGCGAAGGAGGCGGGGCTGCCGGACGGGGTCCTGTCCATCCTTCCCGCGGACCGCGAGGTCAGCGAGTACCTCGTCGGGCACCCCGGCGTCGACAAGGTCTCCTTCACCGGATCCGTGGCCGCGGGCCGGCGCGTCATGGAGGTCGCCTCGCGCAACCTCACCCACGTCACCCTCGAACTCGGCGGCAAGTCCGCGGCGGTCGTCCTGCCGGACGCGGACCTCGCGACGACCGTCCCCGGGCTCGTCCAGTCCGCCTGGATGAACAACGGCCAGGCCTGCGTCGCCCAGACCCGCATCCTGCTGCCCCGTTCGCGCTACGACGAGTTCGCCGGAGCCCTCACGGAGGCGGCGGCCGCGCTCGTCGTCGGCGACCCGCTCGACCCGGCGACCCAGGTCGGCCCGCTGGTCGCCGAACGCCAGCAGCGCCGCTCCCTCGACTACATCCGCATCGGTCAGGAGGAAGGCGCCAAGATCCTCACCGGCGGCGGCCGTCCCGCCGGGCTCGACCGCGGCTGGTACGTGGAGCCGACCCTCTTCGGCGACGTCGACAATTCGATGCGCATCGCCCGCGAGGAGATCTTCGGTCCGGTCATCTGCCTGCTCCCGTACGGCGACGAGGCCGAGGCGGTGAAGATCGCCAACGACTCCGACTACGGGCTCAGCGGCAGCGTGTGGACGGCCGACGTGGCGCACGGCATCGACGTCGCGCGGCAGGTGCGCACCGGCACGTACAGCGTGAACACCTTCAGCCTCGACATGCTCGGCCCGTTCGGCGGCTACAAGAACTCCGGCCTCGGCCGGGAGTTCGGGCCCGAGGGGTACAGCGCCTTCCTGGAGCACAAGATGATCCATCTGCCGGCCGGCTGGGAGGCGTGATGGGGGACCGCTGGCACGTCGAGGTCGACCGGGGCGTCTGCATCGGCTCGGCCCAATGCGTTCACCACGCCCCGGGCGCCTTCCGTCTCGACTCCGGCAGGCAGTCCAGGCCCCTCGAGGCGGAGGCCGACGCCAACGAGAAGATCCTGGCCGCGGCGGAGGGCTGCCCCGTGGAAGCCGTCATGATCACGTTGCTGGGCAGCGGGGAGTCGGTTTTTCCGCCGGAAGACTGAAAAAAGTTCCCTTTGATGGGTTGCGTCACGACATGGGCGGTCTATTCTGGTATTGGCCTATGAGGCGAGTGAGGGAGTCCGACCGGAGTAGCCGACTGTGGCGTGACGCAAACGGCATCCGCCGTGGCCGACGTCGACGGTAGGGCTGAGAGGCCGGAAGGCAGTAGCAGAGCCGGAAGGCGACCCCCAGCACCTGATCCGGATCATGCCGGCGCAGGGAACCCGTCTCGTAGGTCTTTTGCGTGCCCTCTTCAGTGCCCCGGTGCCGCTCGCGCCCCGGGGCCCTTTACTCCGCGGGGCCGCCTACTTGCGGGTGTCCGGTGTGGTGAGGTCGATCAGCCGGCACACCGTCTCGATGTCTATCTTCACCTGCGCGATCGACGCGCGCCCCGACAGCCAGGTGATGAGCGCCGAGTGCCAGGTGTGCTCGATGACGCGGACCGCGGAGAGCTGCTGCGGGGTCGGGTCGTCCAGTTCCATCGCGTCCAGGATGATCGCCGTCGTCTGCCGGGAGACCTGGTCGACCTCGGGGCTCACACTGCGGTCGGCGAAGGTGAGGGCGCGCACCATCGCGTCGGCGAGGTGCGGTTCGCGCTGGAGCGCGCGGAAGGCCCGCATGAGGGTCTCCGCGACCCGCTCCGAGGGCAGGTCGGACGAGGGCGGGCGCTTGCGGACCGTCGCGTGCATGTGCTGGAGCTGGTCCTGCATCGTGGCCACGAGGAGATGCACCTTGGACGGGAAGTACCGGTACAGCGTGCCGAGGGCGACCTGTGAGGACTCTGCGACCTCGCGCATCTGCACGGCGTCGAAGCCGCCGCGGCTGGCCAGCTGGGCGCTCGCGTGAAGGATGCGGCGGCGGCGCGCCTCCTGGCGCTCGGTGAGGGGTGGCGACGCCGGATGTGCTGTCTTCGCTTCCGCTGTCATGTGTCCCGTTCCGTGGCTGTCAAGCCGTAATCCGGTGCTTTCGAGAGGCTCGTCATGGCAGGGCAGTGGGGGCTCCGTCGTGGCGCGAATCACCTGATCCGAGCGTTACAGCGAGGCTACCTGCCGGTAGATTCTGTGCTCCTTGAAGGATCAAAGAGCTGGCAACTCTGAAACTTGTTCTAGATTACCGCCCACGCGTAGTCTCGCGTGAACGTGCCGCGAGAAGGGGACCACGAGTGACCGCTGAGGCCATGGAGGCGGGCCCCCGGGCCGGGTCCTCCGCCGACGGTGACCGTCCGTTGCGCATCGCTCTCCTTACGTACAAGGGGAACCCGTTCTGCGGCGGGCAGGGCGTCTACGTACGCCATCTGTCCCGCGAACTCGCCCGGCTCGGGCACCAGGTCGAGGTCATCGGCTCCCAGCCCTACCCCGTCCTCGACGAGGGCGAGGGCCTGAAGGGGCTCAGGCTCACCGAGTTGCCCAGCCTCGACCTGTACCGCAGCCCCGACCCGTTCCGCACCCCCAAGCGCGGCGAGTACCGCGACTGGGTGGACGCGCTCGAGGTCGGCACCATGTGGACCGGCGGCTTCCCCGAACCCCTCACGTTCTCGCTGCGCGCCCGGCGCCATCTGCGGGCGCGGCGCGGCGAGTTCGACATCGTGCACGACAATCAGACGCTGGGCTACGGCCTGTTGGGCGGGCCTGCCGCGCTCGGCGCCCCCCTCGTCACCACGATCCACCACCCCATCACCGTCGACCGGCAGCTGGAGATCGACGCGGCGCCCGACTGGAAGCGCCGCGCCTCCGTACGCCGCTGGTACGCGTTCACGCGGATGCAGAAGCGCGTCGCCCGCCGCCTGCCGGCCGTGCTCACCGTCTCCGGGACCTCGCGCCAGGAGATCGTCGACCACCTCGGCGTACGCCAGGACCGGATCCGCGTCGTGCACATCGGCGCCGACACCGACCTCTTCTCGCCGGACCCCTCGGTCGCCGAGGTGCCCGGCCGCATCGTGACGACGTCCAGCGCCGACGTCCCCCTCAAGGGACTCGTCTTCCTCGTCGAGGCCCTCGCCAAGGTCCGCACCGAGAACCCGGCCGCCCACCTCGTCGTCGTCGGCAAGCGCGCCGAGGACGGGCCCGTCGCCGCGGCCATCGAGAAGTACGGCCTCGAAGGCGCCGTGTCCTTCGTCAAGGGCATCACCGACGCCGAACTCGTCGACCTCGTACGGTCGGCGGAGGTCGCCTGTGTGCCCTCCCTGTACGAGGGCTTCTCGCTGCCCGCGGCGGAGGCCATGGCCACCGGCACCCCCCTGGTCGCCACCACCGGCGGAGCGATCCCCGAGGTCGCCGGGCCCGACGGGGAGACCTGCCTCGCGGTGCCCACCGGCGACGCGGGCGCGCTGGCCGCCGCGCTCAGCAGACTCCTGGACGACCCGCGGCTGCGGGCGAGGCTCGGCGCCGCCGGACGCGAACGCGTACTGAGGAACTTCACCTGGGCCCGCGCGGCGCTCGGCACCGCCGAGCTCTACCGCGAGTCCATCGCCCGCCCGGCCGGCCGGAACATCGGCGCCGCGGCCACCACCCCCCTCGAACGTGCAGGATCCGACCGCGAAAGCAGGGCCACGTGCTGACCGTCGACTTCACCCGCTTCCCGCTCGCCGCAGGCGACCGCGTCCTCGACCTCGGCTGCGGAGCCGGGCGGCACGCGTTCGAGTGCTACCGGCGCGGGGCCCAGGTGGTCGCCCTCGACCAGAACGGCGAGGAGATCCGCGAGGTCGCCAAGTGGTTCGCCGCGATGAAGGAGGCCGGTGAGGCCCCCGCCGGCGCCACGGCCACGGCCATGGAGGGCGACGCCCTCAACCTCCCCTTCCCGGACGCCTCGTTCGACGTCGTGATCATCTCCGAGGTGATGGAGCACATCCCCGACGACAAGGGCGTGCTCGCCGAGATGGTCCGCGTCCTCAAGCCGGGCGGCCGCATCGCCGTGACCGTGCCCCGCTACGGCCCTGAGAAGGTCTGCTGGACCCTCAGCGACGCCTACCACGAGGTCGAGGGCGGCCACATCCGCATATACAAGGCGGACGAACTCCTCGCCAAGATGCGCGAGGCGGGCCTCAAGCCGTACGGCACCCACCACGCGCACGCCCTGCACTCGCCGTACTGGTGGCTCAAGTGCGCCTTCGGCGTCGACAACGACAAGGCGCTGCCCGTGCGGGCGTACCACAAGCTCCTGGTCTGGGACATCATGAAGAAGCCGGCGCTCACCCGCGTCACCGAGCAGCTCCTCAACCCGGTCGTCGGCAAGAGCTTCGTCGCCTACGCCACCAAGCCGCACCTGCCCAAGGCCGAGGCGTGACGAGCCCGGAGAAGACCGAACTCCTCGTCCTGCCCGGCGTACTGACCGCCGAGCAGGCCGCCGCGACCGTCCGCGGGCTCCTCGCCGTGCAGCGCGAGGACGGCGCCATACCCTGGTTCCGTGGCCACCACCTCGACCCGTGGGACCACACCGAGGCCGCCATGGCCCTCGACGCGGCGGGCGAGCACGACGCCGCCGAACGCGCCTACGACTGGCTCGCCCGCCACCAGAACGAGGACGGCTCCTGGTACGCGGCCTACGCCGACGGGGACGCCGGTGACATCACCGACCACGGCCGCGAGACCAACTTCGTCGCCTACGTCGCCGTGGGCGCCTGGCACCACTACCTCTCCACCGGCGACGACGCATTCCTCGACCGGATATGGCCCACCGTGTACGCGGCCATGGAGTTCGTGCTGCGGCTCCAGCAGCCCGGCGGGCAGATCGGCTGGAAGCGCGAGCCGGACGGGACGCCCGTCGACGAGGCACTCCTGACCGGCAGTTCGTCCGTGCACCACGCGCTGCGGTGCGCCCTCGCGATCGCCGAACAGCGCGAAGAACCCCAGCCCGACTGGGAGTTGGCGGCCGGCAGCCTGCGGCACGCGATCCGCCGCCACCCCGAGCGGTTCCTCGACAAGGACCGCTACTCGATGGACTGGTACTACCCCGTCCTCGGCGGCGCCCTCACCGGCTCGGAGGCCGAGGAGCGCATCCAGGCGTCCTGGGACCGCTTCGTCGTCCCCGGACTCGGCGTGCGCTGCGTCATCCCCAACCCGTGGGTCACCGGCGGCGAGAGCGCCGAACTCGCCCTCGCCCTGTGGGCGGTGGGCGAGTCCGACCGCGCTCTGGAGATCCTCCAGTCGATCCAGCACCTGCGCGACCCGGAGTCGGGCCTGTACTGGACCGGCTACGTCTTCGACGACCGGGCCGTCTGGCCGAGGGAACTGACCGCGTGGACGGCCGGTTCGGTGCTGCTCGCCGTCGCCGCGCTCGGCGGCGACGAGGCCACCTGCTCGGTGTTCGGCGGCCGCCTCCCGGCGGGCTTCGAACCGGACTGCTGCGAGGGAAGCCCCGCTCAGTAGCGGCGCAGCCGGCCGGCGACGAAGTGCCCGACGAGCAGGTACACCAGCGCCGCCAGGCCGTAGCCCGCGACCACCCGCGCCCATGCGTCGTCGAACGTGAACAGGTCGTGCGACCACCCGGCGAGCCACAGGGCCGCGTCGTGGATGAACTGCACCAGGGAGTTGGCGCGGTTGGCGTCCAGCAGGTACATCAGGATCCACAGGCCGAGGATGGCGGCCAGGATGTCTGCGACGACCATCACGATCGTCGCGGCTTGGTTGGTGCCTCGCGTTGCTTGGCTGGGAGACATGAAGCACGGGTTACCGCTCCACCGCGAGTGAAACCCGTACGGGCCCGCCCGAGTGGCACGGCCATGGGGCCCGGGGGACGCTGCCAGGGAGCAGCAGCACCGCGCCCTGGAGGTTTGTCGTGATCGGTTCCACCCTGCCCATACGCCGCGCCGTCGTGGCGCTCACCGTCAGCTCCGCCCTCCTCGTGGGCGGGACGGCGTGCGGCGGCAACGACACGACGAAAACCAAGGCGTCAGCCACCGTGGCCGCGGATGTGGCGGAACCGACCGCCACCAGCTCCGCCGAGAAGCAGAAGTTCGCCAAGACGCGCTTCGTCGCCAACGCGGGTCTCGCGGCCGGCGCGACCTACCAGTGGATCGTGAAGCCGTACCGCAAGGGCAAGTTCAAGAAGGGCGCCCACGGGCGGAAGCTCGCCCTCGTCAAGGCGGGTGTCGCGGGCGCGTTCGCGTACAACAGGCTGAAGGCGGCCGTGAAGAACGCGAAGGGCGACCCGCTGCTCTCCAAGGCCGTCGCGCCGCTCACGGTGGGCATCGAGAAGCTGAAGGACCTGCCGTCCAAGCTGCGCAAGGGTGACGGCGCCGCCGTCAACTCCTTCGATGATGTCATCAACTCGGTGAAGGACGCGGGCAAGAGCGCGGGCGCCGAGGTGAAGGACAAGGTGCCGTCGGCGAAGGAGCTGTCCTCGGGCTCGTAGTGCAGAGTCTCCAACTGGGCTTGCAACGCTACGAGTTGAGCTCGGCCAGGACCCGCAGTGTGTGCGGGTCCTGGGCCAGGACGAGTAGGTCGGTGACCGGGCCCTTGCGCCACAGCTCCAGGCGTTCGGCGATGCGCCCGCGCGGGCCGACCAGCGAGATCTCGTCGGCGAAGGCGTCCGGCACGGCCAGTACGGCCTCCTCGCGCCGTCCCGCGAGGAAGAGTTCCTGGACCCGGCGGGCCTCGTCCGCGTACCCCATGCGCGCCATCAGGTCCGCGTGGAAGTTGCGCTTCGCGTGGCCCATGCCGCCGATGTAGAAGCCCAGCATGGCCTTCACCGGCAGCAGCCCCTCGGCGACGTCGTCGCAGACCGTGACGCGGGCCATCGGCGCGATCACGAAGTCCTCGGGGAGGTCCGTGAGGGAGGCCTCGTACGCGTCCGTGCGCGTCGGTGACCAGTACAGGGGGAGCCAGCCGTCCGCGATGCGGGTCGTCTGCGCGATGTTCTTCGGGCCCTCGGCGCCGAGCAGGATGGGCAGGTCGGCGCGCAGGGGATGCGTGATCGGCTTCAGCGGCTTGCCGAGGCCGGTGGCGTCCTCGCCGCGATACGGGTGCGCGTGGAAGCGGCCGTCCATCTCGACCGGGCCCTCGCGCCGCAGGACCTGCCGCACCACGTCGACGTACTCGCGCGTCGCGGTGAGCGGCGACCGCGGGAACGGCCGCCCGTACCAGCCCTCCACCACCTGTGGCCCCGACAGGCCGAGCCCCAGCATCATGCGGCCGCCGGACAGATGGTCGAGGGTGAGCGCGTGCATCGCCGTCGTCGTGGGGGAGCGGGCCGCCATCTGCGCGATCGCCGTACCCAGGCGGATACGCGAGGTGTGCGCCGCGATCCAGGTCAGCGGCGTGAACGCGTCGCTGCCCCAGGACTCGGCGGTCCACACCGAGTGGTAGCCCAACCGCTCGGCCTCCTGGGCGAGTTCGAGGTGGCGCGGGTCGGGACCGCGGCCCCAGTAGCCGAGCGCGAGTCCGAGTCGCATGGCCGCTCCCATTTCTGACGCAGTGTCAGTTAGTGGTTCGGGGGCGACTGTACGACAACGGCCCCCCACCCGGAAGACGGGTGAGGGGCCGTGACGGAAAGGCCGGGCGACGTCAGCCGCGCTGGATCCCCGTCGTGTCCTGGAGGACGCCGCGGCGGCCGTCCTGCGTCTGGGCCACCAGGCCGGGGCCGCGCTGCTCGACGGCCAGGTACCACGTGCCGGGCGCCAGCTCGGCGATCGGCGTCGGGGAGCCGTCCTCGGCGTACAGCGGACGCGGCACCGGCACCGCGAACCAGAACGGCGAGAAGTCGCCGGCCGGGGCCTGCGCGGCCTGCGGCGCGGGCGCGGCCTGCTGCGGCTGGGCGGCGGCACCGTAAGACTGACCGGGATGCCCCGGCTGACCCGGCTGACCGGGCTGGGCGCCGTAGGGCTGGCCCGGCTGCTGGGCGCCCGGGTAGCCGTAGCCACCGGCAGGCTGCGCGCCGTACGGCTGCGGGGCCTGCGGACGAGGGGCGCCGACGAGGGCACCCTTCAGCGCGGGCACGAGCGGCGTGGCGACAGCGGCACCCGCGAGCACGAGAGCGGCGATCAGGCCGAGGATGGTGCCGGTGCCGGCACCGAACGCGCTGTCCGGGAACGTGCCGATGTTGTTCCAGCCACCCGCCGGGTCGAAGATGTTCCCCAGAGCGCTCCACGCCGCGAAGACCGCGAGTGCGATGCCGAACTGGCCGAGGTCGAGACCGGCGACCTTCGGTACGGTGGGCAGCCCCCGGGCGACGACGATCAGCACGGCGGCGATGATGCCCGCGAGGAAGACGCTCATCAGGAGCGGTGCGCTCTCCCACGCGTTCGGGAGGCTTTCGTTGCTCGAGTTCCCGTCGATCGAATAGATGTCGAGGAACGAGGCGATGAACAGCAACACCGCTGCTCCGATCACCACGCCGTCGCCTCGAGTGAGGGAGCGGATATTCACTTCAGGTCGGTCCTTCGTCAGTCGTCCGGTCGTCGGCGGAGGCGTCGCTGTCGCTGCTGTGCCGTGCGAAGCGCGGGGGTGGCCCCATCGTAGAGAGACACTATCGTCCGCGCGGCGGGGGTGTCTGCCGCGATCCGCAGGGTGAGAACTACCCGCGCAGGAAACTCACGATTCCGTCAGACATCCCCTGCGCCGCCTTCTGCCGCCACGCGCCACTCGTCAGCAGGGCCGCGTCATTCGCGTCGCGCATGTTGCCGCACTCGATGAACACCTTCGGCACGGTGGAGAGGTTGAGGCCTCCCAGGTCCTTGCGCACGTCGAGGCCGGTGCCGCCGCCGATGTAGTTCGAGGGTGCCGAGCCCGTGGCGCGCAGGAAGTTGCCCGCGACGCGTTCGCCGAGATCCCGTGAGGGGCCCGCGATCGCCGTGGTGTTGGCGGAACCCGAGTTCACGGATGCGGGAAGGATCACATGGAAGCCGCGGTTGCCCGCCGCGGAGCCGTCGGCGTGCACGGAGATCACCGCGTCCGCGTGCGCCTTGTTGCCGATCCGGGCGCGCTCGTCCACGCACGGGCCCCAGGAGCGGTCGCCGTTCTGGGTCAACTCGACGGTGGCGCCCTGCTGTTGGAGCAGGGTGCGCAGCCGGCGCGAGACATCGAGGGTGAACTGGGCCTCGGTGTAACCGGCGTTGGTCGACGTGCCTGTCGTATCGCATTCCTTGCGGTTCGTCCCGATGTCGACGAGCCGGTTGATCTCCGCGGTGTGCCGGAAGTTGCCCGGGTTGTGACCCGGGTCGATGACGACGACCTTGCCCTTGAGGGGGCCGGATCCGGCGGGCTTCGAGGAGGAGGTGGGCGACTTCGACTTCGACGGGGTGGCGCTCGGCGACCCGTCGCCCTTCTTGCCGTCGTCGGACTTCGACGGGGAGGGGGACGTCGTGTCCGCCCCCGCCGTCGACGACTGGCTCGCGGCGGGCAGTGTCTTCGCGGGCTCGCTCTCGCCCGGACCGCCCACCACCTGCCAGATCAGCCACCCGGCGAGAGCCGTGGGCACGAGCGCGGCGAGCGCCACGGTCAGCGGACCGCCGCTGAACCGGCGCGGCCGCCGGGGGCCGTCCCCGTCGCCGTCGAAGAAACCGTCGCTGTCCGGGCCTACGTATGACACGTGGGTGAGCCTAACGGTCCTTCTTCAGATCCCGGGGCCTGTTCGGCGCAGGACACGGAGGGAGTCCGTGGCCGAGACCTCGGTGAACGCGCCGGATTCCAGGGCCCTGAGGTAGACGCGGTACGGGGCCTGGCCCGTCCACTCGTCGATCTTGACCGGGAACACGTCGTGGATGAGGAGGAGGCCGCCCTCGGCGACGTGCGGGGCCCAGCCCTCGTAGTCGGCGGTGGCGTGCTCGTCGGTGTGGCCGCCGTCGATGAAGACGAGGCCGAGGGGGCCGCCCCAGACGGCGGCGACCTGCGGGGAGCGGCCCACCAGGGCGATGACGTGGTCCTCCAGACCGGCTGCGTGCAGCGTGCGCCGGAACGTGGGGAGGGTGTCCATGCGGCCGACGACCGGGTCGACGGTCTCCGGGTCGTGGTAGTCCCAGCCCGGCTGCTGCTCCTCGCTGCCGCGGT
Source organism: Streptomyces sp. NPDC055140 (assembly GCF_053607285.1). Classification (NCBI taxonomy): domain Bacteria; kingdom Bacillati; phylum Actinomycetota; class Actinomycetes; order Kitasatosporales; family Streptomycetaceae; genus Streptomyces; species Streptomyces sp. NPDC055140. Next base: position 653,537 of record NZ_JBSGTG010000001.1, on the reverse strand, counting down.
GGTGATCCACGGTGAGCGCGCTCACCCCGGCCTGGCGGGCCGCGTCGGCGAGCAGGATCGTGGAGCGCCCGCAGTACGTGCCGACCTCCAGGAGCGGGAGCCCGAGCGTGGCGGCCTCGGCGGCGGCCGCGTAGAGCGCCAGCCCTTCGCCGAGAGGCATGAACCCCTTGGCGGCCTCGAAGGCGGCGAGGATCTCCGGCTTGGGCGCCGCGCTCATGGGTTCCCCTGTCCTAGGCATGTGTATACGGCCGCCCATGCTGCCGTACGCCCCCGTCGCCGGGTGCGGCGGGGGCGTACGGGGCCGGCGGCGATCGAGGGGATGAGTCCCGGGTCAGCAGCTCTGCCAGAGGCGGGTCATGACGCGGACGCCGAACCGCAGGCCCTCCAGCGGGACGCGCTCGTCGACGCCGTGGAAGAGGCGGCCGTAGTCCAGGTCGTGCGGCAGCTTGAGGCCCTTGAAGCCGAAGCAGCGGATGTCCAGCTTGGTGAAGGCCTTGGCGTCGGTGCCGCCCGGGTTGCAGTACGGGACCGGGTGGCCGTCGGGGTCCTCGGCGCGCACGGCCTCGCACATGGCGTCGACGAGCGGGCCGTCGAAGGTCGTCTCCATGGCGATGTCGTGGTTGACCCACTCGCGCCGCACGGACGGCAGGAGCAACTCGTCGATGGTGTCGACGAGTTCCTGCTCGTGGCCGGGCAGGAAGCGGCCGTCGACGCGGGCGGTGGCCTTACCGGGGATGACGTTCGTCTGGTAGCCGGCGGTGAACATGGTGGGGTTCGCGGAGTTGCGGAGCACCACCTGCATGAAGTCGGCGACCGGGCCCAGCTTGGCGAGTTCGGCGTCGAGGTCGTCGGCCTCGAAGTCGATCTTCACACCCTTGAGTTCGGCGGCCTCGGCCAGCAGCGCCCGTACGGGCTCGATGAGGCGGATCGGGAACGTGTGGCGGCCGATGCGGGTGAGGGACTCGGAGAGGTCGGTGACCGCGTTCTCGTCGTTGGGGGACGAGCCGTGGCCGGCCCGGCCCGTCGCCGTGAGCTCCATCCAGGCCATGCCGCGCTGGGCGTTCTCGATCGGGTAGATGCGCTGTGTGTCGTCGAGCGCGTACGAGAAGCCGCCGCCTTCGCCGATCGCCTCGGTGACGCCCGCGAAGAGCTCCGGGTGGTGCTCGACGAGCCAGTGCGCGCCGAACTTGCCGCCCGCCTCCTCGTCGGCGAGGAACGCGAGGACGATCTCCCGCGAGGGGCGGGTGCCGGTGCGGGCGAAGTGGCGGGCGGTGGCCAGCATCACGGCCACCGTGTCCTTCATGTCGATCGCGCCGCGGCCCCACAGGTAGCCGTCGCGGATCTCGCCGGAGAAGGGGGGCACCTGCCACTCGGCGGCGTCGGCGGGCACGACGTCGAGGTGGCCGTGCACGAGGAGGGCGCCGCGGGTGCTGTCCGCGCCGGGAATACGGGCGATGACGTTCGCCCGGCCCGGCGCGCTCTCGACGAGGGTCGATTCGATGCCGGCCTCGGCGAGGCGGGCCACGACCCAGTCGGCGCAGGCGCGCTCGTCGCTCGTCGGGTTGGACGTGTCGAAGCGGATCAGCTCCGCGCACAGTCCGACGACCTCGGCCTGGGCCTCTTCGGATGCGGGGGTCAGGGCGCTGGGGGTGTTCATGCCGCTCCCACGGGGGTCGCTTCGGGGGCGGCGGGGACGGTGTCCTCGTCGTCCAGGGTGGAGGTGCCGTACGGCCGCACGAGGCCGAGGAGGCCGAGGACGGAGTACAGGACGAAGGCGGTGGCGAGCGAGTTGAGCGCCGGGATGCCGACGGTCACGTACTTGCCGACGCAGAACGCGGCGATCCAGATCACGATCGACAGGGGCACCCAGGTCGGCGACGACGTGGGCAGTGTCCCGGACTCGCGGGTCTCGTCGAGCGGCTTGCGCATGCGCCGTACGACCCAGTACTCGGCCACGATGATGCCGCCGATGGGCGGGATGGCGACGCCGAGCACGGACAGGAACTCGGTGAAGTGGGTCATGATGCCGACGGCCGAGAGCAGGGTGCCCGCGAGGCCGAGCGCGACGGTGACGGCGCCGCGGTGCAGGCGCTTGCCGAAGACGACCTGGAAGAAGTTGACGACGCCGAGCGAGGAGCCGTACAGGTTCCAGTCGTTGATCTTCGCGGTGGACATCAGGACCACGATCACACCGAAGGCGCCCGAGGTGGAGAGCACGATGTGCGACACCTCGCTGGACTTCACCAGGTGGCCGAGCAGCACGCCCGTGAGGCCGACGATGTACTCGGAGAGGATCATCGACGAGGCGCTCTGCAGGAAGACGTGCGAGCCCTTGCGGTTGTAGCGGGTCATCTCGGGGGAGACGATCGCGCCGGTCATGTAGCCGCCCGCGATGGCGGTGGCCGCGACGGCGAGCGGGATCGTCTGCCCCGGCGCCGGCGAGTTGATCAGCTCGCCGATGGAGTGGTCCATCAGGGCGTTCGTGACCGACCAGGCGACGAGGGCGAAGAACAGCGGCGTGACGATCTTCGCGAAGAGCGCCATGTAGCGGAAGCCGAAGATGACCAGGACCGTGATGGCGAGGCCCGCGGCCACGCACCACATCCAGGACGGGCCGCCGACGAGCGCGGACACGCTGTTGCCGAAGATCGTGTTCTGCACGCCGAACCAGCCGACCAGGCTGACGGCGATGACGAAGCTGACCAGCGCGGAGCCGTTGCGGCCGAAGCCGATCCAGCGGGTCAGCATCGGGGTCGCGAGGCCCTCGCGCATGCCGGCCAGGCCGATCGCGAAGATCACCACTTCGAGGATGACCGCGCCGAGCGTGAAGGCGAGGAACGCGTTCCCGAAGGTCATGCCGACGCCGATGGTGGCGCCCAGCGTGAACTGCGAGATGGAGCCCGACTGGGCGAGCCACTGGAGCAGCATCGTCCAGAAGCCCAGGCGCTGGTCGCGCGGGACGCGGGAGAGCGAGTAGTCGTCGCTGCCCAGGTTCTTGCCCGGCTTCTGAGCTGTGGTGGCGGTCATGAGGACTCCCGGGGCTCACGGCTCTCACGGCCGAGCGTCTGAAGGTGGGACAGGGAGCCGTAGCGGCTCACGAGGTTGTCGAACTCCGCCTCGTCGTGGAAGTCGAGTCGACCGCCCCCGTACGCCTTCGCCGTCTCGACGGCGAAGCGTGCGGCACTGGCGATGTCGGTCTCATGGCTCGCGCCGGTCTGGCAGCCGGGGACCGCGGCGGCCGAGGTGACGGCGAGGCCGACGACCGGAGCGGGGGTCGCCGTGGCTGGCTGGAGGATCGAATTGATGTGATGTGCACCGTTACCGTACGGCGTGATGTCCTGCGTGGTCACCGGGTATGTGACCAAGGGCTCACCCGTGACGACCGCGAGCAGCTCGCCGAGCGCCTCGCTGACCCGCAGGACCCACCCCTCCTTGACGGTGGGGGACAGGGCCAGGCCCTTGTGGTTGATGATCCGGTTGCCCTTGGTGGTGTCGATGGAGAGCACGGCCTCCATCTCGCCGGTGACCTCGTGCCGGTTCATCGTGGCGATGTCGACCGGGGAGTCCATGAAGGGGACCGGGTCGTGCGGCGCGGTGGGCGCGTCCGGGCAGATGTGCGTGGCGACGATGACGTCACCCGGCAGCGCGTCGCCCTTGCGGCGCATGTCGAGCAGCTTGGCCGCGGTGGCGAGCGCGGCGGCGGCGCCGTCCGCGTCGGAGACCAGGCCCGTCATCTCGGGCCGGGCGCCGACGCCGCCGAGGCGGCCGACCACGCCGAGCGTGCGGGACGAACCGCCACTCGTACGTCCCGTGCTGCCCGGGATCCTTACCAGCACGAAGTCGGTTGAGCCGCGCTCGCCGGTGACGGTGGTGACCTCGGCGCCGGAGCCCTGCGGGCCCGCGACCGAGTCGAGGTACTCCACGGCGCGTTTGCCGTCGGCGTTCGGGTCGTCGAGGAGTTCGACGATGTCAAGGACGTACTTCAGCATGGGCGGCCTCTCTCGCTCCCGACACTCACTCCAGGTCGGGTGGTGCTGACAGAAGATTCGGGATCGGTTAGCGTTGTCCGCAACTGTTTCCCGTTATCTGCAATTCAGGTCTGAATGGTGAGATGCGATGAGTGAGATCCCGTTGGACCGCAAGACGCCCGCGGGTGCGCTGCAGACCGTCGACCGCGCCCTGCTGGTGCTGCTCGCCTTCGAGCGGACGCGGCCCGACTGGGGCGTGACCGAGGTGGCGGCGGAGTTCGGCTGGGACACCTCGGTCGCCCAGCGGCTGCTCTCGACGCTCGCCGGACGCGGGTTCCTGGTCTCCGACCCGGCCACCCGGCGCTACCGCATCGGGCCCGCCGTGCTCCGGCTCGGCCGGCTCTGGGAGCGCTCGGGCTCGCTCGAACTGCTCGCCGCGCCCGTCCTGGAGGAGCTGGGCCGGGCGACCGGCGACACGGTCCTGTTCTGTCTGCCGGACAGCTTCCACATGCGCTGCGTCGCGGCCGTCGAGGGCGAGTCCGGGCCGCTGCGCTACTACCCGCTGGTCGGCGAGCTGTATCCGGCGCACGCCGGAGCCACGGCCAAGTCGTTCTACGCGTTCCTGCCCGACGAGCAGCGCCACCGGCTCTTCCGCGGCCGGCCCATGGCCCGCTTCACCGACCGCACGGTCACCGACCCGGACGAGCTGGAGCGGGAGCTGGTGCAGGTGCGCGCCCAGGGGTACGCCTGGACGGTCGGCGAGTACGACGCCGGGATCGCGACGGTCGCCGTGCCGGTCTTCCTGGGCCGCGAGCCCTACGGCAGCCTCAGCCTCGGCGGCGCCAAGGAGCTCTTCGCCGACGGGCCCGAGGGCCGGCTCGACGCCCTGCGCAAGGCGGCGGGCCTCCTGGAGAAGCGGCTCACCCATCCCCCGCAGCGCACGCGCAAGCCGCGCGCCCCCCAGTCCTGAAGCACCACAGCCCCGAAGCGCCACAGCCCCGCAGTCCTGAAGTGCTGCACCACCCCTGAGGAGCTACTCCCTTGAACCTGCTGCTGCTCTCCAACTCGACCCAGTACGGCCGCGGTTACCTCGCACACGCCCTGGACACCGTCACCGGCTTCCTGCCCCCGAAGGCCCGTCTCGCGTTCGTGCCGTACGCGCTCGCGGACCACGACACGTACACCGACCGGGTGCGCGGCGCCCTCGAAGGTGCCGGGATCAGCGTGCGCGGCGTCCACGAGGGAGACGACCCGGTGGCCGAACTCGGCGCCGCCGACGCCGTGTTCATCGGAGGAGGCAACTCCTTCCGGCTGCTGAGCGCGCTGTACCGCACGGGCCTGCGCGACGCCCTGATCAAGGCGGTCGGCGGCGGCCTGCCCTACATGGGCGCGAGCGCCGGCACGAACATGGCGGCGCCCAGCCTGCGCACGAGCAACGACATGCCCATCGTGCAGCCTCCGTCGTTCGAGGCGCTCGGCCTCGTCCCCTTCCAGATCAACCCGCACTACCTGGACCCGGACCCGGCCTCCACGCACAAGGGCGAGACCCGCGAGGAGCGCCTCACCGAGTTCCTCGAGGAGAACGACGTGCCGGTGCTCGGCCTGCGTGAGGGGTCCTGGCTGCGGGTGAACGGCGAACGCGCCGCGGTTCGGGGCGAGCGTGCTGCCCGCCTCTTCACCCGCGACGCGTCCCCGAAGGAGCTGCCGGTCGGCTCCGATGTCTCCGAACTGCTCAGCTGCGAGCCGCGGTTCGACTCTCCTGCGCGATGAGCTCCAGGGCCAGGTCGACGTCGACCGGCCGGTCCTCGCCGTGGTGCGTCGCCGCGGAGGCCCGCGGCGCGTGCCCGGCGGCGGTGGCGGCCAGCACGTACGAGCCGCCGGCCGGGACCTCCAGGGCGTAGCGGCCCTCGTGGTCGGTGAGTGCGGCGCCCGCCTGGCGGCCGCGCCGGTCGATCAGCGTGACCTTGGCACGGTGGACCGGCAGACCCGCCGCGTCGAGCACCTGGCCGCGGAATCCCCCAAGCTCTCGGCTTCGCTCGAGCAGGGGGGACCCCCACTCGACCTCCTCGGCGCGCTCCAGTGCCGCGTCCTCCTCGCTGCTGGCGCGCAGCTGCGGCTTGGTCGCCTGGCGCTGCTTCGGCAGGAAGACGGCGAGCAGGACGCCCATGGCGACCGCGGCGGTGGCGATCAGGAACGAGATGCGGAAGCCGTGCATGGTGGGCACGGCCGCGCCGCCGACGTGGTTCGCCGTGTTGGCGAGGACCATGCCGATCACGGCGCTCGACACCGAGGTGCCGATGGACCGCATCAGGGTGTTGAGGCCGTTGGCCGCACCGGTCTCGGACGCGTCGACGGCGCCGATGATCAGGGCGGGCAGCGAGGAGTACGCGAGTCCGATGCCGGCGCCCACGACCACCGAGATGACGATGGTCTGCCAGGCGGCGCTCATCAGGCCGAGGCCGGCGCCGTAGCCGATCGCGATGATCAGCATGCCGAGGATCAGGGTGATCTTCGGGCCGTACTTCGCCGAGAGGCGCGCGTACACGGGGGCCGTGAACATCATCGTGAGGCCGAGCGGCGCCACGCACAGGCCCGCGACGACCATCGACTGGCCGAGGCCGTAGCCGGTCGCCTTCGGCAGCTGGAGGAGCTGCGGCAGGACGAGCGAGATCGCGTAGAACGCGACACCGACCATGATCGAGGCGAGGTTGGTGAGGAGCACCTCGCGCCGGGCCGTGGTGCGCAGGTCCACGAGCGGGGCCTTGAGCTTCAGCTCCATCACGCCCCACAGCACGAGCACGACGAAGGCCGCGCCGAACAGGCCGAGCGTCATCGGGTCGGTCCAGCCCCAGTCACTGCCCTTGGTGATCGGCAGCAGGAAGAGGACGAGTCCGGCGGACAGGCCGAGCGCGCCGAGGACGTCGAAGCTGCCCTCGGCCTTGACGGAGCTCTCCGGGACGAAGGCCAGGGTGAGCAGGATCGCGACGACGCCGAGGCCCGCCGCGCCGAAGAAGAGGGCGTGCCAGTCGGCGTGCTGGGCCACGAGGGCCGCCAGCGGGAGCGCGAGTCCGCCGCCGACGCCGATGGAGGAGCTCATCAGGGCCATCGCGGACCCGAGCTTCTCGCGCGGCAGCTCGTCGCGCATCAGGCCGATGCCGAGGGGGATGGCGCCCATGGCGAAGCCCTGGAGGGCGCGGCCCACGATCATCACGATGAGATCGCTGGTGAAGCCCGCGACGAGCGAGCCGACGACCATGATCGCGAGGCTGGTGAGCAGCATTCGGCGCTTGCCGTAGAGGTCGCCGAGGCGGCCCATGATCGGCGTGGCGACAGCGCCCGCGAGGAGGGTCGAGGTCATGACCCAGGTCGCGTTGGAGGGGGCGGTGCCGAGCAGGACCGGGAGGTCCTTGATGACCGGTACGAGAAGCGTCTGCATCACCGCGACGGTGATGCCGGCGAAGGCGAGTACGGGGACGACTCCGCGTACTCCGCGTTGCGCGGTCGGCCGTTGGGTCGTCTGCGTCATTACGTAGTGCCTCCGGAGGCAGAGAGTTCAGGCGTCGCGCGGGCGGCGGGTTTCGCGCGTCGGGTACGTGCAAGCTGAACCCGTTACCTGGGGCGACTATTCCGACGGGTGTCGTACAAGGGGAAGTCTTGAAGGTCTTTACCTTTTGATTACACGTCTCGCTCGCCATCTGACCTTCCGTCAGATTGGAACGTGTTCTACCGTGCGCCGCATGGGCATCGCGATCACGCAGGAGCAAGAGGAGCTGTCGGACGCCGTGCGCGGCTGGCTCGCACGCGCCGTACCGCCCGAGGAAGTGCGCAAACTGCTCGACGCCCCCGCGGCCCCCGTGGGCCGCCCCGCCCACTGGGACGGACTCGCCGGCCAGGGGCTGCTCGGCCTCCATCTCCCCGAGGAGTACGGCGGCGGAGGCGGCGACCTCGTCGACCTGGCGGTCGTCCTCGAAGAGGCGGGACGGGCCGCGCTGCCCGGCCCCTTCGCTGCCAACGCCGCCGCCTCGCTGGTCCTGCGCCACGCGGAGGCCGCCGGCCTCGCCGCGTCCCTCGCGTCCGGAGACCGCATCGGCGCCGTCGCCCTCGGTACGGGAACACTGACCGCCGTCACCGTGTCCGACGGGCTCGTCCTCGACGGGGCGGCGCCGCCCGTCCTGTCCGGGGGCGACGCCGACCTGCTCCTCCTGGCCGCCGAGTCCGCGACCGGGACCGTGTGGGTCGCCCTCGACACGGGCACCGCCGGGCTCAGTAGCCGCGTCCACGAGAGCGCCGACCCCACACGCCCCACGGCGGAGATCACCGCCCGGGGCGCCCTGGTGCCGGCCGCCCGGATCCTCGCAGTCGACACGGCGACCGTCCGTGACCTGACCTCCGTCGTCCTCGCGGCCGACGCGTGCGGCGTCGCGGCATGGGCGCTGCACACGGCGGCGGAGTACGCGAAGGTCCGCGAACAGTTCGGCCGGCCGATCGGGCAATTCCAGGGCATCAAGCACCTGTGTGCGGACATGCTCGTCCGGGTCGAGCAGGCGCGGGCGCTGGTGTGGGACGCGGCACGGGCGGCGGGGGACGGGTGGGGTGGTGCGCAAGCGCCGGTCGGCGCCGAGGCGCGTGAGCTGGCCGTTGCTCTCGCCGCCGGGGCCGCGCTCGATGCCGCGTACTCCTGCGCCAAGGACTGTGTGCAGGTCCTCGGCGGGATCGGGTTCACCTGGGAGCACGACGCGCATCTGTATCTGCGGCGGGCCGTCGTCGCGCGGCAGCTGCTCGGCGCGGGGGACGCGCACCGGCTGCGGGCGGTGCGGCTCGCGGAGGGCGGGGCGCGGCGCGAGCTGCGCCTGGAGCTGCCGGCGGAGGCGGAGACGTTCCGGGCGCGGACCTGCGAGGCCGTCGAGGGGATACGCGGCCTCGACCCGGGCGCCGCCCGCCGCGCCCTCGCGCCCACCGGCTACGCGGCGCCGCATCTGCCCGAGCCGTACGGCCTCGGCGCGGGCCCCGTCCAGCAGCTCGCCGTACAGCAGGAGCTCGCCGCCGCGGGCGTCCGCGTCAGCGACCTCGGCATCGGGACCTGGGTCGTCCCCTCGCTCCTCGCCTACGGCACCCCACAGCAGCGGGACCGCTACCTCCTGCCCACCCTGCGCGGCGACGTCCTGTGGTGCCAGCTGTTCTCCGAACCCGGCGCCGGCTCCGACCTGGCCTCGCTTCGGACGAAGGCCGAGCGCACCGAGGACGGGCGCTGGCGCGTCAACGGGCAGAAGGTGTGGACGAGCGCCGCCCAGTGGGCCGACCACGGGATCCTGCTCGCCCGCACCGACCCGGACGCCCCCAAGCACAAGGGGCTCACCTACTTCGTCGTCGACATGAAGCGGACCGAGGGCATCGACGTACGGCCCCTGAAGGAGATCACCGGGGACTCGCTCTTCAACGAGGTGTACTTCGACGACGTGCTGCTCCCCGAGGACGCCGTGGTGGGGCAGGTGGACGACGGCTGGCGCGTCGCCCGGAACACGCTCGGCAACGAACGGGTCCACATGGCCGACCAGTTGACCTTCGACACGGGCCTGGAGGCACTGATCGCCCGCGCCGGAACACTCGACGGCGCGTACCGGGCGCGGATCGGCGCGCTCGCCACGGAGGCGCACGCCCTGGCCTGCATCGGGCTGCGCACGACGATGCGACAGGTGGCCGGCGCGGAGCCCGGCCCGGGGGCGTCGGTACGGAAACTGGTGCAGACGCCGCACCAGCAGAAGGTCGCCGAGCTGGCGCTCGAGCTTCTTGGGCCCTCCGGGGCCCTGAGGGAAGGCGTGGGGGAGCGGGCGCTGCACGGATTCTTGATGTCGCGGTGCCTCACCATCGCTGGTGGGACCACGCAGGTGCAGCTGAACGTGGTCGCCGAGCGGATTCTGGGATTGCCGAGAGACTAGGCGGGGGCGCCCCGTCAGGGGCGCGGGGCTGTGACACTTTGCGGCTCCGCCGCGTGGGTGCGACCAGCCCTCACTCACCCGCTGGACGACAACGGCGCCACCGTATCGTCACCTGCGTGGAGCTACGTCACCTCTCAGGATTCGTCGCCGTCGCCGAGGAGCTGCACTTCGGCCGCGCAGCGGAACGGCTGCACATCGCGCAGTCGCCGCTCAGCCAGCAGATCAAGCTGCTCGAGCGGGATCTGGGCGTCAAGCTGTTCGACCGGACCACCCGGACCGTGCGGCTCACCGCCGCCGGGCACGCGCTGCTCGGGCCCGCCCGGCATCTGCTCGCCGAGGCCTCGGCGGTGCGCAGGACCGTGCAGGCCGCGCACCTCGGGGAGGTGGGGCGGGTCACCGTCGGGTTCGCCGGGGCCAGCAGCTACTCCGCGCTGCCGCTGCTCACCCGCGCCGTCAACTCCGAACTTCCCGGTATCGAGCTGGTGTTGGAGGGTCAGACCTATACCGGCGAGGCGCTCGGGAGGATCGCGGACGGGTCCCTCGACGTGGGGTTCGTGGCGCTCCCGGTGCGGCGCGGGATCACCGCGCGCGTCGTGCGGATGGAGCGCCTCGTCCTCGCGCTGCCCGACAGCCATCCGCTCGCCCGGCAGGACGAGGTCCACTTCGCCGAGCTGGCGCACGAGCCGTTCGTGACGTTCCCCGTCGCCCGTGGCTCGGCCGTGCGCGAGGCCATGGTGCAGGCCTGCCACGACGCCGGGTTCGCGCCGCGGATCGCGCAGGAGGCGCCGGACTCGTACAACATGCTCGCGCTCGTCGGGGCGGGCGTCGGGCTCGCGGTCGTCGTGGCGTCCGCGCGCGCCATCCATCTGGAACACGTCGTGTTCCGTCCGCTGGTCGGGGACGACGTGCCGGTGCTCCCCATCGCCCTCGGCTGGCGCACCGGAAACCGCTCGGCACCGCTCCAGGCGGTCCTGCGCGTGGCGGAGGAAGTCCTGCCGACGCCCCCGGACGCACCCGACGCCGGCGCGTGACGCCCCCTATCTTGACGGATGACGTCTGACTGGAGCCCGGTATTGGTCTTGGACACATCCTAATGAGCGGGTGCAGAGTGATCCACGTCTCGCGACGGAGCGATGAGCGCCGGGCGTGGAGCGTGGACGGGCCCTGGCCGCTCGGTGGCCCCGCCCCCTCCGGCCCGTCCCCTCCTCGGCGGGATGCCGCTACGAGAGGACGCTCGTCATGCAGCACGACGCCCCAGTCCCCGGGGTCAGCGCAACCCAGGCCCGTGACGCCCGCCGCGCCGGTGTCACCGCCTTCGTCGGGACCACCATCGAGTGGTTCGACTTCTACATCTACGGCTCCGCATCCGCTCTGGTCCTCGGCAAGATCTTCTTCGCCGAGGCCTCGCCGGCCGTAGGCACCCTCGCCGCCTTCGCCACCTTCTGGGTCGGCTTCCTGGCCCGCCCCCTCGGCGGCCTGATCTTCGGCCACTTCGGCGACCGCTACGGCCGCAAGAAGGCCCTCGTCACCACGCTCACCATGATGGGCGCCGCCACCTTCTGCGTCGGGCTGCTCCCGGGCTACGCCCAGATCGGCGTCGCCGCGCCCGTCCTCCTCGTGCTGCTGCGCATGATCCAGGGTGTCGCGATGGGCGGCGAGTGGGGCGGCGCCGTCCTCATCGCCACCGAGTACGCCCCGCCCAAGCGCAAGTTCCTGTACGGGGCGTTCGCCCAGCAGGGCTCGCCGGTCGGCAACCTCCTCGCCACGCTCGCCTTCCTCGGCATCGCCCAGCTCCCGGACGCCGCCTTCGAGTCCTGGGGCTGGCGCGTCCCGTTCCTCTTCTCCGCCGTATTGGTCGCCGTCGGCCTGTTCATCCGCCTGCGGCTCGCCGAGACCCCCGAGATGGCCGCGGCCCTGGAGCGCAAGCAGACGTCCAAGCTGCCGATCAAGGACGTTCTGACCCACTCGCCGATGCTGGTCCTGCTCGGTGTGCTCGCCGGTACGGCCGGTGTCGCGATCACCTACGTCAAGACGACGTTCGCCCTGTCCTGGGCCACCTCCGACCTCGGCTTCGACCGCACGTCGTTCCTGACCGTCATCTCGCTCGCGCTGGTCGTGCAGGTCGTCGTGCAGCCCTTCGGCGCCGTCCTCGCGAGCAAGTGGCCGGTACGCAAAGCCGTGTTGTGGATGCTGCTGCCCGAATTCGTCGTGCTGCCGCTGATGTTCGTCCTCGTCGGGACCGGGAACTTCTGGCTGGCCGTCCTCGGCATGGGCCTCGCCACCTTCCCGCACGCCATGTACTACGCGGCGCTCGCCGGCATCCTCGCGCGGGTCTTCCCCGTCGAGGTCCGCTACACGGGCATGTCCCTCTCGTACCAGCTCTGCACGACGCTGTTCGCCGGGACCGCGCCGATCGTCTCCCAGTACCTGCTCGACGCCACCGGCTCGATCTGGCCCGTCGTCGCGCTCGGCCTCGGCTACACCCTCGTGACCCTCGTCGGTGTCCTGCCGCTGCTCGCCCGTACCGCCGCCGCGCCGGAGCCGGCCGCCGTCACCACCCGCACCGCCTCCCACGCCTGACCCGGAGTGATCCCCGAATGAACTACGCCGACCGCGACCCCGCGCTGCGCCCCTTCCTCGACCGTGTCCTGTCCGCCGACGACCGGGCCCGCGTCGAGCCGCTCCTGACCGAACTCGGCGCGCTCGCGGCCGGCGACCTCGACCGGCAGGCCGCACTCGCCGACGCCAACCCGCCACGCCTCGTCCAGTACGCCCCCGGCGGCGACCGCGTCGACGAGATCGAGTACCACCCGGCCCACGACCGCGCCGCCGCCATCGCCTACGAGGAGTTCGGGCTCGCCGCGATGTCGCACCGTCCCGGTGTCCACGGCTGGCCGTCCAAGGTGCCGCACACCGTCAAGTACGCCCTGTCCTACCTTTATGTGCAGTCCGAGTTCGGCATGGCCTGCCCCCTGTCGATGACGGACTCGGCCGCCCGCATCCTGCGCCTGTTCGACCCCGAGCGGTACGCGGCCGAGATCGCCGCGCTCTCCTCCACCGACCCCGGACTGCGGGCCACCGGCGCGATGTTCATGACGGAGAAGCAGGGCGGCACAGACGTCGGCCTGACGGAGACCGTCGCCGCCGACCAGGGCACGTACTGGACGCTGACCGGCAAGAAGTGGTTCGCGTCCAACCCGGGCGCCGACGTGATCCTCACCCTCGCCCGTGTCCCCGGCCAGGGCGAGGGCACCCGCGGCCTCGGCATGTTCCTCGTCCCGCGCCTGCGCCCCGACGGCACCCGTAACGCGATCCGTATCGACCGCCTCAAGGACAAGCTCGGCTCGAAGTCCATCGCGAGCGGCGAGGTCACCCTCGAAGAGGCGTACGCGACCCCGGTCGGCCAACTCACCAACGGATTCCGGCAGATGGCCGAGATGCTCAACGTCTCCCGCCTGTCCAACGCCATGCGCGCCACGGCCCTGATGCGCCGCGCCGTCCGCGAGTCCGTCGACCACACCCGCGTACGCCACGTCTTCGGCAGGCCGCTCTTCGAGCAGCCCCTGATGCGGGCCACGCTCCTGCCGATGATCATCGACACGGAGGGGGCGCTCGCGCTCGTCCTGGAGGCGGCCGCCCGCCTGACGGCCGCAGACGAAGGAGCCGCCGACGGTGAAGGAGGGGCGGCCCGCGAGCTCGTCCGCGTTCTCACCCCGCTCGCCAAGCACACCCTGTGCAAGCGCGCCCGCTCCGTCACCGGCGAGGCCATGGAGATCCGCGGCGGCAACGGCTACATCGAGGACTGGGTCAACCCCCGGCTCGTGCGCGACGCGCACCTCGGCTCCATCTGGGAGGGCTCCTCGAACGTCATCGCGCTCGACGTGCTGCGCTGCATGCGCCGCCAGGGGGCCCACCGCACCCTCGCCGACACGTACGGAGACCGCGCCGAGACGCGGGGCCGCTGGGAGCTGCTGCGCAAGAAGGGCGACGCCCTCCTCGAATTCCCCGCCGACGAGCAGGAGATGAGGATCGGCCGGTACGCCGACGAGCTCACCCGCGCCGTCATGGAGACCCTCCTGTACGACCAGGCCGCGCACGAGACGGAGACCAACGGCAACGGCCGCGCCCTCCTCGTCGCCCGCACCTGCACCGCGCTCCTCGACGACCCGGACACCCCGCCCCGCGCCGCACTGGACCACCTGGCCGAACTGGCCGAGGGTGGACGGGTCGCGCCCACCCCGGCGCAGGAGACCCCGGCGAAGGAGAACACTGTGAAGGAGCCCGCCGCACATGCCTGAGCAGCCCCGCCCCGCCGCACCGCTGGCCGGCATGAAGGTCGTGGACCTTTCCAAGATCCTCGCCGGGCCCTACGTCACCATGTCGCTCGCCGACCTCGGCGCCGACGTCATCAAGGTCGAGCACCCCGACGGCGGCGACCCGACGCGCGCGTGGGGCCCGCCCTTCAAGGGCCCCGACGCGACCTACTACCTGGCCGCCAACCGCAACAAGCGCTCCGTCACCCTCGACCTCAAGTCCCCCGGGGGGCAGGAGGCCGTCCACCGCATGCTCGCCGACGCGGACGTGATGGTGGAGAACTTCCGCCCCGGCAGCTCGCTCGCCCGCGTCTTCGACTACCGCGAACTCAGCGAGCGTTACCCGCGGTTGGTCATCCTGCACATCTCCGCGTTCGGTGACACGGGCCCCCTGCGCGACGAGCCCGGCTACGACATGGTGGCCCAGGCGTCGGCCGGCCTGATGTCCCTGACCGGCGAACCCGACGGACCGCCCGTGAAGGCCGGTTACGCGATGGGCGACCTGGGCGCCGCCCTCTTCGGTCTCATCGGCGTCAACGCGGCACTCGTCGAACGCGAGCGCACGGGCCACGGCCAGTACGTCACCACCTCCCTGTACGAGTCCCAGCTCGCCCTGCACATCAACTGGGCGACCGGCTACTTCGCCACCGGGGAACGCCCCACCCGCCTCGGCTCCGGCCATCCGAGCCTCGTCCCGTACCAGGCCTACCCGGCGTCCGACGGGCACTTCGTGATCGCCGTCGGCAGCGACGGCCTCTTCCGCAAGCTGAGCGAGGCGCTCGGCCACCCGGAGTGGGCCGACGACCCGCGCTTCGCCACCAACCGCGCCCGCGTCACGCACCGCACGGCCCTCAACGCCAAGCTGGAGTCCGTCCTCGTCGACGACACCGTGGCCAACTGGTGCGCCCTGCTGAAGCCGCGCGGCGTCCCCGTCGCGCCGATCCGCACCCTCGACGAGGTCTACGACTGCCCGCAGACCGAGGCGCTCGGCATGGTGCAGAAGGTCGACCATCCCGAGGTGGGCCCGCTCCAGCAGGTCGCGTTCCCCGTCACCTTCCGCGGCGAGCGCCCCGCGGTGCGCACCGCCCCGCCCACTCTCGGCCTGCACAGCCGGGACATACTCACCGAACTCGGCTACGACGAGTCCGCCATCGACCGCCTGCTCGACCACCCTCAAGGAGCCTGATCATGCCGTTCGCCGCCCTCGACCCCGTCGATCCGCTGAACCTCGAAGCGCTCTTCACCGACGAGGAGCGGGCCGTGCGCGACACGGTCCGCCAGTACCTCGACGACAAGGTCGAGCCGCACATCGCCGAGTGGTTCGAGAGCGGGGAGCTGCCCGCCCTGCCCGAACTCGCCCGCGAATTCGGCAAGATGGGCCTGCTCGGCATGCACCTGGAGGGCTACGGGTGTGCCGGCATGTCGGCCCGCGCGTACGGCATCGCGTGCCGTGAGCTGGAGGCGACGGATTCCGGTCTGCGCTCCTTCGTGTCCGTGCAGGGTTCGCTGGCCATGTTCGCGATCCACCGCTTCGGCTCCGAGGAGCAGAAGCAGGAGTGGCTGCCGCGCATGGCGGCGGGCGAGGCCATCGGCTGCTTCGGCCTGACCGAGCCCGACCACGGCTCCGACCCGGCGTCCATGACGACGCGCGCCCGGCGTGACGGCGGCGACTGGATCCTCGACGGCCGCAAGATGTGGATCACGAACGGCTCGGTCGCGGCCGTCGCCGTCGTGTGGGCGCAGACCGAGGACGGTGTGCGCGGCTTCGTCGTACCCACCGGCACCCCCGGCTTCTCGGCGCCGCTGATCAAGCACAAGATGTCGCTGCGGGCGAGTGTGACCAGCGAGCTGGTCCTCGACGGCGTGCGCCTGCCCGCGTCTGCCCTGCTGCCCGAGGCGCGGGGCGTGGGCGCGCCGCTGACGTGCCTGAACGAGGCGCGCTACGGCATCGTGTGGGGCGTCACCGGCGCCGCGCGTTCGGCCTGGCAGGCGGCCGCCGACTACGCGGGCCAGCGCGAGCAGTTCGGCAAGCCGATCGCCGCGTTCCAGCTCACGCAGCAGAAGCTGGTCGACATGGCGCTCGAACTGCACAAGGCGACGCTGACGGCGCTGCGCCTGGCCGACCTGAAGGACTCGCCCGCCGGTGTCCACCCGGCGCAGATCAGCTTCGGCAAGCTGAACAACGTCCGTGAGGCCATTCAGATCTGCCGTACCGCCCGCACGATCCTCGGCGCCAACGGCATCTCGCTGGAGTACCCGGTGATCCGGCACGCCAACAACCTGGAGTCCGTGCTCACGTACGAGGGCACGACCGAGATGCACACGCTCGCACTCGGTCAGGCGCTCACGGGTCACGCCGCCTTCCGCTAGGCCCTGTCGTAGAAGCGCGGGGGAGCTCTTCCCTCGGCGGCCCGCTCCTGCCAGTATCTGACGACTCGTCAGATATTGGCAGGAGGCCGTTTCCATGGGCAAGGCGTACATAGTCGGCGTCGGGATGACCAGGTTCGAGAAGCCCGAGAGCCGCGACTGGCAGTACTGGGACATGGTGAAAGAGGCCGGGACCAAGGCCCTCGACGACGCCGGAATCTCTTATGAGGACGTGGAGCAGGTCCCCGTCGGCTACTGCTTCCAGGCCTCGACCGCCGGGCAGCGCGCGGTCTACGAACTCGGCCTGACCGGCGTCCCCGTCTACAACGTCAACAACAACTGCGCCACGGGATCGAGCGCGCTGATGCTCGCCCGGCAGTTCGTCGAGGGCGGCATCAACGACTGCGTGCTGGCGCTCGGTTTCGAGAAGATGCAGCGCGGCGCGCTCGGCGGGGGAGCCGACGGGGGAGACTTCAAGACGTCACCCGTCGCCCGGCACTACGGAATCATGGCCGCGAAGCACGGCTTCGAGATGTCCCCGCCCACCGCCCAGATCTTCGGCGACGCGGCCCGCGAGCACATGGAGAAGTACGGCACGACCGAGGCCCAGCTCGCCGCCGTGGGGGCCAAGAACCACCGGCACTCCGTGAACAACCCGTACGCCCAGTTCCAGGCCCCGTACACCGTCGACGAGATCCTCGCCGCGAAGACCATCCACGCGCCGCTCACCAAGCTCCAGTGCTCACCCACCTCGGACGGCGCGGCGGCGGCCGTCGTCGTGTCGGAGCGGTTCGTCGAACTCCACGACCTCGGCGACAAGGCCGTCGAGATCACCGCTCAGGCCATGACGACCGACACGGGGGAGTCCTTCGCCTCCGGATCCTGCATCGACGTCGTCGGACAGCCCATGTCACGCGCCGCCGCCACCAGCGTCTACGAGGCGTCCGGGCTCGGCATCGAGGACGTCGACGTGATCGAGCTGCACGACTGCTTCTCCGTCAACGAACTCCTCACCTACGAAGCGCTCGGCATGTGCGCGCCGGGAGCCTCCGGCAAGCTCGTCGAGGAGGGCGCGACGACGTACGGCGGACGCTGGGTCGTGAACCCGTCGGGTGGTCTCATCTCCAAGGGCCACCCGCTCGGCGCCACCGGCATCGCCCAAGCGGCGGAACTCACCTGGCAGTTGAGGGGTGAGGCCGGTGCGCGACAGGTCCCGGGCGCCCGCGTCGGACTCGCCCACAACATCGGACTCGGGGGCGCCGCCGTCGTGACGATGCTGCGCAGGTCCTAGGCCATGGGGATGGGGTCCTAGTCCCCGCGGACCAGCGCCGGGTGCGCCGAAATCCTGATGTACGGACCGACGGCGGCCTGAGACCATGACACTCATGCTTGAAGCCCCTGCCGACACCGCGATAGCCCGCAAGGCCGCGCCGCCCACCTGGCTGGTCGTGGCCGCCGCCTGCGCCGGACAGTTCCTCGTCGTCCTCGACGTCTCCGTCGTCAACGTCGCCCTGCCGTCCATGCGAGCGGACCTGGGGCTCAGCGCCACCGGGCTGCAATGGGTGGTCAACGCCTACTCGATCGCGTTCGCCGGGTTCATGCTGCTCGGCGGCCGGGCCGGCGACCTGTTCGGGCGCAAGCGGATGTTCCTCGTGGGACTCGGGCTCTTCACGCTCGCCTCCCTCGCGGGCGGCCTCGCGCAGGAGGGCTGGCAGCTCCTCGCCGCCCGCGCCGTCCAGGGGCTCGGCGCCGCGGTCCTCGCGCCGTCGACGCTCACCATCCTGACGTCCGCCGTCCCCGAGGGCGCCGCCCGCGCCCGGGCCATCGCGACCTGGACCGCCGTCGGGGCGGGCGGCGGCGCGGCCGGCGGCCTCGTCGGCGGCGTGCTCACCGAGGGCCTCGACTGGCGCTGGGTGCTGCTGATCAACGTCCCCCTGGGCGCCCTGGTGTTCACGGCCGCCGCCCGCTGGATCCAGGAGTCGAAGGCGGGCGGCGAGCGGCGCCTCGACCTGCCGGGCGCCGTCCTCGTCACGGCGGGCACCGCGACCCTCGCCTACGGCGTCGTGCAGACCGAGGCCGAGGGCTGGGGCGCCGCCGCGACCCTGGTGCCGCTCGGCGTCGCCCTGGCGCTGATCGTGACGTTCCTCGCCGTCGAGGCGCGCACGCGGCTGCCGCTGATGCCGCTCGGCCTGTTCCGGGTCCGCGCGGTCGCGGCGGCCAACGCGGCGATGTTCGTGTGCGGCATGGGCAGCTTCGCGATGTGGTTCTTCATGACCCTGTACGCGCAGAACGTCCTCGGCTACACCCCGATCGAGGCCGGCCTCGCCCTCGTGCCCAGCTCGCTCGCCGTCGTCGCCGGATCCAAGATCGCCCCGCGCCTGATGCGCCGCGCGGGCGCACGGGCCGTCGCCGTGTCCGGCGTCCTCATCACGGCCGCCGGGTTCACCTGGCAGTCGACGATGGGCCCGCACGGCAGTTACGTCACCGCGATCATGCTGCCGGGCATGGTGATGATGGCGGGCGCCGGACTCGCGATGACGCCCCTGGCCTCGCTCGCCACGTCCGGGGCTGCGCCGGGGGACGCCGGTCTGGTGTCCGGACTCGTCAACACCTCGCGGACACTGGGCGGTTCGCTGGGCCTCGCGATCCTGTCGACCGTGGCGGCCGACCGCTCCGGCGGGGGAACCGGGGCCGAGGACCTCACCGACGGGTACGCGGCAGCGTTCCGGTGGGGTGCGGGAATCCTGCTGGTGGCGGTGGTCCTGCTGGTGACGTGGATGCCGCGCGCGAAGGAAGCCCGGCAGACGGCGAGTTGAGGGATCGGGAGGCCGTCACAGCCATCCCTGCTGGCGCGCCTCCCGCATCGCCTCCATGCGGTTACGGGTCCCTGTCTTGCCGATGGCCGAGGACAGATAGTTGCGCACCGTCGACTCCGACAGATGCAGCTTGCCCGCGATGTCGGAGACCGTCGCACCGTCCACCGACGCCTTCAGGACATCGCACTCGCGGGCCGTCAGCGGGTTCGGACCCGCACTCAGCGCGGCCGCCGCGAGCGCCGGGTCGATGACCGTCTCGCCGCGCAGGACCCGCCGGACCGCCTCCGCGAGATCCTCCACCGGACCGTCCTTGACCAGGAATCCGGCCGCGCCCGCCTCCATCGCCCGGCGCAGATAGCCCGGCCTGCCGAACGTCGTCAGGATCAGGACCCGGCAGTCCGGGCACTGCTCGCGCAGGTCGGCCGCCGCGTCCAGGCCGCTGCGGCCCGGCAGTTCGATGTCGAGCAGTGCCACGTCGGGCCGTGTCTCCAGCGCCGTCCCGACGATCGCGTCCCCCCTCGCGACCTGCGCGACGACCTCGATGTCCTCCTCCAGGCCGAGCAGCAGCGCGAGAGCGCCCCGCATCATGCCCTGGTCCTCGGCGAGGAGCACTCGTACGGACTTCGCGGGCCGGTGATCCCGGGGCATCTCGTTCACGGGCCCAGGGTAGAGCGCCCCGTCGCCGTCACCCTGCGCGTTCCGGCTCCAGCATCGCGTCCGACTCCACTTCGCCCGGCAGGACCGGGAGTTCCGCCTTCACCGTGAAGCCGCGCGCGGCCGGGCCCGCCTCCAGGGAGCCGCCCGCCGCGCCGAGCCGCTCGGTCAGGCCCCGCAGGCCCGTACCGCCGATGCCCGGCTCCGGCGGCTCGGCTGCGGCGCCGCGCCCGTTGTCGTGGACCCTGAGCCGCACGCGCTCCGGGTTGCCGTCCACGGAGATCTCGCAGCGCGCCGCCCCGCTGTGGCGCACCGCGTTCGTGACGGCCTCCCGCACCACCCAGCCGAGCAGCGCCTCCGTCTGCGCGGCGAGCGGCGGGCCCGACTGGCGTACGACGGGCTCGATCCCCGCCGCCGTGAGCGCCGAGCGGGCCCGGTCGAGCTCAGTGGCGAGACTGCCCTCGCGATAGCCGGTGACCGCCTCGCGGATCTCCGTCAGCGCCTGCCGGCCGACGGACTCGATGTCCGACACCTGCGTGAGCGCGGCGTCGAGGTCGCGGTGCGCGAGCCGTCGGGCCGCCTCCGACTTCACCACGATCACGGACAGCGTGTGCCCGAGCAGGTCGTGCAGGTCGCGGGAGAACCGCAGCCGCTCCTGCTCCACCGCGCGGTGCGCCAACTCCTCGCGGGCGGCGCGCAGTTCACGTACCGCCTCGGCCAGGGAGAGGATCGCGGCGGTCACCATCGTGGACAGGAACGTGCCGTACGCGATGTTGAGCGCGTCCCAGCCCTCCTTGAGACCGCCGATGGTCCCGGCGAGCGCGCTCAGGCCGAGGGCGACCTGGCCGAGGCGGCGGCCCCGCACGACCGCGCCCGTCGCCAGGCCGAGCAGCGGGAAGAACATCAGCCAGCTGCCGCCGTAGGTGATCGCGAGCCCGCAGGTGAGCAGGCCCATCGCGATCAGCGCCAGGAGCGTGTAGCGGGCCTCGCGCCGCCTCTTGTCGAAGGCCTGGAACACGACCGAGATGTACAGGCTGTTGAAGACGAACAGGCCGATGCCGCCGATCCAGGGGTTGGCCGTCTTGCCCTGGAGGAGGTTCGAGAAGGCGCCGAGCCCCATCAGGAGCCAGGGCAGCAGCGAGAAGCCGTTCGGCGGCGGACCCATGGGCCCGCCCTCCGGCGCCCCGCTGTTCTTCGCGTCCTTGTCCCGGGCCCGCCACTCCGCCTTCCACACCTCCTGGTGCGCCTTCCACTCCTGGCGGGCATCCCGCAGCTCGACCATCCGGCAGGTGACTCGGTGCTTGAAGGACATGGTTCCCCAGCTCCCCGTTCAGATGGTCCGCGCGGCCCTGCGGTACGACACCACAGCGTACGAACCGAAGGCCAGCAGCCAGGCGGCGAGCACCGTGACCGCGGCGGCCGACGGCGCGTGCCCGTCGGCCACGGCCGTACCGAGCTGCGCGAACCGGTTCGTCGGCGTGTACGACGACACGGACTGCAGCCACCCGGGGAAGAGCGCGACCGGGAACCACAGACCGCCGAGGACGGAGAGTCCCAGATTGCACACCATGTTCGCGACACCCGTGGTCTGCGCGGTCAGCCGGTAGCCGTTGCCGAGACCGAGCAGGGTGAAGGGGATCGAGCCGAGCCACAGCAGCAGCGTGACGGCGGCCCACTGCCACACGTCCAGCCGCACCCCGTTGATCAGGCCGCCCGCGAGGAGCACCGCCGCGATCGAGGGCAGCACCGTCACCGACCCCGTCAGGGCCCGGCCCGCCACCACCTGGCGCGGCGTCATCGGGGTGACCCGAAGCTGCCGCAGCCACCCGATCGTCTTGTCCTCGGCGACCCCGCCGCCGGTGCTGAGGGCCGAGCCCACCGCGCCGTACGCGGCCATGCCGACCATGGAGATCGTCTTCCACTCGGGTTCGTTCTGGCCGAGGTTGGTGAACAGCAGGTACATCAGCACCGGCATCCCGACACCGAAGATCACGAACATGGTGTCGCGCAGGGTTCTGCGCACTTCGAGCCTCAGGTAGTCGATCATCGAACCGTCTCCAGATCCGTGTCGGAACCGCTGCCGGTGCGGTTGTCGGAGCCGCTGCCCGGACGACTGTCCGAACCGCTGGTCAGCGCCATGAACGCGTCGTCGAGCGAGGCCGGCGCGACCTCGAGGCCCCGGATCGCGTCCAGTCCGGCCAGCGCGATCACCGTCGCGTCCGAGTCGTCCGTACGCAGCCTGGCCCGGTCCCCGCGGACCTCCACGGCCGTCACCCCGGGCAGCAGCGACAGACCCTCCGTGCCGCGCCCGGCCAGGTCGAACGAGACGAGGCTGCCGCCCGCGGCCCGCTTCAGCTCCTCGCCGGAGCCCACCGCGACGACCCTGCCGTGGTCGATGACCACGATCCGGTCGGCGTGGGCGTCGGCCTCCTCCAGGTAGTGCGTGGAGAAGAGCACCGTGTGGCCGCGCCGCGCGTAGGCCCGCATCGACGTCCAGAACGCGTGCCGTGCCTCCACGTCGAGGGCGGCCGTCGGCTCGTCGAGCACGAGCAGGGCCGGGTTCCCGGCCAGGGCCACGGCGAACCGGACCCGCTGGGTCTGGCCGCCGGACAGCTTGTCGACGCGCCGCTGCGCGAGCTCCTCGATGCCGGCCAGCGCGAGCGCGTCGGCGACGGGCATCGGCGCCGGGTAGCGGCCCGCCACGAAGGAGACCAGCTCACGGACCGTGACCCGGGGGACGGCGCGGCCCTCCTGGAGCATCGCGCCGACCTGACCGGCACGCACCGCCTGCTCGGGCGTGCCGCCGAAGAGCGAGACCGTGCCCTCGTCCGGAGTGTCCAGGCCGAGCAGGAGGGCGATCGTGGAGGACTTGCCCGCGCCGTTGCGGCCGAGCAGGGCGACGGTCTCGCCGCGCCGTATCTCCAGATCGATCCCGTCGACGGCGCGCACCGCGCCGAATGTCTTGACCGCCCCCGTGAAGGACACGGCCACCGGTGTCCCGTCTGTCTTCGTCATGACAGGGACGCTACGGGCCGGGAGCCGGGCGCGGCAGATGCCGGTTGTACGGAGCCGGGCAGTACAAATGTCACGGCGCCCGCCCCGGCGGCAGGCGCACCGGATCTGACATGGCGTCAGGAGTCTTCACAACTGCCGTGGTCTTGGCTATACATGGGATCGCCGGACTGGAACGCGTTCTAGAACGGGCGCGTGGCGTTCCACCAGAGTTCCTCCGGCCCAGCAACGACCTCGGTGCGACCGACGGTGCGGACGGCCGCACCGAGGTCTTTCCCGCACAAGGAGTCTCTGTCTGATGCCGATCGACGCCGCCAAGGCCGTAGCCGCCGAACCCCGGTCCGCCGAGATCACCTGGGACCACAAGGACATCCAGCTCTACCACCTCGGCCTCGGCGCGGGCACCCCCGCCACCGACCCCGACGAGCTGCGCTACACCCTCGAGTCCCGGCTGCACGTCCTGCCCAGCTTCGCCACCGTCGCCGGCGCCGGAATGGGCGTCGTCGGCGGCCTCTCCGCCCCCGGCATCGACGTCAACCTCGCCCACGTCCTGCACGGCGGGCAGACCGTCGAACTGCACCGGCCCATCCCCGTCAAGGGCAGCGCAACCTCCACCTCACGCGTCGCCGCCGTCTACGACAAGGGCAAGGCCGCCATCCTCGTCCTGCGCACCGAGGTCGCCGACGCGGACGGCCCCCTGTGGACCAGCGACGCGCAGATCTTCGTCCGCGGCGAGGGCGGCTTCGGCGGCGACCGCGGACCGTCCACCCGCCTCGAAGCACCCACCGGCGACCCCGACCGCACCGTCGACCGCCCCGTCCGCGAGGACCAGGCGCTCCTGTACCGGCTCTCCGGCGACTGGAACCCCCTGCACGCCGACCCGGAGTTCGCCAAGCTCGCCGGCTTCGACAGGCCCATCCTGCACGGCCTGTGCTCGTACGGCATGACGCTCAAGGCCGTCGTCGACACGTTGCTCGACGGCGACGTGTCCCGCGTGCGGTCCTACGCGACGCGGTTCACCGGAGTCGTCTTCCCGGGCGAGACGCTGCGGATCCGGATGTGGCGCTCCGAGGGCCGGATCCAGGTCACGGTCACCGCCGTCGAGCGGGACGAGGCGCCCGTACTCGCCGACACCATCGTCGAACACGCCTGACCCCATCGGGACCCTTCGGGAGAGGAGCCGCACGCCATGCGCGCAGCCGTACTGCACGAGATAGGCCAGGACAAACTCGAGGTACTCGACGACGTCGAGGCGGTGGGCTTCGGCCCCGGCAAGGTGAAGATCCGGGTCAGGGCCACCGGACTGTGCCACTCCGACGTGTCCGCGATGAACGGCGTGCTGCCGCAGCCCGCCCCCTTCATCCCCGGCCACGAGGGCGCAGGCGAGATCCTCGACGTCGGCGACGGTGTCACGAACGTCAAGCCCGGCGACCGCGTCCTCGTCTGCTGGCTCCCGGCCTGCGGCGCCTGTCCGGCGTGCAAACGCGGCCAGACCCAGCTCTGCCTCGCCGGGTTCATGAACGCCGGCACCCCCAACTTCAAGCGCCCCGGCGGTGACGTCTTCGGCTTCGCCGGCACCGGCACCTTCACCGAGGAGGTCGTCGTCGACGCGGGCTGCGCCGTGCCCATCCCCGACGACGTGCCCTTCGACATCGCGGCCCTCATCGGCTGCGGCGTCACCACCGGACTCGGCGCCGCCATCAACACCGCGGACGTGGCGGCCGGTTCGTCCGTAGTCGTCATCGGCTGCGGCGGCGTCGGCATCTCCGCGATCCAGGGCGCCCGGCTCAAGGGCGCCGCGCAGATCGTCGCCGTCGACCCCGTCGCCTCACGCCGCGAGGCCGCCCTCAGGTTCGGCGCCACCGAGGCCGTCGCACCCGACGCCCTCGGCGACGCCAAGCAGCGCATCACCGGGGGCGAGGGCTTCGACTACGTCTTCGAGGTCGTCGGCAAGTCCGCCACGGCCCGCACCGCCTACGAGACGACGCGGCGCGGCGGCACCCTGTGCATCGTCGGCGCGGGCGCCCTCGACGACTTCCTCCAGCTCAACATGTTCGAGCTGTTCTTCGACGAGAAGAAGATCCTTCCGTCCATGTACGGCGGCGGCGACGTCCTGACGTCCTACGAGCGGGCCATCGCCCTGTGGCGGGCCGGCCGCATCGACCTGGAGAGCCTCATCACGCACCGCGTGCAGCTCGCCGAGATCAACGAAGCCCTCGACCAGATGCGGTCGGGCACCGCGCTGCGCACCTGCATCGAAATCTGAGAGGACCCCGATCCCCGATGGCTTCAGAGTCACTGCCGCTTCAGGGCCTGTCCGCGATCGTCACCGGCGCGGGCCGCGGCCTCGGCCGGGCCGAGGCGCTCGAACTCGCCCGGCTCGGCGCGAGCGTCGTCGTCAACGACTTCGGACAGCCGGGCCGCGACGGCTCCGGCGGCGCCGACGCCACCCCGGCCGAGGAGGTCACCGCCGAGATCCGGGCCGCGGGCGGGCAGGCCGTCGCCCACCTCGGCGACGTCGCCGACCACGAACAGGCCCGCGCGCTCGTCCAGTTGGCCGTCGACACGTACGGAAAACTCGACATCCTCGTCAACAACGCGGGCATCCTGCGCGACCGCATGATCTTCTCGATGAGCGAGGACGAGTGGGACACGGTCATCCGCGTCCACCTCAAGGGCCACTTCAACACGACCCACTTCGCGTCCGTCCACTGGCGCGCACGCTCCAAGGCGGCGGGCGCACCGGTCTACGGCCGCATCGTCAACACCTCGTCCGAGGCGTTCCTCGCCGGCTCGGCCGGACAGCCCAACTACGCGGCGGCGAAGGGCGGCATCGTCGGCCTGACGACCTCCACGGCCCTCGCCCTCGGCAAGTACGGCGTCACGTCCAACGTCATCTGCCCCCGCGCCCGCACCCGCATGACCGAGGACGTCTTCGCGGCCGTCTATCCGATCAAGAGGGGCGCGGAGTCCGGCGCCGGCGAGCTCGACCCGCTGGCCCCCGAACACGTCGCCCCGCTCGTCGGCTACCTCGCGTCCCCGGCCGCCGGGAACGTCAACGGCCAGCTGCTCGTCGTGCACGGCGGCATGGTCGCCGTCGTCGAACGCCCCAAGGTCTCCGCCAAGTTCGACACCGCGAAGGACGCGTTCAGTTACGAGGAGCTGGACGCGCTGCTCACCCCGCACTACGCGGACCGGCCGCCGAACGAGACGTTCGCCGCGGCCGAGGTGCTCGGCCTCAAACGCGCCTGACCCCATGGCGAAGGGGCCCGGAACCATACGGTTCCGGGCCCCTTCGTCATGCCGTTCAGCCCTGTCCGGACTGGTCCTTGCGGTGCCGGCCGTGCGGCGCCGCGTTCTCGTCGCGCGAGGACACACCACCACGGTGCCGCCCGGGACCGGCGGACCGGTCCGCCGCCTCCCTGGACTCCGTCGTGGTCATCTCCGCGTTCATCGTCTCGGTCATCGAAAACTCACCCCGTAACAAGATCCTTCAAACAGCCGGGCGAGTCTAACCGGCGGGTGCCGTCCATGTCCCGGCGGTTGCCGCGCGTCGCATGAGACCGGCGAGAGGAGCCTGCTGGAGCGGGACGGGACGGGCCGCCGAGGGCGGCTCGGGCACCGTCTGCGGGGCCAGTTCCTCGACGGGTTCCGGCACCGACGTGCGCGCGATCCCACAGGGCACCGACTCGGTGGCGTACGGGAGTTGCAGCTCACCGCCGCGCGTCCACAGGCCCGTGCCCGCCAGCCACCCCTGCGGGGCGGCGAGTTGATGCACCTGGCGCTCGGCGGGCCGCCACAGGCCCAGCCAGGTGCCCGCGGCGCCGTCGATCCGCAGCGCCACCGCACAGCTCTCCGGCATCAGCGTCTGACCCGGCTGGATCGCGAACGGCGTCACCGCGCAGTCGGTCAGGAGCAGACACTCCGGGAAGCGCACCGGCAGCGTGGAGCCCAACACGCCCCAGCCCAGGCGCTCATGGCCGGGCGACGGAGCGTCCGAGCGGATCAGGAGCAGCCCGCTGTCCGGATCGGCGAGCACCAGCCGGTCGGCGCTGGACTCCGCGATCTGGAGCAGCGGCGTGACCTCGCCGCCCCGCCCCAGGTCCACCGCGACCGTCTTGGCAGGACCCCCGTCGAGGGACCGGTCGAGCGCCAGCATCCGGCCGGCGCGGTCCAGCCACACCCCGCCCGAACAGCGCCCCGGGACCTCGGCCAGGAACTCGGGCCCGAACGCCCCGCCCGCCACCATCCACACGCCCGTCGACCGCTCGCCCACGGCGATGGCGTACGCGCATCTGCCGCCCGGCGCCGGCGGAAGCAGCGTCAACTCCCCGCCGCTCACCGCACCGAGAGGCACCTCGCCCGTTCGCGGGCCCGTCGGATACAGCAGCGAGAAGGAGTGCCGGCCGTCCACCACGCGCCGGATCAGGACGCGTCCGTCGCCCATCGGGACGACCTCGGTCCCGGGCTCCTCCGGCTGGTTCCCCGGCAACGGCACCGCGTACGGCTCGGGCCCGTCCAGGGTCCACCGCTCCGGAAACCAGGACGTGCCGTCGGACGCGAGCCGCGCGGCGTAGGCCCCGTCGGCGGTGATGACACAGGCGGGGCGAGGGGTGGGGGGAGCGGGCTCGGGGGCGTTCACCGGGGCTTGGCCGGGGGTCTGCGCGCTCACTGGGGCTGGGCCGGGGCCAGGGGGGTGCGGGCTCGCGGGGGCTTGGCCGGGGCCGGAGGGCTGCGCGCTCACCGGGGCTGGGCCGGTGTCCGGGGTTTGCGCGAGCTCCGGTCCTGGGGTGCTGTCCGGCGCTTGCGGGCTCACAGGTCCTGGGGTGCCGTCCGGCCGGGGGTCGGCGGCCCGGGCTTGCCCGTACTCCGTGGCGCGCCGACTCTGGGGCGCGCGCCCGTACTCGGTGGCGCGCTCGCTCTCCCGCGCCTGCCCGTCCTCCCGGTCCGGGGTCCCGCCCGGCTCCGGGTCCGGGTCCTGTCCGTTCTCCGGATCGTTTCCTCTGTCCGGGGCCGGTCCGCGCGCCGGGCCCGGTCCGCTCTCCGGCTCCGTCGTGGGCTCGATCGCCAAGGCCGTCATGGGGATCACTCACCTTCGGTTCGTCCGAGCCGAAGCTAGTTTTCGCACGCGCTGCCGTGGCACTGGCGGCTCAGGTTTCACACCAAAGGGTGGCCATGTCCGTATCTGCCTGAAAGGGGTGGGTCGGATGTGCTGGCACGTCCGGAAGTGCCTGATGTTAGGTTTGCCTAACCATATTTACGGCGGCCTGACGCCACGAAGTTCGGAGCTGGAACACCCATGGCCCTGCGAACAAGCCCTCGCACCCGCGGCACCGCCGCCGTAGCCCTCGCCGTGGTCGCCGCCCTGTCGCTCGCGGCCTGCGGGTCGGGCGACTCGGGCTCCGGCTCCGGCAAGTCCGACAACGGCAGCGGCTCCAAGGCCGTCGCCCAGGGTGGCGAGGACTTCGCCAAGGCGGCCTCGCAGACCGCGAAGATGGGCACGACCGCCAAGGCCGGCCAGTTCCCGCGCACCATCGAGCACGCCATGGGCAAGACCGAGCTCAAGGCGCAGCCCAAGCGGGTCGTCGTCCTCGACGTCGGCGAACTCGACAACGTCGCGTCCCTCGGCGTCGAGCCCGTCGGCTACGCCCCCACCGAGGGCGACGACGGCGTCCCCTCCTACCTGAAGAAGACGGCGGGCACCCCCAAGGACGTCGGCACGATCAACTCCCTCAACC
The DNA here is from genome assembly GCF_053607285.1 of Streptomyces sp. NPDC055140. Taxonomy (NCBI): domain Bacteria; kingdom Bacillati; phylum Actinomycetota; class Actinomycetes; order Kitasatosporales; family Streptomycetaceae; genus Streptomyces; species Streptomyces sp. NPDC055140. Next base: position 624,733 of record NZ_JBSGTG010000001.1, on the reverse strand, counting down.
TCGAGGCGATCGCCAATCTCCACCCCGACCTGATCCTCGGCAGCGAGCTGCGCGCCGCCAAGCTCTACCCGCAGCTCTCCAAGATCGCCCCGACGGTCTTCTCCATCCGCCCCGGCTTCACGTGGAAGGAGAACTACCTCCTCAACGCGTCCGCCCTCGACAAGACCGCCGAGGCCAAGGCGAACCTCGCCGCGTACGAGAAGAAGGCGAAGAAGCTCGGCGACGACATCGGCGAGAAGAAGCCCACCGTCACGATGCTGCGCTACATGCCCGGCATGATCCGCCTCTACGCGAAGGCGTCCTTCATCGGCACGATCCTCGACGACGCCGGCATCCCGCGCCCCAAGAACCAGCAGGTCGTGGACCTCGCCACCGAGGTCAGCCCGGAGAAGATCGACCAGGCCGACGCCGACTGGATCTTCACCGGTGTCTACGGCGACGCGAAGAAGACCGACCGCGCCACCGCCGAGGGCAACCCGCTGTGGAAGAAGCTCGGCGCCGTGAAGAGCGGACAGGCCAAGGACGTCCCGGACGAGACCTGGTACCTGGGGCTCGGCGTCACGGCCGCGAACCAGGTCCTCGGCGACCTGCGCGGTTACCTCGTCAAGTAGTCCGCCGTTCACCACGCCAGGTAGCCGACTGTCCGTGGCCGGTAGCGGTACGTGAGCCCGTACCGCCCCCGGCCGCAGCCGAATGTGCGCCAGGGCCGACGGGGCATGGAGGGAAGGTAGCCTTTCACCGTGCCCCGTCTGTCTGAAGTCATCGCCGCGCTCGAGAAGCTGTGGCCCCCCGAGCGGGCCGAGTCGTGGGACGCGGTCGGCACCGTCGCCGGCGACCCCGACGCGGAGGTCTCCCGGGTCCTGTTCGCCGTGGACCCCGTCCAGGGCACCGTCGACGAGGCGGTGAAGCTGGGCGCGGACCTGCTGGTCACGCACCACCCGCTCTATCTGCGCGGCACGACGACCGTCGCCGCCACCACCTTCAAGGGCCGCGTCGTCCACACGCTGATCAAGAACGACGTCGCTCTGCACGTCGCGCACACCAACGCCGACCGTGCCGACCCGGGCGTCTCCGACGCGCTAGCGGGAGCCCTCGACCTCCGCGTCACCGGCCCCCTCGTGCCGGACCCGACCGACCCCGCGGGCCGCCGCGGACTCGGCCGGATCTGCGAGCTCGAACACCCCGTCACCCTGCGCGAACTCGTGGGCCTGGCCGCCGACCGGCTGCCCGCCACCGCGCAGGGCATCCGCGTCTGTGGCGACCTCGACGCGACGATCCGCACGATCGCCGTCAGCGGCGGTTCCGGCGACAGCCTCTTCGCCGACGTGCGCGCCGCGGGCGTCGACGCCTTCCTCACCGCGGACCTGCGCCACCACCCAGCCTCGGAGGCCCGCGAACAGAGCCCGCTGGCGCTGCTCGACGCCGCCCACTGGGCCACCGAGCAGCCCTGGTGCGAGCTGGCCGCGGCTCAGCTCGACGAGATCTCCGACCGCAGCGGATGGGGACTTCGCGTCCACGTCTCGAAGACGGTCACCGACCCCTGGACCGCCCACGCGGCGTCCAACGCCACACCGATCCCAACTGGAGCCCCCAACTGAACGCCGCGCCCGCCGACCAGATCCGACTTCTCGACCTCCAGGCCCTGGACGTACGACTGTCGCAGCTCGCGCACAAGCGCAAGTCGCTGCCCGAGCACGCCGAGATCGAGTCGCTGAACAAGGACCTCACGCAGCTGCGCGACCTGCACGTCGCCGCGCAGACCGAGGAGAGTGACTGCGCCCGCGAGCAGACCAAGGCCGAGCAGGACGTCGACCAGGTCCGCCAGCGCGCCGCCCGTGACCAGCAGCGCATGGACTCCGGCGCCGTCACGTCCCCCAAGGACCTGGAGAACCTCCAGCGCGAGATCGCCTCCCTCGCCAAGCGCCAGGGTGACCTGGAGGACGTCGTCCTCGAGGTCATGGAGCGCCGCGAGTCCGCGCAGGAGCGCTTCGAGGAGCTCACCGGCCGGGTCGCCTCCGTCCAGGGCAAGATCGACGACGCGACGGCCCGCCGCGACGCCTCCTTCGAGGAGATCGACGGCGAGACGGCCACGGCCACGAAGGAGCGCGGGATCGTCGCCGGCTCCGTCCCCGACGACCTGCTGAAGCTCTACGACAAGCTGCGCATCAAGGAGGGCGGCGTCGGTGCGGCCCGCCTCTACCAGCGCCGCTGCGAGGGCTGCCAGCTGGAGCTGAACATCACCGAGCTGAACGAGGTGCGGGCCGCGGCGCGCGACTCCGTGGTGCGCTGCGAGAACTGCCACCGGATCCTGGTGCGCACGTCCGAGTCCGGCCTGTAGGAGCCTTCGTGGTGCGGGAGTTCATCGTCGAGGCCGACGGCGGTTCCCGGGGCAACCCGGGGCCCGCGGGCTATGGCTCGGTCGTCATCGACGCGGCGACGGGGGAGACCCTGGCGGAGGCCGCCGAGTACATCGGTATCGCCACGAACAACGTCGCCGAGTACCGGGGGCTCGTCGCCGGCCTGCGTGCCGCGCACGCCCTCGATCCGCAGGCGTCGGTGCACGTCCGGATGGACTCCAAGCTCGTCGTCGAGCAGATGTCGGGCCGCTGGAAGATCAAGCACCCTGACATGCGGCCCCTCGCCGCGGAGGCGGCGACCGTGCTGCCGGCGTCGCAGGTGACGTACGAGTGGATCCCGCGCGAGCGGAACAAGCACGCGGACCGGCTCGCCAACGAGGCGATGGACGCGGGCAAGCGGGGCAAGCAGTGGGAGGCCTCGCGCTCGACCGCCGAGCTCGATACGCCGCGTCCTCAGGCGGACCGGGGGGCTCCGCCCGGGGACGCGGCGGCCGGGGCAGCCAAGGCGCGGGCCGCGCTCGCGGGAGCGCGGGGGAACGCGGACGCGCGGGCCGCGGGGAACGTGGCGAGCACCGCCTCCCAGGGCTGGTCGGCGGCGCCCGATCTCGGGGCGCCCGCCACCTTCGTACTCCTGCGGCACGGCGAGACCGCGCTCACGCCCGAGAAGCGGTTCTCCGGTTCCGGCGGCGCCGACCCCGAGCTGTCCGCGGCGGGGCGCGCGCAGGCCGAGCGGGTCGCCGCAGCGCTCGCCGCGCGCGGCACCGTCCAGGCGATCGTCTCGTCGCCGCTCAAGCGGTGCCAGGAGACGGCGCGGGCCGTCGCGGCCCGCCTCGGGCTCGACGTCCACATCGAAGAGGGCCTGCGCGAGACAGACTTCGGTGCGTGGGAGGGGCTGACCTTCGGGGAGGTCCGCGAGCGCTTCCCGGACGACATGAACGCCTGGCTGGCCTCGTCGAAGGCCGAACCGACCGGCGGCGGCGAGAGCTTCGCGGCGGTCGCCCGCCGGGTCGCCGCGACGCGGGACCGGCTCGTCGGGCAGTACGCGGGACGCACTGTCCTCCTGGTCACGCACGTCACGCCGATCAAGACCCTCGTACGGCTCGCGCTCGGCGCGCCGCCGGAGTCACTGTTCCGGATGGAGCTCTCGGCGGCGTCGCTCTCGGCGGTCGCGTACTACGGAGACGGCAACGCGAGCGTGCGCCTTCTCAACGAGACGGCGCACCTGCGCTGACGTCCGGGCTGCTGCGCCGACGTCCGGGCTACTTGAGGCAGGCCGCTTCGCGGGCCAGCGTCTCGATCCGCGCCCAGTCCTTCGCCGCGACCGCGTCCGCGGGAAGCATCCAACTGCCGCCCACACAGCCGACGTTCTTGAGCGCCAGGTACGAGGGCGCCGAGCCGAGGGAGACACCGCCGGTCGGGCAGAACCGCGCCTGCGGCAGCGGACCGGCCAGCGACTTCAGGTACGGCACACCGCCCGCGGCCTCGGCGGGGAAGAACTTCATCTCGCTCACCCCGCGCTCCAGGAGCGCCACGACCTCCGACGTCGTGGAGACGCCCGGCAGGAACGGCACACCGGACTTCTTCATCGCGTCGAGCAGCGTGTCGGTCCAGCCGGGGCTGACCAGGAAGCGCGCTCCGGCGGCGACGGAGTCGGCGACGTTCTGCGGTGAGATGACCGTGCCCGCGCCGACGACGGCGTCCGGCACCTCGTCCGCGATGGCGCGGATCGCGTCCAGCGCGGCCGGCGTCCGCAGCGTCACCTCGATCGCCCGCAGGCCGCCCGCGACGAGCGCCCGCGCGAGCGGCACGGCGTCGGCGACATCCTCCACGACGACGACGGGTACGACGGGGGCGAGATCGAGCACGGAGGAATCAGTCATGGGGCCATCCTGCCCCGCACCGTGCAGCATGCGCAAAGGGCGTTGCGCACGCTGCAATGCACTGAGGGCTGGTGCTCAGTGGATCTGGGTCACCACGACGTCGAGCGCCCACGTCGTCCCCGCCTTCGCGGGGGCCTGTGCCTCCACCACATGGCCGAGATCCCGCAGCGCCTCGACCAGCTCGGCGGGGTCCGCGGGCGTGATGCCGGTCTCCAGGAGCGTGCGCACGATCCGGCCCTTCGTCGCCTTGTTGAAGTGCGACACGACCGAACGCTTCTCCACGCCGGTCACCGGATCCGTCTGCGCGTGCAGCACCCGCACCGTCGCGGTACGCCCCGCGACCTCCCCCTTCGGCTTCCACGCACTCGTGTACGCGGACGACCTCAGGTCGAGCACGAGCCCGTCCCCGGCCGCCTCGGGAAGCGCCTCGGCCATCGGCTTGCGCCAGTGCGCGCCGAGCGCCCCGAGCCCCGGCAGCTTCACACCCATCGAGCAGCGGTACGACGGAATCCGGTCGCTCACCCGCACCGCGCCCCACAGGCCCGAGAAGACCAGCAGCGACCGTGCAGCCCGGCGCTTCGCCGCCGTGTCCAGGGTGGCGAGACCGAGCGCGTCGTAGAGGACCCCCGTGTAGATCTCACCGGCCGGGCGCGCGCCCGCGGTGCGCAGCTCCACGTTCTTCGCGATCTCGCCGCGCAGCCCCTCGCTGAGGCCGAGCACCTCGCGCGCCTTGTCCTCGTCGGCGGCACACAGCTCGACCAGCTCGTCGAGCACGGCCTGCCGCGCCCCGGCGAGTCCCGCCAGGGACAGCGACTCAGGCTTCAGCGGGGCGCCGCGGCCCGAGGGGGCCTTGCCTTCGGACGGCGGCAGCAGCACGAGCACGATCGGACTCCTCGGGACAGTGATGCGGATCAGGGGGGTGCGGCCCCATCGAAAGCGTACGGAAGGGAAGGGGGTGCCGGGGAACACGGGGCGCGGCGGATCATGGGGTGCCGCGGCCATGGGGCGCCCGCGGTCGTGGGATGCCAGGGAACCTGGGGCGCCGGGGAGCACGGGTGCCCGGGATCACGCGGCGCCGCGGTCCCGGCACACCGCGGTCACAGGGTGCCGACACCCCGGCCCCGTCCTACGCTCGGTGCATGCCCCGCCGTCATCTCCGTGTGACCGGCGCAGCCGAGGCCCCGCTGCGTGCCGCACTGCGTGAACTGCGTACGACCCTGGGCGTCCCCGGGGCCTTCCCGGCCGACGCCCTCGCGGAGGCGGAACGGACCGCGGCGGCCCCGCACCCGCCGGAGCCGGGCGGCAGGGATGCCACCGACATCCCCTTCTTCACGATCGACCCGCCGACCTCCGTCGACCTCGACCAGGCGATGCACCTCTCGCGCCGCGACGGCGGCTACCGGGTCCGCTACGCCATCGCCGATGTCGCTGCCTACGTCACGCCCGGCGGCCCTCTCGACACCGAGGCCCACCGCCGCGTCACCACGCTCTACTTCCCCGACGAAAAGGTCCCCCTGCACCCCACCGTGCTCAGCGAGGGCGCCGCCAGCCTGCTCCCAGGTCAGACCTGCCCCGCCGTCCTGTGGACCCTCGACCTCGACGCCGAGGGGCGCACCGTCGCCACCGACGTGGCCCGCGCCACCGTCCGCAGCCGCGCCAAGCTCGACTACGAGGGCGTGCAACGGGCCATCGACGACGGCACCGCCCAGGAACCCGTAGCACTCCTGCGCGACATCGGGCGCCTGCGCGAACAGCTCGAGACCGAGCGCGGCGGCATCTCCCTCAACGTCCCGGAACAGGAGATCGCCGAACGTGACGGCCGCTACGAGCTCGGCTACCGCGCCCCGCTCCCCGCCGACGGCTGGAACGCCCAGATCTCCCTGCTCACCGGCATGGCCGCCGCCGACCTCATGCTCGCCGCCGGCACCGGTATCCTGCGCACCCTGCCCGCCGCGCCCGACGGCGCCGTCGGCCGCCTGCGCCGCACGGCCCGCGCCCTGCGCATCGACTGGCCGCACCACGTCCCGTACGCCCAGCTCATCCGCTCCCTCGACCCGAAGAGGCCGCACCACGCGGCCTTCCTCCAGGAGTGCACGACGCTCCTGCGCGGCGCCGGCTACACCGTGTTCAGCGGCGGCACGCTCCCCGACCTCACCGTCCACGCCGCGGTCGCCGCGCCCTACGCCCACTGCACGGCCCCGCTGCGCCGCCTCGCCGACCGCTACGCCTCGGAACTGTGCCTGGCCGCCTGCGCGGGCACCCCGCCCCCGGAGTGGGTGCTCGCCGCGCTGCCCGGCCTGCCGAAGGAGATGGCGGAGGGCACGCGCCGGGCCAACGCCGTCGAGCGCGGCTGCGTCGACATCGTCGAGGCGGCGCTCCTCAAGGACCGGATCGGTGACACATTCGAGGCGTGCGTCGTGGACGTGAAGGACCACGAACCGGCCGTCGGTACCGTCCAGTTGACCGACCCCGCGGTCGTCGCCCGCATCGAGGGCGGTACCGCTCCGCTGCCGCTGGGGGAGCGGCTGCGGGTACGGCTGACGCAGGCGGACCCCGGGGCTGCGAAGGTTCAGTTCGCCCCGGCCTGAGCGCCGGGTAGCATGGTCGGCACGGCAGACGAGCCGGGCGGACGGCCGCGTGAGGACCCTTTCACCAGGGTTTTCCCGAGGAACGTCCGGGCTCCACAGGGCAAGGTGGTGGCTAACGGCCACCCGGGGTGACCCGCGGGACAGTGCCACAGAAAACAGACCGCCGGGGACCGCAAGGCCCTCGGTAAGGGTGAAACGGTGGTGTAAGAGACCACCAGCGCCTGAGGTGACTCAGGCGGCTAGGTAAACCCCACCTGGAGCAAGGTCAAAAGGAGCCGCTTCCTCGCAAGAAGAGGTGGCTCTGCGCGGACGTTCGAGGGCTGCTCGCCCGAGTCCGCGGGTAGACCGCACGAGGCCGGCGGCAACGCCGGTCCTAGATGGATGGCCGTCTCCCCGGCCGCCGCGAGGCGACCGGGCGACAAAACCCGGCGTACAGCCCGACTCGTCTGCCGTTCAGCTTCCGGGAAGACGCCGAGGTCACAGCGCGTCGACCGCGCTCACCTTCCAGCCCTCGGCCGTACGGGCCAGCGTCATCCGTACCCGGTTCAGGTCCACGCGGGAGCCTGAGACCTGAGTGCTCGTGGTCACCTGGTTGACGAAGAGGAGGACCACGGCGTGGTCCGGCGAGGCCGAGACCACGGAGGCCGCAGGGGAGCCGCCGCTCGTGGGCCGCGCCACCGTCGCCTTCACCACCCCGTGGTACTTCCTGGCCGTCGGCCCCACCACCGTGCTGGTGGTCTTGCCGTACTCGTCGCGGAAGTGGCCGGTGAGCCGGGCGCGTGCGGCGGTGAAGTCGCGGTCCAGACGCCGGTAGTCGTACGAGAGGACGACCGGGGCCGCCTGTCGCGCGGCGGCGAGCGCCTGCCCGCGTGCCTCGTCCGCCCGGGCTCCCTCCCGGTAGCGCCACCCGAGCACGCCGGCCGCGACCAGGCCCGCCACGAGCAGGACGCAGAGGACCGCGGTGAGCAGGCGCCGCCGCCCGCGCAGAGCCGGCCTACCGGAGCCGGGCTCGTCCTCCTTCCGCTCGTCGAACGACTCCGGCGAGGGCTCGGGCGGGTCGTCCCAGCCGTTCTCGTCCTTGGGCGCGATGAGCAGGGTGCGTCCGGCGGGCGGTGCCTCGGGCCGGCCCGCGGCCTCCTCGCCGGTGGCCGCGGGGCCCGGCTCACGGTGGCCGCGCTCCGCGCGCTTGGCCGCCGCGCGGGCGGCCGCTGTCATGGTGCGCCGGGTGCCGGAAGCGGCACCGGAGCCGCGGCTTCGGTTGGTCGTCTTCGCCACGGTATTGCTCCTCAAGGGTGGTACGGGTGGTACGGGTGGAGAGGGGGCGGTCAGCCGACGAACTCGACGTCCGAGGTCAGCCAGCGGCCGCCCCGGTACACCAGGTCGAGCTGCAGCCGATAGGTGCGGGCCTCGCCTCTGGGCGCGGCCGTGTTGGTCACCTTGCTGTCGGCGACCACCAGGACGCGCGCCGAGTGCGCGTCGGAGCGGACGATGCCCGCTTCGAGAACCTGGCCCTCGGACACGGACTTGTTCTCGGCGACCAGCTTGGTCAGCTGCTCGGTCTGCGCGGCGAACTGCTTCTTGAAGTCGCCGGTGGCGCCCTCGAGGACGTTCGCGCTGTCCCGGTCGTAGTGCCGGTAGTCGAGCGAGGTGAAGTTCAGCGCCGACTGGCGGGCCGCGGCCAGGAGGTCCTGGCGGCGCTGTGCCCTGTCGTGCTGGTCGTAGAGCCCGAGGCTCAGCCAGATCGACAGGGCGGTGGTGAGGACGGTCGCCACCACCAGCCCCACCGACCACGCCCTGCCCGACAGGGCCCCGTTCAAGGCCCCGCTCATGCTTTTGCTCATGCTCTTGGTTCTGCTCATGGCCCCGCTCATGCCATCGGTCCGACTAGCAGCCATTGCCACGACTCCTTTCCGAACACGGTCTGTTGGCCGCCCGTTGAGCCGATCTCGACGGGCTTTCCGTCCGGGCCGGTCGCCGTGCCGGTCTCCGGGTCATAAGGCGTGATGTACGGCGTCACGTACGCCGACCGGTGCGCACCGCCGGAACCGGCCGACGCGCCGGGGGCGTTCTGCGCGCCCCGCACCGACGTTTTGCCGCCGCGCGGGGCCGTGCAGCGCGCGTCGGTGTTCGCCTCGCGCGTGCTGGTGTCCGAGGGGTCGCGCCGCGCCGTCCCGTATCCCTGGGTGCACGGCGGTGGGTCGTCGGCGTTCACCACGAGGCCGAAGTGGGTGGTGCCGTCGCCCGGGACGACCGTGTAGCTGCCCGCGACCAGCGCGGGGAAGGTGACCAGGGACTGCTCCACGCCGGGCAGGCGGGCCAGCGTGACCTGGCCGCCGCTGATCAGATTGGCCAGCAGGACCGAAAGGCGCGGTGAGATGTTCCTCAGTAGCGAGTTCACCTGCTGCGCCGCCGGCGTCGCGTTCCCGATCAGCTTGCGCAGATCCCCGTCGCTCGACTTCAACTGGGCGCTGAGCGCCGCCAGGTCGTGCGCGAACGACTTGATGGACGAACCCTGGTCGGCCTGCGTCTTGAGGACCTTCCGGGAGTCCTCGATCAGCGAGATCGTCTGGGGGAGCGACTCGGAGGCCGAGTCCACGAGCGCGTTGCCCGAGTCCACCAGGCGGCTCAGGTTCGGACCGGTGCCGGAGAACGCCTTGTCCAGCTCGTCGACGGTGACCCGCAGATCGTCCTTGCCGACCGAGTTCACCAGCCGGTCCAGGCCGAGGACGAGTTCCGTCGTGGGCAGCGGCACGCGCGTGCGGGCGCGCGGGATGGAGCTGCCGTCGAGCAGATACGGGCCGTGGGACGTGCGCGGCTGCAGATCGACGTACTGCTCGCCCACGGCCGAACGGTTCGCGACCACGGCGAGGGTGTCCGCGGGGATGCGCCGCGTGCCGTCCTTGATGTCCAGGGCCACCGACACCCCGCCCGAGCCGGTGAGCCGCAGTGCGCCGACGCGGCCCACCGGCACCCCGCGGTAGGTGACCTCGGCGCCGGGGAAGACGCCCCCGGAGTCGGCGAAGTCCGCCCGCACGGTGTAGCCGCGGCCCAGGACGCGGTCCGCCAGGCCGGTGTACGCGGCGCCGACGTACGACACCCCGACGGCGGTGACGGTGGCGAAGGCGAGCAACTGGGCCTTGACCGTGCGTGTGATCACGGCTGAACCCCCTTCAGCATCAGCTCGGCGAGCGCGAGGTCGATCCCCTCGGGCAGCTCTCCGCGAGGGGTGGTGTAGCTGCTGGTGCACACCGGCGGGCACAGCGGCCCGCCGCCACCGCCACCGCCGCCCGACGGGGGCGACGGCAGGCTCGGTGTGCTCGGCCGCGGGGTGGGAGCCGGGACATGCGGCAGATCCGGTACGTCCGGTACGTCGGGGAGATCGGGCAGTCCGGGCAGTCCAGGAGCCTTGGGATCCTCGGAATCGCCGTGCCCCTTGCCGGGCTTGCCGGACCCGTCCGTCACGTTGCCGTAGATGTCTCTCAGGTCGAGGTCCGCGGCGATTTTGAGGTTGACGTAGTCGCCCTTGACGGCGCCCACCACGTTGCGGGGGAACGGGTAAGTGGTCAGCAGTTCAAGGGAGTTGGGCAGGTCGTCGCCCGCCTTGTTCAGCTGCTGGAGGATCGGCCGCAGCTGCTTGAGGTTCGCGACCGTGTCGTCGTGCGAGGCATTGACCACCTTGGTGCCCGTCTTCCCGAGCTTCGACAGGGCGGTGAGCATCTTCGTCAGATCGCGCCGCTGGTCGGCGAGGACCTTCAGCGCGGGCGGCATCGTGTCCACGGCCCGGGCGATCGTCTTCTTCTCCTTCCCGAGCCGGCCCGACAGCCGGTCTACGGCCTTGAGGGCGCGGACGATGTCCTTCCGCTGTTCGTCGAGACCGCCGATGAACGTGTTCAGCTCCTTGAGCAGTGACCGGACCCGGTTCTCCCGGCCGTCCAGGGCCTTGTTCAGCTCCACGGTGATCGTCTTGAGCTGGGCCACTCCGCCGCCGTTGAGCAGTGCGGACAGCGCGGACAGCACCTCCTCGATCTCCGGATTGCGGCCGCTGCGGGACAGCGGGATGCGGTCGCCGTCGCGGAGCCGGCCCACCGCCGCCCTGCCGGGCGGGGCGGAGAGCGAGACGTACTTCTCGCCGAGGATGCTGGTCTGCCGCAGCCCGGCGAGCGCGTTGCCCGGCAGCCTCACGTCGTCGGCGATCCGCAGCCGTACGCGCGCGTGCCAGCCGTCCAGCTCCACCTTCTCGACGGCGCCCACGGTGACGTTGTTGACCTTCACCGCCGACTGCGGCACCAGGTCGAGGACGTCGCGGAACTCGACGGTGACGTGGTACGCGTGGCCGTCGGCGGCGGCTCCGCCGGGCAGCTGGACGTCGTACCAGCCGTTGAACTCGCAGCCGGACAGCAGCAGCGAGCCGACCGCGGCCCACGCGACCGCCCCGGCCTTGCGTCGTACGCTCATGCGCTCGCCCCCAGGATTCCGCCGAGCGTCCGGTCGACCGTTCCCGTGACCGCGGGGCCCTTGGGCACCTTGGGCAGGGAGTCGAAGAGCTTCTTCAGCTCCTTGCAGTCGGGGTTCTTGCCGCCCTCGTCGCCGGTCGTCCTCAGTACGGAGCACAGCAGCGCGGCCGGATCCTGGGCCTGTTGCGCGTTGTTGCGGGTGTCGAGGGTGCCGGAGGACGGGTTGTAGGCGTTGTTGAGGTTCGACAGGCCCGTGGGGGCGACGTCCAACAGTTCCTCCAGAGCGGCCCGTTGGGTGACGAGCACCTTGGTCACCTTGCTCAGGCCCTTCACGTCCGAGGTCAGCGACTTCTTGTTCTTCTTCACGAAGTCCGACACGTCGCCGAGTGCCGTCCCCAGGTTCCGCAGCGCGTCCGCGAGGTCCTTGCGCTCGCCCGCGAGCTGCGCGGCGACCTCGGAGAGGCTGGTGTTGAACGACCGCACACTCTTGTCGTCGGCGGCGAGCGCCGCCGTGAACACCTGAAGGTTCCGTACCGTGCCGAACAGGTCCGAGCGGCCGTCGGACAGGGTGGTGACGGCCTGCGAGAGGTCCTTGACCGTCCGGTTGAGGTTTGTGCCCTGGCCGTCGAGGTTGTCCGCGCTCACGCCGAGCAGTCGCGACAGCGAGCCGTCCTTGTTGGCGCCCTTGGGGCCGAGCGCGTCGGCCGTCGTGTGCAGACTGTCGAAGATGCGGTCCAGTTCGACCGGCACCGCCGTACGCGTCTCGGGGATGACGTCACCGTCCCGCAGCACCGCGCCCTTGCGGTACACCGGCAGCAGCTGCACGTAACGGTCGCTGACCACCGACGAGTTGATGATGGCGGCCTGCGCGTCCGCCGGGACCCTGCGGCCCTCGTCGTACGACAGCTGCACCCGCACCCGGTCGCCCTCCGGCGTGATCCTCTCGACCTCGCCGATCCGCACGCCGAGGACGCGGACGTCCGAGCCGGGGTAGATGCCGACGGTGCGCGGGAAGTACGCGGTGACCTGCACGGGCCGGGAGCGCGGCCACAGCACGTAGGTGAGCGAGGCGACGAGGGCGAGTGCGGTGACCATGGCCACGCGTCCCTTGAGGTTCTTCACTGCGTGCCTCCCGTGCGCGGCACCACCGGGGCGGCGACCAGGTTCTGGACGTAGCTGTCGAACCAGCGGCCGTTGCCGAGGGTGTTGCTGAAGACCCGTACATAGGGCGCGAGCAGCTTGACGCTCCGGTCGAGGCTCGCCTGATTGCGTTCGAGCATCCGCACCACACGGTTCAGACCCTTGAGCGCGGGCCCGATCTCCTTGTCGTTGTCGTCGACGAGGCCGGAGAGCTCGATGCCGAGCGCGACGGAGCTCTTCAGCAGCTTGTGGATCGCCGTGCGCCGCCTGCTGACCTCCTTGAACAGCTTGTCGCCGTCCTTGACCAGCGCGGAGAAATCCTCGGAGTGCTCGGCAAGCACGCCCGTGACGCCGTTCGCGTGGTCGAGGAGTTTGCCCAGCGCCTGGTCGCGCGAGGCGACCGTCCGGGAGATCCTCGACAGGCCCTTGATGGACGCCCGCACCTCGGCGGGCGAGTCCTGGAAGGTGGTGGAGAGGGTGTCGAGAGCCTTGGCAAGGCGGTCGGTGTCGACCTTCTCCGTCGTGGTCGTGAGATCGCTGAACGCCTGTACGACGTCGTACGCCGGAACCGTCCGCTTCAGCGGTATCTCGCTGCCGGGCGGCAGCTGCCCAGGTCCCTTCGGGGCCAGCGCGAGATACTTCGCGCCGAGGATGGTCTTGACGCGGATGGCGGCGCCGGTCCCGGTCCCGAACCCGGGATCGCCCTTGATCTTGAAGGTGACCTTGACGTGGTCACCGTCCAGGTCGACGTCCTCGACCTTGCCGACCTTGACGCCGGCGATGCGCACCTCGTCGCCGGGCTTGAGGCCGCCCGCCTCCGAGAAGGCCGCGCTGTACGTCTCGCCGTCGCCGATCAACGGCAGGCTGTCGGCGTTGAACGCGGCCACGGCCAGCAGTGTGAGGACGGTGAGGCCGACGGCTCCGATCACTACGGGGTTCCGCTCGCGGAACGGGACCAGGCGCGGGCGGCGTATGCGTATGCGGGGCAGCTTCGGCGGGTCGATCCGGACCTTGACCAGGGGTTCCGGGCGGCGTGGGCGGGGTGCCCGGCGTGGCAGGAGCCGTATTTTGGGGAGCTTGGGCGGGTCGATGCGTACTTTCACCAGGGGTTCCGGGCGGCGTGGGCGGGGTGCCCGGCGCGGCAGGAGCCGTATCTTCGGCAGCCTGGGCGGCTCGATGCGGACCTTGACCAGCGGCTCAGGACGTGGCCTACGGGTCCTGCGCGGAAGGAAGTGCCTCGTCATGCGCCGCACCTCGCCCTCGCCACGTGCAGCTCAGGGGTGAGCACCTGCTTCGTCTTCGGCAGCACGATCCGGCCGTCGAAGTCGCAGAGGTAGAAGTTGAACCACGAGCCGTAGGAGGCCGTCCCCGTCAGCGCGTTGAGCTTGTACGGCAGCCGCTTCAGGACGCCCTCCACGGTGTTCTCGTTCTTGTTCAGCGTTCCGGTGAGACCGGTCAGCTCGGCGATGTCGTCCTTCAGGGGCGGACGCGCGTCCTTGAGCAGCCCCGAGGTGGCGTCGGTCAGGTCGCCGATGTTCACCAGCGACTGCCCGATGGGTTTGCGGTCGGCCGACAGACCGGATATCAGCCGCCGCAGCTGCTTGAGCAGCCCGGAGAAGCGGGCGCCGCGCTTGTCCAGCGTCTCCAGGACGGTGTTGAGGTTGTCGATCACCGAGCCGATCAGCTTGTCGCGGCCGGCCAGCGTCGTAGTGAGCGAAGCCGTGTGCACGAGCAGGCTGTTGACGGTGCCGCCCTCGCCCTGGAGGGTCCGGATGATCTCGGTGGCGAGCTGGTTGACGTCGTCGGGACTGAGCGCGGCGAACAGGGGCTTGAAACCGTTCAGGAGCGCGTTGAGGTCCAGGGCGGGCTGGGTGCGCGACAGCGGGATCGTGGCCCCTGGCTTCAGCCCGGTGCCGTCGCCCGCGCCCTCGGTCAGGGCGACATAACGCTGGCCGACGAGGTTCCGGTAGCGGACGACCGCGCCGGTGCTGTGCAGCAGCGGACGGTCCGCGCCGACCGTGAAGGTGACCTCCGCAAGAGTCCGGTCCTTGATCCGGATGCCCTCGACCTCGCCGACCCGCACCCCGGCCACCCGGATGTCGTCGCCCTTCTCCAGTCCGGTGACGTCGCTGAACACCGCGCGATACGTGTGCTCGGGGGTGAAGGAGATGTTGACGATGGTGGCGGCGAGCAGTGCCGTCGCCAGGATCGTCACCACCGCGAAGAGGCTGAACTTGATCAGCGGGGCAGCGGCCTGCCGGGCTCCTGACGTCCTCATACGACGCTCACCGCTGTCCCGCGCGCCATCGGTCCGAACAACAGGGTCGCCACCGGCGGCACCTCGTCGGCGGGCACGCCCAGGACGGGCGCGACGAGCGAGCCGACGGCGCGCTGCTCGGCCCGGGTGGCGGAGACGCCGACCGGGCCGGACGAACTCCCCTTCGCGGAACCGTCGTTGAGGTGGACCCCGGGCGCGGGCACCGGCGGATGCGGCAGGTCACGGCAGTTGGGCCCCGACCGGTCGCCGTAGCGGGGATACTCACCGGGCCGGTACGCCCCCTGCTGGCTCACGACTTCGAGGGTGATGTGCATCTTTCCGCCCCGGAAGGCCTGTTCGGAGGCTTTCTCCTCGCGGACCAGGCCCGCGAGGAGGCAGGGGTACTCGGGCGCGTAACGGGCGAAGAGTCCGAGCGTGGGCCGGGACACCCGGGCAAGGGTGATCAGCCGGTCGCCGTTCGCGTGAAGTAATTCGTCCGCGGTGCCCGCGGCGGTGGCCGTCGTGGAGAGTGCGGCCGCGAGCCGGCCTTGCTGCTCGACGATGGTGCGGCTGGTGGTCACGGTGTTGCGCAGGGTCTCCATCAGGTCGGGCGCCGCGTCGCCGTACACCTCGGCGACGTCGGCAAGGCGTGCGAAGTCCTCGGTGAGGGACGGCAGATGAGGATTGAGGCGGTGCAGATAGTCCTCCACGCGCGTGAGGTTGTCGCCGATCCGGTCGCCGCGCCCTTCGAGGGCGGTGGCGAACGCGGACAGCGTGGCGTTGAGCTGGCCGGGCCGCACGGTCCGCAGCAGCGGCAGCAGGTCGTTCATCAGCTGCTGGAGCTCGATGCCGACGCGGGTGCGGTCCTGAGTGATGACGTCCCCGGCGCGCACGGGCCGGGCCGAGGAGCCGGCAGGCGCGACCAGGTCGACGTACTTCTCGCCGAACAGTGTCTTGGGCAACAGGCGCGCGTGCACGTCGGAGGGGATGGACGCGACGTACTCAGGCTTGAGCGCGATGTCGAGCGTCGCCTTCGTCCCGTCCGCGTGCACGGCGCGCACCTCGCCGACCAGCAGCCCGCGCAGCTTGACGTCGGCGCGCGGATCGAGCTGGTTGCCGAGGCTGTCGGCCTCCAGCGTGATCCGCACGACCGACGTGAACACCTGCTGGTACACGGCGACGGACAGGGACAGCAGCAGCGCGAGCACAGCGAGGAACACGACGCCGTACAACCGCAGTCTCAGCACTTTCTTTCGGCTCATCCCGCAATCCGTACGGTCGTGTTGGCGCCCCAGATCGCGAGCGACAGGAAGAAGTCCAGGACGTTGATCGCGACGATCGAGGTGCGCACGGCCCGGCCCACGGCGACGCCGACGCCCGCCGGGCCGCCGCTCGCGTAATAGCCGTAGAAGCAGTGCACGAGGATGATCAGGACGGCGAAGACGAGCACCTTCCCGAAGGACCACAGCACGTCGACCGGCGGCAGGTACTGCTGGAAGTAGTGGTCGTACGTGCCCGCCGACTGGCCGTAGTAGCCGGTGGTGATGGTGCGGGCCGCGAAGTACGAGGACAGCAGCCCGACCACGTACAGCGGGATCACCGCGACGAAACCGGCGATCATCCGGGTGGTCACCAGGAACGGCAGCGAGGGGACGCCCATGACTTCGAGGGCGTCGGTCTCCTCGCTGATCCGCATCGCGCCGAGTTGAGCGGTGAACCCGGCGCCGACCGTCGCGGAGAGCGCGAGTCCGGCCACCAGGGGCGCGATCTCACGGGTGTTGAAGTACGCCGAGAGGAACGCCACGAAATTGGAGGTGCCGAGCTGGTTCAGCGCGGCATACCCCTGCAGGCCCACCTCCGTGCCGGTGAAGAACGACAGGAAGGCGATGACACCGACCGTGCCGCCCACGACGGCGAGGGCACCGCGGCCGAAGCTCACCTCGGCGAGCAGCCGCAGGATCTCCTTCTTGTAGCGGCGAACCGTACGGCCCGTCCACGCCAACGAGCGTCCGTAGAAGGAGAGTTGACTGCCCAGTTGCTCCAGGGCCTTCAGCAGCGCCATGCCTCAGCCCCTCTGCGGAACGATTTGGAAGTACACGGCGGTCATCACGAAGTTGGTCACGAACAGCAGCATGAAAGTGATCACTACCGACTGGTTCACCGCATCGCCCACGCCCTTCGGTCCGCCCTTCGCCGTAAGTCCCTTGTACGAGGCGACGATCGCGGCGAGCGCGCCGAACACGAGCGCCTTGATCTCCGCCGCCCACAGGTCGGAGAGCTGGGCGAGCGTGGTGAAGGAGGCGAGATAGGCGCCCGGAGTGCCGTTCTGCAGGACGACGTTGAAGAAGTAGCCGCCCGCGACGCCGACCACCGACACCAGGCCGTTGAGCAGCACCGCCACCACCATCGACGCCAGGACCCGCGGCACGACAAGACGGTGGATGGGGTCGATGCCGAGGACCTGCATCGCGTCGATCTCCTCGCGGATCTTCCGCGCCCCGAGATCCGCGCAGATCGCCGTGCCGCCGGCGCCCGCGATCAGCAGCGCGGTGACGATCGGCGAGGCCTCCCGCAGCACCGCGAGGACCGAGGCGGCCCCGGAGAAGGACTGGGCGCCGAGCTGCCGGGTCAGGCTGCCGATCTGCAGCGCGATGACCGCGCCGAACGGGATGGACACGAGGGCCGTCGGCAGGATGGTGACGCTCGCGACGAACCAGGCCTGCTGGATGAACTCCCGCGCCTGGAAAGGCCGTCGGGGAACGGTCCGGACGACGTCCAGGGCCATCGCGAAGAGGTTTCCCGAGTGCCTGAGCGCCCCGGTCGGTGACAGGCTCATGCGTCCGCCGCCTCCTTGCGGTGCAGCTCGGCCTCGCGCCGCGCGATCGCCTCCCAGCGGGGCGGGCGGACGATTCCGGGGCCCGGCAGCAGGCGCGGCGTCATGTCGTTGCCGGCGTGACGGGCCTTGCGGTCCACGTCACCGAGCCGCGCCAGCTCCTGCTCGACCTGCGCGGCGTCCTTCTCCTCGGCCATCCCGATGGGGCCCTGCATCCGGCCGTTCAGGAACTGCCGTACGACCGGTTCGTCACTCGTCAGGAGCTTTTCTCGCGGCCCGAACACGACCAGTTCGCGGCGGAACAACAGGCCGATGTTGTCCGGCACTTGACGGGCCGAGGCGATGTCGTGCGTGACGATCAGGAAGGTCGCGTCGATCTGCGCGTTGAGGTCGACGATGAGCTGGTTGAGATACGCGACACGCACAGGGTCGAGGCCCGAGTCCGGCTCGTCGAAGAGGATGATCTCCGGATCGAGGACCAGTGCCCGCGCGAGGCCGGCCCGTTTGCGCATCCCGCCGGAGATCTCGCCGGGCAGCTTCCCCTCCGAACCGATCAGCCCGACCAGGTCCATCTTCTCCAGCACGATGCGCCGGATCTGGCTCTCGGACTTACGGGTGTGCTCGCGCAGCGGGAAGGCGATGTTGTCGTACAGGCTCATCGAGCCGAACAGCGCGCCGTCCTGGAACAGCACGCCGAAGAGCTTCCGTACCTCGTACAGCTCGTGCTCGCGCAGCTTGGTGATGTCCCGGCCCGCGATCGTCACGGAGCCCCGGTCCGGCTTCAGCAGCCCGACGAGCGTCTTGAGGAACACCGACTTGCCCGTGCCCGAGGGGCCGAGCATGACCGAGACCTCCCCGGCGGGCAGCGTCAGCGAGACGTCCTGCCAGACGACCTGGTGACCGAAGGACTTGGTCAGCCCTTCCACACAGATCTCGACACCCATCCGGTTCACCCTTCGGCCCGTGGAGCAGCTCCGACAACTGCTCTACGGGGAGGGGCGCGGCGTCCGTCGCGGTGGCGGCGGATTTTTTTCGAGGGTGCTGCGGCAGTGCGGGGTTCTACGGCAGGGCGGTCCGGGTCGGTACCTCGACGGGAGACTCCGGTACGGCCGGAAGCGTCGTCGGGACCGTGGACACGGCCGGCGGATCGGGGAGCCCGGGAGCACGAGGCAGGTCGGACACACCGGGAACGGCGGGGACGTCGGGGACGGGCGGCACCGGTGACAGCGAGGCGTCCGGCAACGACGGCACGGTCAGCGGCAGCAGCGACCGGTTGCGATCGCCGGACGACTGACTCGGCCTCGCCGTGTGGGACGGCGACGCGGCCGACAGATCACGTGGCTTCGGCGTGACCGCCCGGCCGACGCCGTCCGGCCGCACGGTCTCCCTGACCGCTTGCTCCGTCCGGGACACGGAAGGCCGGGAAGCCGAGCCCCGCCCGTCCCCGCCATGGACGTACGGCAGTACACACCCCGCCACCACCAGGGTCGCGGCCGTCGAGGTCACCGCCACGGCCTGCGCGTGCCCGCCCGCGCGCAGCTTGCCACGGCCCCACAGGAACAGGGCGAGGCCCAGCGTTCCGGCCAGCGAGTTCCGCAGCGTGCGCCGGGCCCTGGCCAGCAGCGACTCCACGGTGCGATAGCTCAGCCCCATGCGTACGGCGACCTGGCCGACGTCGAGGTCCTCGGACTTCAGCCGGAGCGCCTCGGCCTGGCGCGCGGGCAGCTCCCCGCTGCGCACGGCCAGCCATCTGGCCTCGGCCCGGTCGCACACCGCCTCCTCGACGGGCACCGGACCCGGCGCGGTGAGCGTGGGGCTGCGGTGCACCTCGGCCTCACGGTTGACCTGGCGGTACCGGTCGACGCACAACCGCATGGTCACGGTCGTCAGCCATGCTCCGAGGCGCTCGTCGTCCAGGTCGGGGCGCTCCGCGGCGCGCAGCATCGCCTCGTGCACCGCGTCCTCGGCGTCCTCCGGGCTCATCGACCTGCGCCGGGCCACCTTGAGCAGGTGCTCGCGGTGGCTCCACATGCGCTCCCAACGATCGTCGGCCCCTCGCATCTCCGCGGGCATGTCCGTCGCCATGAGGGCCCCTTCGCGCTCATCCGCCGGTCTCGTGCCGTCCGGCGGATGGCGACATTACCGCCCAGTATCCGCGCTTGTGGAGGGGGAGGAGCCCATCGAGTCCACACCGTTGCTGGTCAGTGGACCTCCGCTCGCCGGTACGTGGACCATCGGCGGGGCGGCGCACAGGGCCGCGCCTCGCCGTGACCGCGCCGAATCGCCCGGTGGCGGGGAGGCGCCCACCGGAAAGCCGGGACTCTCACCGCAACGTGTGCGACGTCCGGCCCGACGCCTCGTCGATCTCGTCGTGCGCCTTCGTCAGCATCTTCATCGCCAGCTCGTTGAGAGCCCTCGCTCCCGCGACCTCCTCGCCGACCCGCGGCTGGTTCGCGTCGGAGGGGTGGCGGCTCGCGTAGCCATGGGCCCGTACCTCGCTCCCGTCGGGGAGCCGGACGAGCGCGGCGGCACGCGTTCGATGTGTGTCTTCCTCGAATTCCAGCTCGACATGCCATCCGACAGCGGTCTGTGCCGACATCGTGATCACCTCCGGGACTGCTATTACCAGGGTGCGCCTGTCGGGCTCCCGACGCACCACGTCCCGCCCCGCCGCCTGCGTACCCGCTCAGATCACGGGCGGCCGCCCCAGACGCGTCATGCGCCACGCGGTGCGCCAGCGCATCGGCCGCCGGCCCCCGCACGGCGTGCGCACGCCCTCCACGAAGCCGCCCGCCCATGCGCGCAGGCCTCCGGCGGACCGGGTGCGGGCGAGCGTGAGGAGGGTCCAGGTGCCGAGGTAGAGCGGGATCAGGGGGAGCGGGAGCCGGCGGCGGGCCAGCCAGACGCGGTTGCGGGCCGTCATGCGGTGGTAGACGGCGTGCCGGGCGGGCGAGGTCTTGGGGTGCTGGAGCAGGAGCGACGGCTCGTAGACGACCTTCCAGCCGGCGTCGAGGGCGCGCCAGGCCAGGTCGGTCTCCTCGTGCGTGAAGAAGAAGTCGGCGGGCCAGTCACCGGTCTCGGCGAGCATCCGCATCGAGAACGCGTGGCCGCCGCCGAGGAACGCCGTCACCTCACCGCCCCGCATCGGGTCCTTCGCGCGCAGCCGCGGCACGTGGCGGCGCTGCGTCTCGCCGTGCTCGTCCGCGATGCGGAAGCCGACGATGCCGAGCCGCGGGTCGCCGGTGTACAGGTCGCGGACCGTACGGAAGACATCCGCGTCGACGAGGAGCCCGTCGTCGTCGAGTTCGACCGCCACGTCCACGTCGCCGAAGTCGCGCAGCCGCGCCAGGGCGACGTTGCGGCCGCCGGGGCAGCCGAGGTTGTCGTCGAGTTCGACGGTCGTGACGGTGAAGGGCAGGCCGGAGCCGGTGAAGTCGGGCAGCGGCGAGCCGTTGCCGACGAGGACGACCCGCGTCGGCGGCACGTCCTGCTTCGCCACCGCCGCCAGGAGGGCGTCGACCTCCCTGGGCCTGTTGCCCATCGTCACGATCGCGACGCCCAGACGCGGCGGTTGCTCCACGGCCGACTCCCCATTCCTCGGACATCCCGGTGCGGTGCCCGCGATCGTATCCGTTCATCGGGAAGTCACCCGGCAGCCAGGGGGAGTTGGGGTCAGGCGCCGGGTTCCGCCGTCCACCCCGTCTCGGCCGCCCAGGGTTCCGCGACGGCCACCACCAGGTCGACCACCGGGTCCTTCACGTCGGCGTAGGTGCCGGTGTCGGAGACCCGGGAGGCGAGGGCGTACTTGAAGTGGGTGTAGGCCGTGACCGCCTCCGGGTGGGTGCGGAACCAGTCGCGGAAGAGCAGGGCCAGGCGTTCGTTGGGGGAGCCGGCGAGGCGTACGTGCAGGTTGACCGGCTCGGCGGGCGTGCCGCGCCGGGACCAGAAGCGCTTGGCCCAGCGGGTCGGTACGTCGTCCAGGCCCGCCGGCACGTGGTCCCGGCGGTAGGGGGAGAGCCGGAAGCCCAGGTCCGCGAGGGGGTCCGCGAAAGCGGCCTCCGCCTCGTCCAGGTCGGTGACGCTCACCTGGAGGTCGTAGACCGGCTTGGCCGCCATTCCGGGGATCGACGTGCTGCCGATGTGTTCCGTCCGCAGGGCCATCGGGCCGAGCGCCGCGCCGAGTTCGGCACACAGCGCGCGGCCCCGCTCCGGCCAGGCCGCGTCGTACGGGACGACGACGGGGATCTCCGACTCGGGCATCATCAGACGGCTTCCAGCGCGACGTGCGGCTCGGCCGGCAGGACCACGCGGATCGCGTCGCCGGGGCGCACCACGCCGCCGGTCCGCACCACGCTCATGATCCCGCCCTTGCGGACGACCGCCCCGTTCTCGTCGCGCCCGACGACCCGCTTGAGCAGCCCGTCCTGGAAGTGGTCGATCTGCAGGCACGGGTTGCGCAGGCCCGTGACCTCGACGACGGCGCCGCCCTCGCCCAGATGCAGGAGCGTGCCCGCGGGCAGTGCGAGGAGGTCGATGCCGGTCGTCGTGACGTTCTCCCCGAGGTCGCCGGGAGCGACGTCGTGGCCCTGCTCGGCGACCTCGGCGAACAGCTCGTCGTGCATCAGGTGGACCTGCCGCAGGTTCGGCTGCGTCGGGTCCTTCGCGACGCGGGAGCGGTGCTTGACCGTGACGCCCGCGTGCACGTCGCCCTCGACACCGAGCCCGGCGAGCAGCGTGATGCTCTCCCGGTTCGGCTTCGTGAAGGAGTACGTCTCGTTGCTGCTGACCGCGATGACCTCGCCGCCGTCGAACCTGCCCATGCCGAGCCCCCGTTTCCGCTCCGGTGATCCCTGATCCCGGTCGCCTGATCCGTGATCCCGGCCGTCCGGACCGCGATCCACGTCGAGCCTAACCCCGGCGAACACGAGGGGCTTCAGCTCACCTGCTCCGCGATCTGCGCCGCCACGTCACCCGGCGCCCGCTCCGTCGCCGTTCAGCCGGACGATCACGAGGCGAGCGACCTCTCCGCCACCCGGCGCAGATGCGCCGCCAGCACTTCGGGGGCCTGAGGGGTGAGTGTGCGCAGGGCGACCAGGGCCGTCACCACGACGTCGCAGAGTTCCGACTCGACGTCCTGCCAGGAGTGGCTCTCGCCCTTGCGCGGGTTCTGGCCCGTCGCGCCGATGACCGCCTGGGCGACCTCGCCGACCTCCTCCGACAGCTTCAGCACCCGCAGCAGAAGGGCCTCGTCCGCGCTGCGGCGGTTGTGCGATTCGAGCCAGGCATGCAGCCCGTCGACGGTCTCCCACACGCTGTCGTACGTGGGCGGGGCGAGGTCGTGCCGGGCGCTGGGCCGCGTGGTGTCGGACATCCCCGCAGCCTGTCACGGACGGGCTACTCGTCCGTGACGTCCGGGGAATACTCACCCGGGCCCGGCTGCGGACCCGGCCCGCCCACCCGCCTGTTGCGCGACGCCACGACCGCGAGCGCCGCCGCGGCGCTGCCCACGAGCGCGGCCGGGACCATCCAGTGCCGGTCCAGGGCGTGGCCGAGCGCATGGTCGAGGGAGTAACGGCCCGCGCCGGTCACCGCGAGTCCCGCCGCGACGAAGCCGAGGAAGGCCGGGTACTCGTAGCCGCCGCCCTGGGCGAAGAAGCCGTTGGGCGCGTGCACCGCGACCGCGCCGGCCATCGTGCCCGCCGCGGCGGCCCCGCCGACGGGGGTGGCGAGGCCGAGGGCGAGCAGGACGCCGCCGCCCGCCTCGCCGAGGCCGGCGGCCAGGGCGCTCGCCTTCGGCGGGGCGTAGCCCATGGCCTCCATCGCGGCGGTCGTGCCGCGCAGGCCCCCGCCGCCGAACCAGCCGAGCAGTTTCTGCGCTCCGTGCGCGGCGAGCACACCGCCCGTGCCCACGCGCAGCACGAGCAGTCCCAGGTCTTTGCGGTCCACACAACGCTTGTGACAGGTCATGGTCCTACGGTCCGGCAGGCGGAGCCACGGCACCCGGTACGCGGGCCCGTTCGGGTGGCGTGTCCCGGGCCGCGGTGTGAGTCTGGGCCGGGGGCCCGGGCCCCGTACGGCCGGGGTCCCGACCCGGCGACGAACGACCGGAAGGTCCGGCACCGTAGCGCCGGAAGGAGAGGCAGGAGAAGGCGTAATGCCCATCCAGACAACCAAGCTCAGCGACCCGGCCGTCCGGGCCTTCGTCACCGCGGTGAACGCCCACGACCGGGAGGCCTTCCGTGCCGCCCTCGCGCCCGGCGCGACCATGTCCGACGACGGGTCCGACCGGGACATCGACGAGTGGACCGGCCGCGAGATCTTCGACTCCAACGGGCACATGGAGATCGAGAAGGAGTACGCGCACGGCCTGGCACTGACCGCCCTCTACCGCAACGACGCCTGGGGCGAGATGCGGACGAAGTGGCAGTTCGTCGTGGCGGGCGGCAAGGTGACCCGCTTCGAGACCGGCCAGGCCTAACTCCCCGGTCGGCACTCCCGGTCAGCCGGGAATCCGCACCGCCGCGCCGCTCACCCGGACCCGAGGGTCGCCCTCGCGCAGTGTCACCGTCAGCTCGCCCGGGCGGCCCATGTCCTCGCCCTGGTGGAGGGTGAGGACCGCCTCGGAGGGGACGAGTCCGAGTGCGCGCGCGTACGCGCCGAACGCGGCCGCGGCGGCGCCCGTCGCCGGGTCCTCCACGACACCGCCGACCGGGAACGGGTCACGGGCGTGGAAGACGAACTCCGAGGCTCGCCACACCAGTTGGACCGTGGTGAGGTCGAGGCGGTGCATCAGGGCCTCGAGGCGCGCGAAGTCGTAGGAGAGGTCCGCGAGCCGCGCGCGTGTTGCGGCCGCGAGGACGAGGTGGCGGTTGCCCGCGTACGCGATGCGCGGCGGGAACGCCGGGTCGAGGTCGGCGGCGGGCCAGCCGAGAGCGGCGAGCGCCTCGGCCAGGTCGTCGGACGCCACGTCGGTGAGGTGCGGCTCGACGCTGGTGAGCGTCGCGCGCGGGGTGCCGTCGGCGCCCTGGGCGACCGTCGCCGGCACCTCGCCGGCCTGCGTGGCGAAGAGGTAGTCGCCGGGGCCGTGGATCTCGCCGAGCGCCACGGCCGTCGCCACGGTGGCGTGCCCGCAGAACGGGACCTCGGCCTTGGGGCTGAAGTAGCGCACGGTGTACGAGCGCTGCGCGCCGCCGGGCGCCGGCGTCAGGAACGCCGTCTCGCTGTATCCGAGCCGCGCCGCGATGGCGAGCATCTCCTCGTCGTCGAGCGCACGCGCGTCGAGCACGACACCGGCGGGGTTGCCGCCCGCGGGGTTCGTGGCGAAGGCGGTGTATCGCAGCACTTCAGCTTCAGAGGTGGTGTTCATGACGGGGGAGCGTAGCGCGGGCAGCCGCAGCGCGGCCCGGGTCCTGCTGCGGTCCCGTCGGCAGGTCCCCCTTGCCCCCGGGCCGCGGAACGGCTGCCCGCCTTCCCCCTCGGAAATGGCTCAGTGGCAGCTGATCCCGCCGGGCCCGTCGCCCCACGAGCAGGAGTCGAGCTGGGCGCCGCTCGGCTTGATGAGACGGGCCTTGTCGCCGGTGTTGTTCCAGACGTACGAGCCGCGGCCCCAGTAGCGCACGCCGGAGGCGTTGGTGCCCTGGCCGGTGCGGACCTTGACGGTCTTGCCGGCGCCGATGTTGTAGCTGCCGAACGTGTACGTGTAGCCGGTGTTGTCCTTGAGCTTGTAGCCCTTGAGCTGGATCGCGGAGCGGGTGTTGTTGTGGATGTTCACCCACTCCGCGTTCAGCGAGGAGTTCGACCGGTTGTCGCTGCCGGGGCTGTCGTACTGGATGTAGCCCAGGTGCAGACCGCCCTGGTGAGCGGCCGCGGAGGCCGGGGACGAGGCGAGCAGGGAGACCGCCAGGACGCCGGCCGCCAGGGCGGCGGAGGCTGCGGAACGTATGCGCAAGGTGTGCTCCGAATGTGAAGTTCTCGTGGAGAGAGATGCTGAGCATACGGGCTGCGCTGCCCTGAATTAGGGCGGTAGGTTCCATTCCGCTTGTGGAGATTAACTTCTCAACCGCGCCCGATGTACGGCATGTTGGTCGCCAGGACCGTCGCGAACTGCACGTTCGCCTCCAGGGGCAGCTCGGCCATGTGCCGCACCGTGCGCGCCACGTCCGCGACATCCATCACCGGCTCCGGCGCCAGCGATCCGTTCGCCTGGAGGATCCCGGTCTGCATGCGCTCCGTCATGTCGGTCGCCGCGTTGCCGATGTCGATCTGGCCGCACGCGATCCGGTACGGACGCCCGTCCAGGGAAAGCGACTTCGTCAGACCGGTCAGCGCGTGCTTCGTCGTCGTGTACGCGGTCGAGCGCGGCCGCGGCGTGTGCGCCGAGATGGAGCCGTTGTTGATGATCCGGCCGCCCTGCGGGTCCTGCTCCTTCATCTGCCGGAACGCCGCCTGCGCGCACAGGAAAGCGCCGTTGAGGTTCGTGTCGACGACATGGCGCCAGGCGTCGTACTCCAGGTCCTCGACCGGGGACGCGGGCCCGAACGTACCCGCGTTGTTGAAGAGCAGGTCGAGGCGGCCGAACCGGTCGCGCACGGCGGAGAAGAGCGCGGCCACGTCCTCGGGGCTCGAGACGTCGGTCCGTACGGAGAGCGACCCGGCCGCGGCCTCGGGGGCGAGGGCCGCCGTCGCGTCGAGGGTCTCGGTGCGGCGGCCCGCGAGCGCCACCTGCCAGCCCGCGCGGAGCAGTTCCACGGCGACGGCCCGGCCGATGCCGGAGCCCGCGCCGGTCACGACGGCGGTCCGTACGGCGGGCTGTGCGGCGGTCGGTGTGCGCTGGTCCGGGGCGTTGTTCTGAGCGTTCATGGCCCCGGAGCGTACGGCAGGAGGGGTCACGCGGAGATCACTCATCCGCCATGTGGCGGCCGTGCGCATGACAGGTCACGGTCGTCCCCCGGCACTCCAATTTCCTCTGACAACAACCGTCAGGGGAGGGCCACATGACAGCCGAAGGACGCCATCCGAACCAGCACTCGCCCGAACTGCGAGCCGCGGCGGGCCACTTGGGCCGCCGTCGCTTCCTCACCGTCACGGGCGCCGCCGCCGCGCTCGCCTTCGCCACGAACCTGCCGGCCGCGGGCACCGCGAGCGCCGCCGAGTTCGACGCGCGGAAGATCACCGCCGACCCGTTCACGCTCGGCGTGGCCTCCGGCGACCCGCTGCCCGGCTCCGTCCTGCTGTGGACGCGCCTGGCCCCCTCCCCGTACGAGGCGGACAGCGGACTGCCCGCCCAGCGCATAGCCGTCGAGTGGGAGCTCGCGCACGACGAGCGCTTCCGGCGCGTCGTCAGACGCGGCACGGCCACCGCGCACCCCGAGTTCAACCACTCCGTCCACGTCGAGGTCGACCACCTCGCGCCGGGCGGCGTCTACTACTACCGCTTCCGCACCGGCAAGTGGGTCAGCGGGACCGGCCGGACGCGCACGGCGCCCTCCGCCCACGCCCGCACCTCGGCCCTCACCCTCGCCGCGGTCTCCTGCCAGGCCTACCACGACGGCTACTTCACGGCCTACAAGCACCTCGCCGCCGACCCCTCCGTGGACGTCGTCTTCCACCTCGGCGACTACCTCTACGAGTACGCCGTGAACTCCGCCGGCGGCGCCCGCGCCTACACGGGCGGCGGCGTACTGCCCGCCCACTTCAACCGCGAGACCGTGACGCTGGAGGACTACCGGCTGCGGTACGCGCTCTACAAGTCCGACCCGGACCTGCGGGCCGCGCACGCCGCGCACCCCTTCGTCGTCACCTGGGACGACCACGAGACCGAGAACAACTACGCGGACGACATCGACGAGCAGGACGGCCCGCCCGCCGAGTTCCTGCTGCGCCGCGCCTCCGCGTACCGCGCCTACTGGGAGAACCAGCCCCTGCGCCGCCCGCAGCTCCCGCAGGGCCCCGACGCCCAGATGTACCGGCGCCTGACCTGGGGCAAGCTGGCCCAGTTCGACATCCTCGACACCCGCCAGTACCGCTCCAACCAGGCGTACGGCGACGGCTCCCACGTCCCCGGGCCCGAGTCGGACGACCCGGCGCGCACCATCACCGGCGCCACGCAGGAGCGGTGGCTCATCGACGGCTGGCGCCGCTCGCACGCCCTGTGGAACGTCGTCCCGCAGCAGGTCACCTTCTCGCAGCGCAAGCTCGACCTGAACGCGGCCGCGAAGGTGTCCATGGACGCGTGGGACGGCTACCGCGCCTCGCGCCAGAGGGTCCTCGCCGGGGCCAGGGCCGCCGGCGTCGACAACCTGATGGTGCTCACCGGCGATGTGCACGTCGGCTACGCCTTCGACATCAAGGACGACTTCGACGACCCGTCGTCGAAGACCCTCGGCACGGAGATCGTCGCCACGTCCATCAGCAGCGGCAAGGACGGCGCGGACAAGCCGGCGAACTGGGGCACGTACACCCAGGCCAACCCGCACCTGAAGTTCTACAACGGGCGCCGCGGCTACGTGACGGTCGCGCTCGGCGAGCACGAGGCCCGCGCCGACTTCAAGACGGTCCCGGCGGTAACGACGCCGGGAGCCCCGATCACCACGGCGGCGTCGTTCGTGACGGCGGTGGGCAAGCAGGGCCTGCGCCCGGCATAACGGGGGCCGGCCACCCCGCGCCCCTGATTCTTTCGGGGGCGCGGGGGAGTCGCTTCTGCGTGACGGTGCGCGCGGGGAAGCGCCTTCTCAGGGGCGCAGGCAGCTTCCTTCAGGGGCGCGGGCACCTGCGCGACAAGCCCCCCACCGGACCGTCACCCGGCAGCGAAACCGCAACGCGCCATCCGGGATGCCGCTACCCCTCCGACGGATACCGCACCCCGATCCGCTCCCGGACGGAGTCCAACGTGCGCATCACGGCGAGCGACCCCGCCAGCGGCACGAGCGGCGACTCCGTATCACCGGCCCGCACCCGGTGCATCACCTCGCCCGCCTCATGCCGGAGGCTGTCGCGCGGCCCGTCCCCCGCCTCCGCCGTGAACTCCTGCGGCTCCCGCCCGTCGTGGTGCAGTACGAACCGGTCCGGGTAGAAGAAGCCGTGCGGAATGTCGATACGGCCCTTGGAGCCGGTGATCGATGCGGTGACCGGAGTGCCCGCGTCGATGGAGCAGTTGAGCAGCGCGTGAGCACCGCTCTGCCACGAGAGCAGCATTCCCGTACGGAGATCGACGCCCTCGTCCGAGAGCACCGCTCGCGCGGTGACCTCCGAGGGCTCACCGAGGATCAGGTGCGCGAACGACACCGGGTACACGCCCAGATCGAGCAGCGCGCCCCCGCCCTGTGCGGGATCCCGCAGCCGGTGCGCCGGAGGGAAGGGCCCCGCGAGCCCGAAGTCGGCCTGCACCGTGCGGACTTCACCGACCGCGCCGTCGTCGACCAGTGCCTTCAGCCTCCTGATCAGCGGATGGCAGTACATCCACATGGCCTCCATCAGGAAGAGGCCACGGCTGCGGGCGAGTGTCACCAGCTCCTCCGCCTCGCGCGAGTTCAGCGTGAACGCCTTCTCGCACAGGACCGCCCGGCCCGCCTCCAGGCACAGTCCGGCGGCCGCGCGGTGTGCGGAGTGCGGGGTCGCGACGTACACGACGTCGACGTCCTCGTCCTCGGCGAGCGAGGACCAGTCCCCGTATGCCCGCGGGATCCCGAACCGCTCCGCGAACGCCTTCGCCGAGGCGTCGGAGCGGGACGCCACGGCGACGACCTCCGCGTCCGGCATGTCGAGAAGGTTCGCCGTGAAGGACGCGGCGATGCCCCCGGTCGCCAGGACGCCCCACCGCACACGCTCACGTTCCACCACTGAAGGCCCCCTGCCAGGTTCCGGCCACTGCCCTTGCCGGCACGTCACGAAATGTGGTCTCAACCAATGCACCTGAGCTGAGAGCATAGGTAATCGAATGAACGACCGGGAGGGGAACCGCATGCCGGATCACGGCCGCCAGCACGCGTCCGCGCGTGAAGCGCAGCGCATACCCGGGGCACCACCCGTCGCGGGCCCCACGCTCACCGCCCGCCGCCGCACCGGCTTTCTGGTCACCCTCGTACTCGGCGGACTCACCGCCGTACCCCCGCTGTCCATGGACATGTACCTCCCGGCGCTGCCGGAGGTCACCGACGCGCTGCGCACCTCGGCCGCCACCGCCCAGCTCACCCTCACCGCCTGCCTCACCGGCATGGCGCTCGGCCAGCTCGCCGTCGGCCCGATGAGCGACAAGTGGGGCCGCAGGCGCCCCCTCCTCATCGGCCTCCTCGTCTACATCGTCGCCACCGCGGTCTGCGCCCTCGCCCCCACGGCCCCGCTCCTCATCGGCTTCCGCCTGGTGCAGGGCCTCGCCGGGGCCGCCGGCATCGTGATCGCGCGGGCGGTCGTGCGGGACCTGTACGACGGTGTCGAGATGGCGCGCTTCTTCTCCACCCTCATGCTGATCTCCGGCGTCGCCCCGGTCGTCGCGCCCCTCATCGGCGGCCAGGTCCTGCGGATCACGGACTGGCGCGGCATCTTCGTCGTCCTCACCGTCGTCGGCATCGCGCTGACCGCCCTCGTCTGGAAGGGCCTGCCCGAGACGCTCGCCCCCGAACGGCGGCACGGCGGCGGCACCGCCGAGGCGCTGCGCACCATGCGCGGCCTCCTCGCCGACCGCGTCTTCACCGGCTACATGATCGCGGGCGGCTTCGCCTTCGCCGCGCTGTTCGCGTACATCAGCGCCTCGCCGTTCGTGGTCCAGGAGATCTACGGCGCCTCGCCCCAGACCTTCAGCCTCCTGTTCGGCATCAACTCGGTCGGCCTGATCGCCGTGGGCCAGATCAACGGCAAGCTCCTCATCGGCCGCGTCAGCCTCGACAAGGCGCTCGCCGTCGGCCTCTGCGTCATCGCGCTCGCCTCCGCCGCGCTCCTGCTCATGGCGACCGGCGTCTTCGGCGACGTGGGACTCGTACCGATCGCGGCCGGACTGTTCGTCCTCATGTCCGCGATGGGCCTCGCCATGCCCAACACCAACGCCCTCGCCCTGATGCGCACCCCGCACGCCGCGGGCTCCGCGTCCGCGCTCCTCGGCACCTCCTCCTTCCTGGTCGGCGCGATCGCCTCACCGCTCGTGGGCATCGCGGGCGAGGGCACCGCCGTCCCGATGGCCGTGGTCCAGCTGGCCTGCGCCCTGGCGGCCATCGCATGCTTCATGGGACTGTGCCGCCCCTGGCGGCGCGGGACCGAGCCGACGCGGGAGGCGGAGCACTGAGTACCCCACGACTGCGCCCCGGCACCCCCGAACGCGCCGGGCTCGACCCCGACGAGCTGCGCCGCCTCGTCCAGGACGTGCGCGAACTGCCCCGCGGGGCGCGCCCCTGGTGCGCGGGCGCCGTCGTCCTCGCCGGCCGCGGCCCGGTCGTCGCCGCGCACGAGGCGGCGGGCTGGGCGTCGCGGTATCTCGCCTACGACGAGACGGCCGACCGGGGCGTCGAGCTCCCACCCGCGTCCCGCGTCCCCATGCGCCCCGACACGGCTTTCGACCTCGCCTCCCTCACCAAGCTGTTCACGACCGTCGCCGCCGTGCAGCAGCTGGAGCGCGGCACCCTCGGCATCGACGCGCGGGTGGGCGCCTACATCCCCGAGTTCACGGCCGCCGCCGAGCACGACGTCACGATCCGCCAGCTCCTCACCCACACCTCCGGCCTGCGCCCCGAACTCCCGCTGTACGACTGCCCGGACGACGCGGCGCGCCTGACGGCTCTGCGCACTGAGGCCCCGTCGTCCCCGCCCGGCGCCCACCTCTACTCCGACCTCAACATGCTGCTGCTCCAGCACGTCCTGGAGCGCATCGCGCAGCGCCCCCTGGACGCTCTCGTGCGCGACGGCATCACCCGGCCCCTCGGCATGACCGCGACGGGCTTCGGCCCGCACCCCGGCGCCGCCGCCACCGAGGACCAGCGCCGCCCCTGGGCCAAGGCCGACCGGGGTCTGCTGCGCGGCATCGTCCACGACGAGAACGCCTGGGCCCTCGGGGGCGTCACCGGGCACGCGGGCCTCTTCTCCACGGCGTACGACCTCGCGGTCCTGTGCCGCACCCTGCTCAACGGCGGCTCGTACGGCACCGCACGCATCCTCGGTCCCGACTACGTCGAGCTGATGTTCACGGCCCCCGGCTTCGGCTTCCAGCTCGACCAGCCCTGGTTCATGGGCGAGCTGGCGGGCCGCGGCGCGGCCGGACACTGCGGCTTCACCGGCACGTCGCTCGTCCTCGACCGCGTCACGGACACGTTCCTGATCCTCCTCGCGAACACGGTCCACCCGCGCCGCAGGCCCCCGCAGAACGGGCCGCGCGCCTCGGCGGCGACGCGTCTCGCGCGGGCCGTGGGCGCGTAGGCGGACCCCGGCGCGACCGTAGAATCACAGGGTGAACGCCCCCCTCTCCTCTTACTCGCCGACCTCCCCGGCCGACACCCTGCGCGCGGCGCTCGCGGGGCTGCTCGACGGGCTGCCGCCCACGCAGGCGGCGCGCGCCGTCGAACGGCTGATCGCGAGCTACCGGGGGACCACCCCGACGGATGCGCCGATCCTGCGGGACCGTGCCGACGTCGCCGCCTACGCCGCATACCGGATGCCGGCCACCTTCGAGGCGGTCCGCTCGGCGCTCGGCGCGCTCGCCGACGCGGCGCCGGAGGGCTGGGTGCCCGGGAGCCAGGTCGACGTGGGCGGCGGGACGGGCGCCGCGGTCTGGGCCGTCGCCGACACCTGGGCGGGCGAGCGCGATGTCACCGTCCTCGACTGGGCGGAGCCCGCGCTCGCCCTCGGGCGTGAACTGGCCGGTTCCTGCGACCGGTTGGCCTCCGCGCGGTGGCAGCGCTCACGTATCGGAGCGGCGCTCACCATCGAGAGCGCCGATCTCGTGACGGTGTCGTACGTCCTCAAGGAGCTGACCGCCGACGACCGCCGCGCCGTGGTCGACGCCGCGGCCGCCGCCGCGAGCCCCGACGGGGCCGTGGTCGTCGTCGAGCCCGGCACCCCCGACGGCTACGAGCGGATCATCGAGGCGCGCCGCCGCCTGACCGACGCCGGATTCCACATCGCCGCGCCCTGCCCCCACAGCGAGGCCTGCCCCATCGAGCCCGGCACCGACTGGTGCCACTTCTCGGCCCGGGTCAGCAGGTCGTCTCTGCACCGCCAGGTCAAGGGCGGCTCCCTCGCGTACGAGGACGAGAAGTTCAGCTACGTGGCCGCGACCCGGTTCGCGCCCGAGCGCCCCGCGGCCCGGATCACCCGCCGCCCTCAGATCCGCAAGGGCCAGGTACTCCTGGACCTGTGCGAGGCGGAGGGCGCGCTGGGCCGCGAGACGGTGACGAAGCGGCACGGGCCGCTGTATCGGGCGGCCCGCGACGCCGACTGGGGCGACGCCTGGCCTCCGGCCCCGTAGGGGGCGCCGCTTGCTGTTTCGCCGTGGTGTGCGGGCAGCCACGACGCGGCCCGCACTCGGCAGACAGGCTCAGGCCCCGAGCTCCAGGCCGGCGCGCAACTCCTCACCGCGAAGCTCCGACGTGCAGCACTTCACGCTGCCGCCTCCCTTGAGCAGCTCCGAGAGATCCATTCCGAGCGGCTCGAACCCACGGGCCCGCAGCGGTTCGAACAGACCGACGGCCGCGTGCGGCAGCAGCACATGCAGGCCGTCCGAGACGGCGTTCAGGCCGAACACGGCAGCGTCCGGCTCCGTGGCGATCAGCGCGTCGGGGAAGAGGCGTTCGAGGACGGCCCGGCTGCCCGGTGAGAACGCGTCCGGGTAGTACATGACCTCGTCCGCCCCGTCGTCGAGGACGGCGAGCGCGGTGTCCAGGTGGTAGTAGCGCGGGTCGACGAGGTCGAGGCCGATGACCGGGCGGCCGAAGAACTCCTGCGCCTCGGGGTGCGAGAGCGGACTGGAGCGGAAGCCCCGGCCGGCCAGGATGTACGAGGCGGTGACCGCGAAGTCGCCCTCGCCCTCGTTGATGTGGACGGGCTCGTGGACCGCCGTGTAGCCGCGCTCCCTGAACCAGTCCAGGTGCGCCGCGGCCTCGGCGGTGCGCTGGGGATGGGCGAACCGGGCCCCGAGCACCCGTCCGTCGACGACGGTCGAGCCGTTCGCCGCGAAGACCATGTCGGGCAGGCCGGGGAGGGGTTCGAGCTCGTCGACGCGGTGACCGAGCGAGCGGTAGCGGTCCCGCAGGTCCTCCCATTGCGCGAGCGCGAGCGGGGCGTCGACCGGCTTGGCGGGGTCCATCCAGGGGTTGATCGAGTACGTGACTTCGAAGTGTGCCGGTGGGCACATCAGGAAACGCCGGGGTGTGGCGCGGCGACCAGGCAATGAGGGCTCCTCACGACCGCAGTGGCAGATGCGCCCATGGTGCGGTGTGAGGAGCCCTGACCGCTGTGCACCGAACGGGTGGTCCCTCTGAGTCACCGGCCTGCAGGTCGCGGGCCGGCAACCCACCGGCCCGCGGGCCACCGGCACACAACCCGCCGCCCCCGTCACCCGTCGGGGCCCCGCTCTCACGACGGCGTCACGAACTCTCGCCCGTCGTGCGCTCCTCCCGGAGCCTGCGCAGCAGCTCCCGTTTCTGCGCCTGCGGGTCGAGCCCGCCGCCGACCCGGCCGCCGCGGCCGCCGCCGCGCAGGGTCTTGCGGGAGAGATTGCTGCGGGTGCCGCCGACGCCCAGCATGTTCCCGGATCCACCTCGGCTCATCGTGGTCTCCCTTCGAGTCCGCTGTCCCGGGCGGGAGTTGAACCGCCCGGAGCGAGACGAAGCGTCTCGCCAACGGCGTCCACTGTCAGCGAGACGGATCGTCTTGTCAAGGGAGTTGAGACGGTACGTCTCGCCTCGCTCGCTGATACATTCGAGCCATGGCCCAGAAGACCGCTCCCGACTCCAACCGCCGCAGCGAGCGCTCGCGCCGCGCGATCTACGACGCCGCCCTCGCCCTCGTCAGCGAGATCGGCTACCCCAAGACGACCATCGAGGGCATCGCCGCCCGCGCGGGCGTGGGCAAGCAGACGATCTACCGCTGGTGGTCCTCCAAGGCGGAGGTCCTCATGGAGGCCTTCATCGACCTCGGCGTCCAGGCGGCGGAGGCGGCCGGAGCGGGCGACTGGGCGGAGGCGGACGGCATCCCGGACACCGGCGACATCGAGGCCGACCTCAAGGCGGTCCTGCGTGCCACCGTCGACGAGCTGCTCGACCCCCGCTACGACGCCCCGGCCCGCGCCCTCGCCGCCGAGGGCGTCGCCAACCCGGCCTTCGGCGAGGAGTTCGTCGGCCGCCTCCTGATGCCCTCCCTCGAGCTGTACGCGCGCCGGCTGCGCGCCGCGCAGGACGCCGGCCAGATCCGCGCCGACGTCGACCCGTACATCGCCCGCGACCTGTTCTCCGCGCCGCTGGCCCAGCGCTGGCTCCAGGGCACGGGCCCCCTGGACCACGCCTACGCCGACGCCCTCGTCGAGTACGCCCTCTACGGGCTCAGCCCGCGCTGACCCGCGCCCGCACGTCCGACGGGGTGCGGGCCAGCAGGCCCGGCGCGTCCGAGATCACGCCGTTGCAGCCGAGCTGCAGCACCCGGTCCCGCTGCCGCGGCGAGTTCACCGTGTGCGCCCACACCCGCGGGATCCCGGACCGCGCGGCCCGTACGAGATCGGCGTCGCGCGCCTGGTAGTCCACGTCGAGCAGGTCGACGAACCGGGCCCAGCGCGCCGGGCGGTCGGTGCGCATCTGGCTCTTCGAGCGCCACAGCTGCGACGTGAGGCCCATGTCGTGGGCGCGCAGGGCGACGGCGGGGTCGTTGGAGTTCACGAACACCGACCTGACCAGGCCCCGGCGTCGGATCATCGCATCGAGCCCGTCCAGGCTCCGCGGGTCTTTTGCCTCCAGTGTCAGCACGATGCGCCCGCCCAAGCGGTCGAGGACCTCGTCGGCCGTCGGCAGCGGCTCGGCGCGCCAGCGGCCCGGCAGCGAGGCCTTCGGGCGCATCCGCACGTGCGCCCACTGCCGCGCGTCGAGTCTGTCCACCGGGCCCGACGTGTACGTCGTGCGGTCCAGGGTCGGGTCGTGCATGACCACGATCGTGCCGTCGCGCAGCATCCGGGTGTCGAGGTCGAGGACCTGCGCGGTACCGCGCGCGTAGGCGGCCGTCAGGCCCGACATGCTGTTCTCCGGGACCTCCAGGGCGCCGCCTCGGTGCGCCGTGTAGACGATGCCGTGGAGGCTGTCGACGGTCAGGGGGCCGGAGCCCCACTCGAGTGGGGCGAGAGCCAGGAGCCCGCCGAGGCCCGTCAGCGCAATCCGTGTGACCATGCCGACCACGGTAGGCGCGCAAATCCCCGTAAACCCGCTAATGACACCCGATTATCTTCCGCGTCTCGTATCGCTCGGCATCGCCCCGGGTACCCCGGATGTGGACTGTGGCCACCCGCGGCGCAGGATGGTGCGACCATGGGACATGCTTCTCGGTACTACGGCGAGGTGAGGGGATTGATGGGCGCGGAGTACGGCCGCCGGTCCGGCGGACAGGGCAGGATCTCCCAGTGGCTGCGCGCCAGGCGCCCGAAGGAGACCGAGGGCGACGACGGTCGCGAGGCGCTGCTCCTGGCAGCGGCCGACGCGGGACTGCCGCTCGCACCCGCCGCTTACCCCACCGACTACCGGTGTTCGTGCAGCCGCATCGGCTGTCCCACGCCCGGCAGGCACCCCGTCTCGTTCGCCTGGCAGACGCAGTCCACGACGGACCGCGGCCAGATCGAGCGCTGGGCCAGGCATCAGCCGCAGGCCAACTTCGTCACCGCGACCGGCATGGTCCACGACGTCCTGGACGTCCCCCTGGAGGCGGGCCGCGAAGCCCTCGAACGCCTCCTTGCGGCAGGCATCGACGTCGGCCCCGTCGCCGAGTCCGGCGGCGATCGCATGCTTTTCTTCACCGCCACCCGCGGCACCCCCGAGGACGAGGACGAGTGGTGGCCCTGCGAGCTGGACTGCCACCCCGAGACGATGGACGAGCACCCCGGCCTGCGCTGGCACTGCCGCGGCTCGTACGTCCCCGTGCCGCCCGCCCGGCTCCCCGGTGACCTGACCGTCGACTGGCTGCGCGGCCTCGAACACCCGCTGCCGGACCCGCTCACCCTGCTCGAAGCCCTCACGGACGCCTGCGCACGCTACGTGGGCGAGGAGAAGGACTTCACGACAGCCTGGCCCTCGCGCGGCTGACGGGAGAGGGCCGGAACCTCGCAGAGAGCCCCAGGGCCTTTCGATTGACGAAAGACCCTAGCTGCCCTTCGCGCCCGTCAGACCCTCCAGCCGCGTCAGTATCTCGACGTCGCCGCCCTTGGCCGGGTCGACGGCGACCTGGTTCGAGATGCGCTCCAGCGTCAGCGACTGCTTGACGTCGCCGGTCATCAGGGCCTTCACGTTCTCGTTGTCGACCGTGATGCTCAGGCCCTTGGACGCCGTCTGCTTCTCGTAGTGGTGCGTCGCGAAGAACACCATCGCCCCGCCGTCCGCGGTCCGCAGACCCAACGGCGCGTAGTCGCCCGACGTCATCGGCTCGTCGACGTACTGCCGGGCAAGGCCCGGACGGCTCGCGTTCTTCTCCCGCGTGGTCCGCCACTGCGACGTGTGCCGGCCCGGCGCGAAACCGTCCCCGCCGTCCTTCAGATACGTCGCGTACTTGCGGCTCATGTCCTGCGGCGCCACCGCGAGCCCCGCGGCGTCCGCCGTCACGGGCCGCGCCCAGCCGTCCTTGTCCCTCTTGAACTCGGGGACGTCACCGGGCGACATGAGGGTCAGATACGCCACCTGCCACGGCCGGTTCACAGCGTCGCGGGTGAAGACGAGCATCCACCGGAAGTCGCCGCCCCGGTTGGCCTTCGTGTTCGCGACGAACCAGCGGGGCCAGCCCGCCTTCTTGGGGATGGCGTACTCGGCGTCCGACAGCTCCAGATCCGAGTGGTTGGCGTTGCCGTCGGGGTGGTTGGTGTGACCGGCCTTCAGCTTGGCGGCGTCGATCGCGCCGAGCGCGCCCGTCACATGGGCCTCGTCGAGTGACCCGTCATACGCCTTGTCGGCCTTGTTGTACGCGGTGGTGAAATCCTTCAGGGCGCGGGCGGCCTCGGCCTTCGTGGCCGCCGGGAGGACCTCCCGCTCCCCGTGCACCGTCACACACCCGCTCGCCGTCAGCGCCACGGCGGTCGCGAGGGCCGCCGCCGTAACCGGCTTCCTGAGACCACGAGGCCTGCGGAGGAGCTTGCTCATCGGTTCTCTTCACCTTCCCCTTCCCGGGCCCGAACCCTATCGGGGAGGGGAGCGGCGCGAGCGTCCGGATCAGGCTTTGGCGGACTCGCGGGGCGTCTGCGCCCCGGCCTTGGGCTTCCTGGACAGAAAACCTGACGGCGCGAAGAACACCGCGAGCGTCACGATCAAGTACAGCAGCCAGACGACGACTTGCAGCACGGTCGGATCGGGCTGGAAGTTGAACACGCCCTTGAGGAGCGTGCCGTACCAGCTGTCCGGCGGGATCGTCTCACTGATGTCGAACGCCGTGCTGGACAGCCCACCCAGGAACTGCGCCTCCTGAAGGTCGTGCACGCCGTACGCGAGCACGCCCGCCGCCACGATCACCAGCATGCCGCCGGTCCACGTGAAGAACTTCGCCAGGTTGATCCGCAAGGCGCCCCGGTAGAACAGCCAGCCGAGAACGACCGCCGTCAGAAGCCCCAACAGCACCCCGATGAGCGGCCCGTGCGTGCCGTCGTTCGACGCGCGCACCGACGCCCATACGAACAGGGCGGTCTCAAGACCCTCGCGGCCCACAGCCAGGAACGCGGTCGCGACCAGCGCGGCGGTACCCATCTGCAGAGCAGCGTCCAGCTTGCCGTGCAGCTCCGACTTCAGATGCCGCGCGGTGCGCCGCATCCAGAAGACCATCCACGTCACCAGGCCCACGGCGACGATCGACAGCGAACCGCCGAGCGCCTCCTGCGCCTCGAACGTCAGCTCCTGCGAACCGAAGGTCAGCGCGAAACCGAAGCCGAGCGACACGGCGACGGCGATGCCGATGCCGATCCAGATGGGACGCAGCGCGTCACGCCGGTCCGTCTTCACCAGATACGCAATAAGAATGCAGACGACGAGACTCGCTTCGAGTCCCTCGCGCAGACCGATCAGGTAGTTGCCGAACATCGTGTCCTCATGCCTCCTTGGAGAACAGCGCCCGGCCCCACCAGTCGCCGGAGTCCCGGACGCCCGGCGGGACGGCGAAGACGGCCGAACCCACGTGCTGG
Organism: Streptomyces sp. NPDC055140; assembly: GCF_053607285.1. Taxonomy (NCBI): domain Bacteria; kingdom Bacillati; phylum Actinomycetota; class Actinomycetes; order Kitasatosporales; family Streptomycetaceae; genus Streptomyces; species Streptomyces sp. NPDC055140. The sequence goes on along the minus strand of NZ_JBSGTG010000001.1, from coordinate 585,899 downwards.
ATGTACTCGTTGAGCGCGTCGCTGTGCGACAGGTTGCGCTGCACGCGGATGAACCCCTTGCGCACGTCCTTCTGGTAGGCCAGGAAGAACAGGCCGGCCTCCAGACGGCCGAGGCCGTCCGTGCCGTCGGTGAAGGAGTAGCCGCGGCGCAGGATGGTCGCCCCCGCGTTGGAGTCGGGGTGCGCGAGCCGCACGTGCGCGTCCGGCTTCATCGCCTTCAGGAACGGCTCGTCGCGCTCCTTGGCCTTGCCGACCGGGGCACCCTCGCCCTTGTCGCGGCCGAAGACGTCCTCCTGCTCCTGGAGCGACGTACGGTCCCACGTCTCGATGTTCATCCGGATGCGCCGCGCGACGAGGTACGAACCCCCGGTCATCCAGGCCGAGTTGGTGTCCGTGTCCTTGGCGCCGACCCACACGTGCTGGTCCAGACGGGCCGTCTCGGTGCCGGCGATGTTGCGGGTGCCGTCCTTGAAGCCCATCAGATTGCGCGGGGTCTGCGCGTCCGGAGTCGTCGACGACGTCTTGCCGAAGCCGAGCTGGGACCAGCGGACGGCGACCTTGCCGAAGCCGATCCTGGCGAGATTGCGGATGGCATGCACGGCGATCTGCGGATCGTCCGCGCAGGCCTGAATGCACAGGTCGCCGTCACTGCGGGCCTTGTCGAGATTGTCGCCGGGGAACTTCGGCAGGTCGACGAGAGCCTCCGGCCGCCGGTCCGCAAGCCCGAACTTCTCGAACAGGGACGGGCCGAAGCCGATGGTGAGGGTGAGCCGGGACGGCTTGAGGCCGAGCGCCTCGCCGGTGTCGTCCGGCGGCGCCTCGGGCAGCCCGCCGTACGCGCCCTCGCCGACCGCGTGCCCCTCCGTCATGCGGGACGCGGCCTCCGTCCAGTCCTTCAGGAGCTGCACGAACTCGTCGCGGTCGTCGGTCTTCACGTCGAACGACGCGAAGTGCAGACGATCCTGCACCGCGGTGGCGATTCCGGCCTGGTGCGCGCCGTGGAACGACACGGCGCCGCCCGAGTCGGCGACCGGCTGCGGATCGTCACCGGTCCGCGTCACGGCGACGGCGCCCCCCGCGGCGGCGGCACCGAGCGCGAGCCCGGCCCCGCCCACCGCGAGCAGCGAACGACGCGACGGTGTACGGGAGTTGTCCGATCCGACCGAGACATCGGTGGTGGTGTCCGTCATCCCTGACCCCTTACCTGAGTACCCGGAGGGCTACTTGACGACGACGGCGGCGGCGAGCTTGGACAGCGGCTCCGCGAGCGCGTTCACCGCGTCCGAGAGCTCCTTGCGGTCCGTCTTGCCGACCTTGTCGTAGGAGGTGAACTCGTAGGAGGTCTTGTCCTTGCGGTACTTGTCGAGCAGCGTGTCCAGGGCGGCGAACTGCTTGTCGAGCTCCTTCGTCAGCGCGGCGTCGTTCTCCGCGGCGACGGGCTTGAGCAGGTCGTACGCCTTCTCGGCGCCCTCGACGTTGGCCTTGAAGTCGACGAGGTCGGTGTGCGAGTAGCGCTCCTCCTCGCCCGTGACCTTGCCGGTGGCGACCTCGTCGAGGAGCTCCTTGGCGCCGTTGGCCATGGAGGTCGGCGTGATGTCCGCCTTGCCGACGCGGGTCTGCCAGTCCTTGAGGTCCTTGTCGAGCTGCGTCGCCAGCTCCTTCTCCCGCGAGCCGATCTTCTTGTCCTGCCACAGCGCCTTCTCCAGGCGGTGCCAGCCGGTCCAGTCCGTCTTCGGGTCCTGCCCCTCCTCCAGGCCGTCCGCGCGGACATCGACCTTCGGGTCGATGTCACCGAAGGACTCGGCGACGGGCTCGGTGCGCTCCCAGCCGATACGGGACGGCGCGTACGCGGCCTGCGCGGCCTTCAGGTCACCCTTGCGCACGGCGTCCGTGAACGTCGTGACCTTGGGGAGCGTCTCGTCGGCCTGCTCCTGCGCGTAGGTCCGGTAGGCGGCGACGGCCTTGTCCAGACGGGCGTCACGCTTGACGGCCTTGCCGCCGGTGACGGTCACCTTCTGCCGGATGCCGTCGCCCTTCATGCCGGGCTTGCAGGCGATCTCGTACGAACCGGCCTTCACCTCGGCGGTGAGCTTCTGCTTGGTGCCGGGGCCGATGTTCTCGCGCTCGCTGACGATCCGGTCGTCCGGGAACAGGACGTAGACCTCGGTGACCTTGGAGCCCTTGTTCTCTATGGACAGCTCGACATGTCCGGCCGGGAACTCGGTCTTGGAGACATCGCACTTGTCGTCCGTGGCGGTGACCTCGACGACGCGGTCGCCACCGGACTTGGCGTCGCTCTTCTGGGTGCAGCCCGTGACGGCGGCCAGGGTCGCCGCGGTGGCGGCGGCGGTGACAACAGTGAGTCGGACGGCTCGCATGCGGGCTCCAAGACGGTGAGGCACAGTGAGTGAGGCGGACCTAACTTAACCGAGGCTTACCTCAGTGCTACCCAGGGGTCCAGTGATTCAGCTCTCACAAAAAAGCACCGATCGCGCCCCGGCCACAAGCGACCCATGGACGACCCGAAAAATGGCAAACGAATGGCAAAAAGCCACGACGCCCCACCGGATGATTGACTGTCCCGGTGACGGACTACGACGTGCTGCGCGTCTTCTGCGGCCCCCATGGCGACCACGGCAATGAGCTCGGAGTCGTACGAGAGGGAAGCGACGTCCCCGGCGAGGGCGAGCGGCAAGCCCTGGCGGCGAAGCTGGGCTTCAGCGAGACGGTGTTCGTGGACGACCCCGAGCGCGGCGTCATCGACATCTACACGCCGACCACGCGCCTGCCCTTCGCCGGACACCCGTGTGTCGGCACGGCCTGGCTCCTGGACGTGCCCGAACTGGTCACGCCCGCAGGAGTGGTGGGCACGCGACTGGACGGTGAGTTCACCTGGATCGAGGCGCGACCGGAGTGGGCGCCACCGCGGACGCTGCGCGAGTACGGCTCGGCAGCGGAGGTGGAGAAGCTCCAAGTCCCCCCGCCGGGGGAGTGGGTCTACGCCTGGGCATGGGAGGACGCGGCGGCAGGGAGGGTGAGGGCGCGAGGGTTCCCGGGCAGGAACGACGGAATCGAAGAGGACGAGGCGACGGGAGCGGCGGCACTCCTGCTCACGGCACACCTGCACAGAGCCCTGAACATCACACAGGGCAAAGGCTCCCAGATCCTCACGGCCCCCCAGCCGGAAGGCCTGATCGAAGTAGGCGGCAGGGTCCGCCTGACCTGATCAGGCGGCGCTGCTGAACTCCTCGCCAAGAGCCCTGAAGAGAGCGGTGTTGAGGGCGAACGCCCGCTTGCACTCGGCCACGATGCGCAGCTTCTCGAGCTCGTCGACGCGAACCCCGTCAAGCAGGACGCGATAACTCCGCTTGAAAGCGGCAGGGTTCGGAACCCCCTCGAACACATAGAACCGCACGCCATCACCCTTGCGGGCGAAGCCCCAGTTCTTCTCGGCCTTGTCGCGAATGATCTGGCCCCCGGACAGATCCCCCAGGTAGCGGGTGTAGTGATGGGCGACGTAGCCCCCGGGCCAGTCCCGGGCGCACTCGGCGACGCGCGAGGCGTAGGCCTGGGTGGCCGGCAGCGCGGAAACGCCGTCGCGCCACCCGGTCCCCCGGAGGTGGGCCAGATCCCGCTCGATGGCGGGAACCCGGAACAGCTCGGCCTGAATGAACGGACCGGCGACGGCGGACCCCTCCAGCCCCTGCGCCGCCTCCTCCAAGGCCCGGTAGACGAACCAGAGTTGCTCGGTGTACCGGGCGTAGGCGTCGACGCCGAGGGCTCCGCCGAGAAGGTCGCTCATGAACGTGGTGCTCTCGGCCTCTGTGTGCTGCTCGTGGGAGGCGGTGCGGATCAGAGTGGAGAACGGCGTATCCATGAGGCCTCCAGATCACTAAGCTTAGGCTTGCCTAACTTATCAGGTTCCCGACGCGCTGTCGGTAAAAACGCTACCCCGATCGCTCGCCGGGGCAACACAAAAGGCCCGCCCCATGGGAGGGGGCGGGCCTACGGACGAGTCCTCGTCAGGGCAGCGTGAGGATGTCCGCACCGGATTCGGTGACAACAAGTGTGTGCTCGAACTGAGCGGTCCGCTTGCGGTCCTTGGTGACCACGGTCCACCCGTCGTCCCACATGTCGTACTCATGGGTGCCGAGCGTGAGCATGGGCTCGATGGTGAAGGTCATCCCGGGCTGGATGACGGTGGTGGCGTGCGGGCTGTCGTAGTGCGGAATGATCAGGCCGGAGTGGAACGACGAGTTGATCCCGTGCCCGGTGAAGTCCCGCACGACCCCATAGCCGAAGCGCTTGGCGTACGACTCGATGACGCGGCCGATGATGTTGATCTGACGCCCGGGCCGGACGGCATTGATGGCGCGCTTGAGGGACTCACGGGTCCGCTCGACAAGAAGCCTGGACTCCTCGTCGACATCACCGACCAGATAGGTCGCGTTGTTGTCGCCGTGGACGCCGCCGATGTACGCGGTGACATCGAGGTTGACGATGTCGCCGTCCTTGAGAACGGTCGAGTCGGGGATCCCGTGACAGATGACCTCGTTGACGGAGGTGCACAGCGACTTCGGGAAGTTGCGGTAGCCGAGGGTCGAGGGGTATGCGCCGTGGTCGCACATGTAGTCGTGCGCGATGCGGTCGAGCTCGTCCGTGGTCACACCGGGCGCGATGGCCTTGGCGGCCTCCTCCATGGCCCGCGCGGCGATCCGGCCGGCGAGGCGCATGGCCTCGACCGTCTCCGGGGTCTGGATCTCCGGACCCTTGTACGGCGTCGGCGCGGGCTTGCCCACGTATTCGGGACGCCGGATGTTTCCGGGTACGGAACGGGTGGGAGAGAGCTCCCCTGGTACGAGCAGCGACTGGCCAGACATGCCAGCGAGTGTATCGAGCGGCTGTGGGGGACCATGGTCATGGCGAGAGGAGCCGCAGATGGCCCTGTTCAAGAGGCGGACCGTCGGGAAGCCCGGCGAGTGGTACTACTGCCTGGAGCACCAGAAGGTCGAGGAGGGGCCCGAGTGCCCCAACAAGGACCGTTTCGGCCCGTACGCGACGCGCGCCGAGGCGGAACACGCGATGGAGACGGCGCGTGAACGAAACCTCGAATGGGAGACGGACCCCAAGTGGCACGACGCCACGGCCAAGGACGAGAACGACAAATCCTGAGCAGCCGAGGGGGCGCCCCACAGCCGGCTGAGCCGCACACAGACCGGGCGCCCCACCGGCGCTGAGCCGCGTACGAGAGCAAGGCCCGGCGCCGAGGAGCACCCCCACCGACCGGTCGGCCGCGTACGGGACAAGGCCGGGCGTCAGGGAGCAGCGCAGCCCCACCGACCGGTCGGCCGCGTACGAGGCAAGGCCGGGCGCCAGGGATGGCGCAGCCCCACCGAACGGTCGGGCGCCGACGAGACGGGAGGGGGCGCGGGGGCATGTGCGCGCGGAGCCGCCAGCACCACGTACAGGCAATCAACTGGCCAACGTGCACCCGTAGAACAGCGAGCACGTACATGCCCCCGCGTCCCCGCACCCGAAAACGCAACGGCCGACGACACTCCGCACCCAAGAACGCACCAGCACGCCCCACCCACCCTTCAAGCGCCCCCTACCACCCCGCGGGCGGCGGCGAAGTCAGATGATCCGCCAGACGGGACAGCCGGTCGCGGAAGCGCCGCCGAGGCCCCCGGGCCGGCCCACCGACGGGATTCTCACCCGCTGCCGCGCTGACCAGATGCTGCGCCGTATCGAGGTCGAGGTCAGGCCCGGGCGTGAGCGCCTCGTGAGCCATGGCATGCAGATCACGGTCACCCGAGTCGATCGCCAGAACCGTGGCCCCCGCCCGCCGAGCGTCATGCACCCGCTCCAGCAGCTCCTCACCGGGCGCCCCAGGCGCCACGACGAGCAGGGTCTCGCCCCGCCGGGCCGCCTCGATGCGCCCGAGCCCCACCGCAAGATGGGCCGGATCCCCAACCCCCGCCCGGTGCCGCACGAGCGTGGGCGACAGCTCGGGCATGCCGGACCAGGCGGCTTCGTCCACCAGATGCGCCGCGAGATGCCACGGCTCGTACTCGGGCGTGCCGACGAGGAGCAGCCCACCCCCATGCGGCACGACGGAGGTCCGCAGCGCACCCGCGAAGCGGCGCGCGGCGCCCAGCCACTCGGTTCCGGCGAGTACTTCCCGCAGCAGTGCGACCCGTACGGCGTCCATGCCTGCGCATACTGCCGCAACAGTCCACTCGTCAGGTCGAGTTCACCGGGAATTCCTTCTGGGTGGGGAGGGATGGGGGGTGCTGACTGAGACGTCTGTTCCCTTCCGCGCGGGGCGCGAGGGATACGCGAGTTTCCGGATCCCCGCGGCTGTCACGACACACTCCGGCGTGCTGCTCGCGTTCTGCGAGGGACGAGTGGGGTCGAGTCAGGACTACGGGAACATCGACGTGGTCCTGAAGAGATCCACGGACGGTGGCCGCACCTGGGACCCGCTCCAGGTGGTGGCGGCGAACGGCGACGACCTGGCGGGAAACCCGGCGCCGGTGGTCCTGGACACGGGACGGGTCCTGGTCGTCCACGTACGGAACGCGGCGCAGGCCACAGAAGCGGCGATCAGACGAGGCGAGGTGGAGCCCGAGGACGGGCGCCGGATCTGGGTGCAGCACAGCGACGACGAGGGGTTGACCTGGTCCGCACCCAGGGAGATCACGGCGCAGGCAAAAGACAGGACATGGCGCTGGTACGCCACAGGCCCTGGCCACGCGATCCAGACACAGAGCGGACGAGTGGTGGTGCCGGCCAACCACTCACTCCCGCCCGCCGGAGGCGACACCGGGACGGAGGGAAAGTACGACGGAGGCCACTGCCTGCTGAGCGACGACCGGGGCAGGACCTGGCGGCTCGGCTACGTGGACGACCACCCGGACGGCTATGTGAACGTGAACGAGACGACAGCAGCCGAACTGCCCGACGGGCGGCTGTACTTCAACGCCCGCAACGACTCACCGGCGCCGGGCACGAGGGCGGACGCGACATCGCAGGACGGCGGCGAGAGCTTGGTCAAGGCGTTCCGGCCGCAGGCGGGCCTCGTGGGCCCGGTGGTGGAGGGGAGCCTGCTGAGGCTCGGGAGGGTGCTGCTGTTCGCGGGCCCGGCGGACCCCGGGTCCAGGGCACTGATGAGCGTGCGGGCGAGCGAGGACGAGGGTGTCACCTGGCGCGTGGCCCACACGGTCGACGGCCTGCCCGCCGCATACTCCGACCTCGTACAGATCGATGCCTCGACGGTCGGACTCCTCTACGAGACGGGAGACTTCGGCGCGTACGAGACGATCACGTTCAGACGGATCCCGGTCGCCGCGCTACTGGCCCGTACGCCTGAGTAAGGTCACCGTATGACCTCTACCGACAGTGTGCAGAAGGCGCCCGCGAAGGACCCCTGGGACCTCCCCGACGTATCGGGCCTGGTGGTCGGCGTGCTGGGCGGCACGGGCGACCAGGGCCGCGGGCTCGCGTACCGGCTGGCCCGGGCGGGCCAGAAGGTGATCATCGGATCCCGCGCGGCGGAGCGCGCCGAGGCGGCAGCCGACGAGCTGGGCCTGGGCGTCGAGGGCGCGGAGAACGCGGAGTGTGCGCGCCGCAGCGACATCGTGATCGTGGCGGTGCCGTGGGAGGGCCACGGCAAGACACTGGAATCGCTGCGCGAGGACCTCGCGGGCAAGCTCGTGGTCGACTGCGTCAACCCGCTGGGCTTCGACAAGAAGGGCGCGTACGCGCTGAAGCCGGAGGAGGGGAGCGCGGCGGAGCAGGCCGCGGCGCTGCTGCCGGATTCGAGGGTGACGGCGGCGTTCCACCACCTGTCGGCCGTGCTCCTCCAGGACGAGGCGATCGACGAGATCGACACGGACGTGATGGTGCTGGGCGAGGAGCGGGCGGACACGGAGATCGTCCAGGCGCTGGCGGGCCGCATTCCGGGCATGCGGGGAGTCTTCGCGGGCCGGCTGCGCAACGCGCACCAGGTGGAGTCACTGGTCGCGAACCTGATCTCGGTGAACCGCCGCTACAAGGCACACGCGGGGCTGCGGGTCACCGACGTATAGAGCGCGGCCACTGCCGTACGGCTCGACGCGGAGTCGACGTGCAGCCGCGGAAGGGGCATGGGGGACACTGGTCGGCGTACGACCTCTCCGTCCGACAGGAGCCGACCCCCATGCCCCGCCTCGCTCTGTACGCCCTAGTCGTCTGCGTCCTCTCGGTGGTCGCCGCCGTGGTCACCTTCGTGCAGGGCAGCCTGCTCGGCATCGTCTGGGTGCTGCTCGCGGGCCTCACCTCGAACATGACCTGGTACTACGTGCGCCGGGCCAAGGCGGAGAAGCAGGCGAAGGCGGCGGTCGCGCCTACTGCGTGACGACGGGGATCTCAGGGGTGCCCTGCCAGAAGCGATAGAACTCCTGCCCCCAGTAGGTGTCCCACTCGGTGACACCGAGGGAGCGCAGAATCGCGTGGATCGCGTCGAAGAACACCTCGTTCACCCCCGGGAGCCACAGGATGCCGAAGACGGCGAGCAGCCCGAACGGGGCGAACGGCTCCACCTGCCGCCGGAAGCCATGGGACAGCCAGGGCTCGATGACGCCGTAGCCGTCCAGGCCCGGGATCGGCAGGAAGTTCAGGATCGCCGCGGTCACCTGGAGCAGGGCGAGGAAACCGAGCGCGTAGCGGAACGTGTCCGGTACCCCGTTCAGCGCGTCCAGCCAGAACGGCGCCGTGCACACGACGGCGAACAGGACGTTGGTCAGCGGGCCCGCCGCCGAGATGAGGCTGTGCCGCCAGCGGCCCCGGATCCGGCCCCGCTCGATGAAGACGGCGCCGCCGGGCAGACCGATCCCGCCCATGATCACGAAGATGACGGGCAGCACGATGCTGAGCAGGGCGTGCGTGTACTTGAGCGGGTTCAGGGTCAGATAACCCTTCGCGCCGATGGAGATGTCGCCGCTGTGCAGGGCCGTGCGCGCGTGCGCGTACTCGTGCAGACAGAGCGAGACGATCCAGGCGCCCGTCACGAACAGGAAGACGGCGATGCCGGGCTGCGCGGCGAAGTCCGTCCACACGGCCCAGCCGGCGACGGCGGTGACGGCGGCGATGCCGAGGAAGACGGGGCTGATCCTGCGATCGCTGCGACGGGTGGCGGCGGTGGTCATGGAGGATGGCTCCCGGGGTGCGTGCGGCCTGGTGCGGTGCGGGGTCGACGGGCTGACCGTATCGGTGGTGCGGTGTGGGGGGAACGTGCCGGGGCAGGCCCCGGGTTCCGCGAAACCGTCGAAAACGTGCCCACTGCCCCGCCCCGACGGGTATCTGCCCGCCGCCGAAACCCATGCTCCGCGCCCCGGAGCGCCCTCCCGCCGAAACCCGGGCGCGATCCGGCGACACGTTTGGGGACAATGGGCCGGTGCGCTACCGCATCCTCGGCTCCACACAGGCACTCCGCGACGACGGCACGGCCGTCCCCGTCGGCGGGGCGCGGCTGCGTGCCCTGCTGACCGTGCTCGCGCTGCGCCCCGGCCGTACCGTCCCGCCGCAGGTGCTCGCCGACGAGGTGTGGGGCGCCGAGCCGCCCGCCGACGCGACCGGCGCGCTCCAGGCGCTCGTGGGCCGGCTGCGCAGGGCGATCGGCGCCGACGCGGTGCACTCGCTCGACGGCGGCTACCGGCTGGCCGCCACCTCCGAGGACGTCGACCTGTTCCGCTTCGACCGGCTCGTGAGGGACGGGGTACGGGCGCTGGCCGACGGAGACCCGGGAAAGGCCGCGGCCGTCCTCGACGACGCGCTCGCCCTGTGGAGCGGCCCCGCGCTGGCCGATCTGCCGGACCGCTCGGCGGACGCCGCCCGCTGGGAGGCCCGCCACCTCGACGCCCGGCGCACCGGGCTCGCCGCGTCACTCGCGCTGGGCAGGGCCGAGACCGCCCTGCCCGAACTGACCGCGCTGTGCGACGCGCATCCGCTCGACGAACCGCTCCAGGCGCTGCGGCTGCGCGCCCTGCGTGACGCGGGCCGCACCGCCGAGGCGCTGGCCGCCTACGAGGGGGTACGCGTCGAGCTCGCGGAGCGGCTGGGAACCGACCCGGGCCCGGAACTGCGCGCCCTGCACGCCGACCTCCTTGCGCCCCACCCCGCCGTCCCCTCCCCGCAGGGCGCCGGCCCGTCCGCCCCCGTCAAGGCTCCCGCCCCCACCGGCAACCTCCGCGCCCGGCTCACCTCGTTCGTGGGGCGCACCGGGGACATCGGGGCGATCCGTGAGGACCTAGGACGCGTGCGGCTCGTGACGCTGCTCGGTCCGGGCGGCGCCGGGAAGACCCGGCTGTCCCAGGAGGCCGCCGAGGGCATGGATCTTCCGGACGGCGTGTGGCTGGCAGAGCTCGCGCCCGTCGAGGACCCGGACGCCGTCCCGGAGGCCGTCGTCACGGCGCTCGGAGCCCGCGAGACCGTGCTGCGCGGCGCCGGCGCCGAGGAGCTGCGGGCCGCGTCCGACCGGCACGGCGAGGACCCGCTCGTACGCCTGACCGAGCACTGCGCGCACCGCCGCATGCTGCTGATCCTCGACAACTGCGAGCACGTGATCGAGGCCGCCGCCCACCTCGCCGAGCAGCTGCTCAGCCGGTGCCCCGGCGTGACGGTCCTCGCGACGAGTCGCGAACCCCTCGGCGTACCGGGCGAGTTGCTGCACCCGGTGGAGCCGCTGCCGGAGCCGTTCGCCCTGCGTCTGTTCGGCGAGCGGGGCGCCGCCGTGCGGCCCGGGTTCCGGGTCGGGGACGACGAGCGGGCCGCGGCCGAGATCTGCCGGCGCCTCGACGGACTGCCCCTCGCCATCGAACTCGCCGCCGCCCGGCTGCGGATGCTCACGCCCCGCCAGATCGCCGACCGCCTCGACGACCGCTTCCGCCTGCTCACCTCGGGCGCCCGCACCGTCCTGCCGCGCCAGCAGACGCTGCGGGCCGTCGTCGACTGGTCCTGGGACCTCCTCGACGAGGAAGAGCGGACCGTCCTGCGCCGGCTGTCGGTCTTCAGCGGCGGTTGCGACCTCGCGGCCGCCGAGGCGGTGTGCGGCCCCGGCGCCCTCGACGCGATCGGCTCACTCGTGGACAAGTCCCTTGTGGTGGCGGCCCCTTGGGACGGTGACGAGCCTGAGGCCGGAGACGAGGCACACGACGCGGACGACGCACACGACGCGGACGACACCCGCGACCAGGCCGGCGCCATGCGCTACCGGCTCCTGGAGACCGTCGCCGAATACGCCGGCGACCGCCTCGGCGAGGCCGGTGACCGGGCCGACGCCGAGCGCGCCCACCTCACGTACTACCGCGAACTGGCCCGCACCACCGACCCGCAGCTGCGCGGCCACGGCCAGCGCGCCGCCATCGCCCGCCTGGAACGCGAATACGAGAACCTGCGCACCGCCCTGCGGCACGCCGTCGCCGCCCGGGACGAGCAGGAGACCCTCTCCCTGGTGCTCTCGCTGGCCTGGTTCTGGCAGATGCGCGACCTGCGCGTCGACGCCCGCAACTGGTCGCGGGAGGCCACCGAGCTCGGTCCCGACCCGTTCGCCCCGCCCGCCGTCCCCGCGCCCCCGCTCCACGAGCGCTGCACCGATGTCCCACCACCGCTCGGCCCCGAACTCCTCGTGGAGGCGCGGCGCGGGGTGCATCTGCTCCGCCTCGCCTACATGGACATGGAGATGGAGACCTGGCAGACGGAGGAGGGCGGCGCGAAGCTGCGCGCCATCGCGCAGGCGTACAGTCCGGGCCTCCCGCAGACCTGCCGCTCGCCGGGCAACCTCTGGTTCTACGCGGTGATGATGAGCGGCGACATGGAGGCGCTGTGGAACCTCGCCGACGTCACCGTGCGGACCTGCCGCGAACTCGGCTACACCTGGGAGCTCGCCCTCACGCTCCAGTTGCGGGCCAACATCCTCGCCAACCGCAGCGACTGGGCGGGCGACGCCGTCCGGGACGCGGACGAGGCCCTCGAACTGTTCACCCGGCTCGGCGACCGGTGGGGCGTCGCCGAGGCGCTGTCCGCGCGCGGCGAGGCACATGAGCGCAGCGGCGCGTACGCCGCGGCGGCCGAGGACTACACGGCCGCCATCGAGGGCGCCGAACGCCTCGGCGCGCAGGCGCAGGTGGCGATCCTGAACGCGCGGCTCGGGCAGGCCCTCATCGAGGACGGTGACGGCGAGCGCGGCGAGCAGCTGCTGCTCGGCATCCTCGACCCCGGCAAGCGCCATGCGAACGAGGCCTGGCCCGCCGCCCGCATGTTCCTGTCCGGGCGGTACGGATCCACCGGCCGTGTCGCCGAGGCGCGTGAGCAACTGCGGCTCCTGCAGGGCGAGTTCAAGGCGATGAGCTTCGTCGTCTTCCGGGGCTTCATCGTCGGGATGAACGCCTGGCTCGACTCGGAGGACGGCCTCGCGGAGGAGGCCCTCGCCGGCGTCACCGAGGCCCTGGAGCTGTCGACCGACCCGCTGTCCCTGGTGATCGCCCCGCACATGCCCGCCATGCACCTGGTCACCGCCGCCCGCTCCCTGAACCTGAGCGGCGACACGGCCGACGCGCGCGACGCCGCCCGCCTCATGGGCGCCGCCGACGGACAGCTTCCGTCCCGGCATGTGCGGTCCTACCTGGAGCGCGACGCCCGCGCGTCCGCCGAGTCCGCGATCCGTGAGGTCATCGGCGACCGTGCGTACGAGGCCGCGTACGCCGAGGGCGGCGGCCTGTCTCTCGACGAGGCCGCCGCCCTGCTGGGACGCGATCGCGGTTGATCTTCCGATCCGGTTGAACGTCAGTTCTTCGTACGGAACTTGTGGATCGCGATCGGGGCCATCACGAGCGTGAGGACCGCGGACCAGATCACCGTCACCCACACGTCGTGCGTGACCGGGCCGCCCACCATCAGGCCGCGCGCGGAGTCCGCGAGTGAGGAGAGCGGGTTGTAGTCGGTGAAGGCCTGGAGCCAGCCCGGCATCGACTGCGTCGGTGCGAAGATCGACGAACCGAACTGCAGCGGCATCAGGACCAGGAAACCCATGCCCTGCACGGCCTGGGCGCTCTTCATCACGACGCCGAGGACCAGGAAGATCCACATGATGGACGTGCCGAAGAGGGCGGCGAGGCCCACGGCGGCGAACAGGCCGGGCCAGTTCGTGATGTCGAAGCCCACCAGGATGCCGACGATCATCATGATCGTCGTCGCGATGAGGAGCCGCATCAGCTCCACCACGATCTTGGCGAAGAGGACCGAGCCCTGGCCGATCGGCAGGGTCCGGAAGCGGTCCATGATGCCGTTCTGGAAGTCCTGGTTGAACCCCGTGCCCACCGCCATGGCGATGTTCATGCTCATCATCGCCATCATGCCCGGGACCACGTACTGCACGTACTGGTCCTGGCCGCCGCCGAGCGCCTGGCCGATGGAGCCGCCGAAGACGTACACGAACAGGAGCGTGAAGACGATCGGCATCAGGACCGCGTCGAACATCGACTCGGGGTCCTGGCGGATCCACAGCAGATTGCGGCGGACCAGCGCGCCGGTGTGACGGATGTGGGAGCGCAGGGAGATGCGCGAGTCGGCCTCGAGATTCAGGGGAGGCGTCAGCGTGGTGGCGCTCATACGGCGGCCCCTTCGAGCTCGGAGGTACGGGTGTCCTGCGGGGCACTGGCCTTCTGGCCGGTGATGGACAGGAACACCTCGTCCAGACTGGGCAGTTCGGTGGCGATCGAGCCGATCGTGATGCCGCGCGCCGTGACCGCGCCGACCACGGCGGTGAGCTGCTCGTCGCTGAGGATCGGGACCAGGACGGCGCCTGCCTCGGCGTCCACCGTCGACGTGGCGAGGCCGGTGAGGCCCATGTCGTCGAGGGCGGCGGCCAGCGGGCGCAGCTCCAGCGGGTCGGCCGGGCGGATGCGCAGGGTGCGGCCGCCGACCTTCGCCTTGAGGTCGTCGATGGCGCCGCCCGCGATGACCTTGCCGCGGTCGATGACCGTCAGCTCGTTGGCGAGCTGCTCGGCCTCCTCCATGTACTGGGTGGTGAGGAGCACGGTGACGCCGTCGCCGACCATGCGCTTGACCTCGCTCCACACCTCGTTGCGCGTGCGGGGGTCGAGGCCGGTCGTCGGCTCGTCCAGGTAGAGGACGGCCGGGCTGCCGATCATCGACGCGGCGAGGTCGAGCCTGCGGCGCATACCGCCGGAGTACGTCTTCGCGGGGCGCGTGGCGGCGTCGGTGAGGGAGAACCGCTCCAGGAGCGCGTCGGCGCGGGAGCGGGATTCCTTGCGGGACAGGTCGAGGAGGCGGCCGATCATGTACAGGTTCTCGCGGCCGGAGAGCTTCTCGTCGACCGCGGCGTACTGGCCGGTGAGGCCTATCACGCGGCGCAGCTGCCGGGGCTGCTTCGCCACGTCGTACCCGGCGACGAACGCCGTGCCCGAGTCGGGGGTGATGAGGGTGGACAGGCAGCGGACGAGGGTGGTCTTGCCCGCGCCGTTCGGACCGAGCACACCCATGACCGTGCCTTCGTGCACGTCCAGGTCCACGCCGTCCAGCGCCTTGGTCTCGCCGTAGTGCTTGACCAGCCCCCGCACGGTGACGGAGGCCGTCCGGCCGCCGTCGCTGGGGATCTTGTCGATTCGCGTCATGACGTACAAGGTGCCAGGCGCCACCGACAATCCACCGACAGGCGGCCGACAGCCCCTTGTAGGCAACCTGTAGAACGGCGACAGGGGCGGCGGGAACGGCAGCAGCCCGCCGACGGGGGAAGATCGACGAGCTGCTGTGGTGCCACTGTGGTTCAGGTGGTCCGGGTCAGTGGACCGAGTGCTCCTCCTGGGGGAACGTTCCGCCGACCACGTCCTGCGCGAAGGCCTTTGCCGCCTCGCCCATGACGCCGCGCAGATCCGCGTACTGCTTCACGAAGCGCGGCATCTTGCCGCCGGTGAGGCCGAGCATGTCGGTCCAGACGAGGACCTGGGCGTCGCACTCGGCGCCCGCGCCGATGCCGACGGTCGGGATGTGCAGGGACCGGGTGACCTCGGCGGCCAGCTCGGCCGGGACCAGTTCGAGGACGACGGCGAACGCGCCGGCGTCCTGCGCGGCCTTGGCGTCACGCAGCAGCCGGTGCGCGTCCTCGTCGCCGCGGCCCTGGACGCGGTACCCCATCGTGTTCACGGACTGCGGGGTGAGGCCCAGGTGGGACATGACCGGGATGCCGGACTGCACGAGCAGCTCGGTCTGGGCCAGCGAGCGCTCGCCGCCCTCCAGCTTCACGGCGCCGACCCCGGCCTCCTTGACCAGGCGCGTCGCGGACCGCAGGGCCTGTACGGGACCCTCCTGGTACGAGCCGAAGGGGAGGTCGCCGACGATGAGGGCGCGCTTGGTGCCCCGTACGACGGCGGCCGAGAGCATCGTCATCTCGTCGAGGGTGACGGGCACGGTGGTCTCGTACCCGAGGTGACAGTTGCCCGCGGAGTCGCCGACGAGCATGACCGGGATGCCGGCCTCGTCGAAGACGGACGCGGTCATCGCGTCGTACGCCGTGAGCATGGGCCACTTCTCGCCGCGTTCCTTGGCGAGCGTGATGTCGCGCACCGTGATGCGCCGGTTGCTCTTGCCCCCGTACAGCGCCTTGTTGCTGCTGTCAGGGGTGTTCGGGGCAGCCGAGAGCTGCGTCATCGCAACGGCTCCTTCTGTTGTCTCGAGGCGCCCTTACGGCGTCCCCGGATCGCCTCCATGGTGGCACCGCGTGCCGAGGAATGGCTAGAGGGGTGGGTGCCGGGTGGGTCACCCCGCGAGCGGGTCGCCCGTCGGGTTCGTAAAGTCTTCCTCAGGACTTCAAATACGAGACGGTCTCGTATCGAAATACCCTTAGGCTGAGCCTCATGACCACT
Source organism: Streptomyces sp. NPDC055140 (assembly GCF_053607285.1). Classification (NCBI taxonomy): domain Bacteria; kingdom Bacillati; phylum Actinomycetota; class Actinomycetes; order Kitasatosporales; family Streptomycetaceae; genus Streptomyces; species Streptomyces sp. NPDC055140. The sequence goes on along the minus strand of NZ_JBSGTG010000001.1, from coordinate 569,979 downwards.
CCTGCCGTTCCCGCGCCGCCGCGCATACCCGAGGCCGTGCACCGCCGCCGATGGGCGATCCTCGGCGTGCTGATGCTCAGCCTGCTGATCGTCGTGCTCGACAACTCCATCCTGAACGTCGCGATCAAGACGATCTCGACCCCGGCCCCCAAGGGCCTCGGCGCCACGCAGGGCGAGCTGGAGTGGGCGATCAACGCCTACACGCTGGTCTTCGCCGGACTGCTCTTCACCGCGGGTCTGCTCGGCGACCGGCTCGGGCGCAAGAAGGTGCTCGTCTTCGGCCTCGTGGTCTTCGGCCTCGGCTCCGCCCTCGCCGCCGAGTCCGGCTCGCCGGTCCAGCTCATCATCTTCCGGGCGATCATGGGCATCGGCGCGGCCTTCGTGATGCCCGCGACGCTCGCCGTTCTCATGAACGTCTTCGAGCGCGACGAGCAGCCCAAGGCCATCGGCATCTGGGCGGGCGGCGTCGGCATCGCCATCGCGATCGGCCCCATCACCGGAGGCCTGCTCCTCGACCACTTCTGGTGGGGCTCGGTCTTCCTGGTCAACGTGCCGATCGTGATCATCGCGGTCGTCCTGATGCTGGCCCTCGTGCCCGACTCCCGCGACCCCAAGCCGGGCCGTATCGACCTGGTGGGCGTCGCTCTCTCCGTCGTCGGACTCGTCCTGCTCGTCTACGGCATCATCAAGGGCGGCCAGCTCGCCGACTTCACGGACCCCGCGGTCCTCCTGACCAGCGCGGCCGGACTCGTCGTCCTCGTCGGCTTCGTCCTGTACGAGAAGCGCAGCGACCACCCGTCGATCGACATCTCGTACTTCAAGAACAAGGTGTTCTCCGCGGCGATCGCGGCCATCGCGCTCGTCTTCTTCGCGCTCATGGGCGTCACCTTCTTCTCGGTCTTCTACACCCAGAGCGTGCGCGGCTACTCACCGCTGCAGACCGGCCTCCTGATGCTGCCGCTCGCCGCCGCCCAGCTGATCTTCGCGCCGCGCGCCCGGCTCGTCGTCGACCGCTTCGGCGTGCGCGCCGTGACGACCGGCGGCCTGGTGATCCTCGCCGCGATGCTCGCCGCGTTCACGATCCTCGACGCGGACACGCCCATCTGGATCCTGGAAGTCAACTTCTTCTTCATGGGCATGGGCATGGCGCACGTCATGACCCCCACCAGCGTCGTCATCATGCAGGCCCTGCCGCGCGAGAAGGCGGGCTCCGCGTCCGCGCTCAGCAACACGTTCCGCCAGGTCGGCGGCGCCCTGGGCATCGCCGTACTCGGTTCGGTGCTGTCCACCGCGTACCGCAGCGGCATCGAGGACAAGCTCGGCCTGTTGCCCGCCGGACTGCGGCACACGGCCGGCGAGTCCATCGAGGCCACCCTCGGCGTCGCGGCGAAGCTCGGCCCGCGCGGCGACGCGCTGGTCGGCGCGGCCAACGATTCCTTCCTGCACGCCATGCACGTGACCGCCCTGTGCGGGGCCGGAATCGCGCTGTTCAGCGCCGTCGTCACCGTCCTGTTCCTGCCGGGGCGCCCGCCGCGTGCAGCGGCCGAGGAGAGCACCGAGGAGACCGTCAGGGTGAGTCGCTGACAGCACCTGTCCGGGCAGGTCGGTGACCTGCTGAGACAATCGCCGCTACACCGGGCGGCGGGGAAGGCGGAGTGGTCGTGGACGTGGACGTGGACGTGGATGCGGGGCGCGCGGTGCGGGGGCGCCCGCGCAGCGAGGCCGTCGAGCGGGCCATCGTCGAGGGCGTCCTCAAGCTGATCGAGGACGGTGTCCCGCTCACGGAGCTGTCCATCGAGCGGATCGCCCGCACCGCCGGCGTCGGCAAGGCGACCATCTACCGGCGCTGGTCCGGCAAGGAGGAGCTCTTCGTCGAGGTCCTGCGCATCATGGAGGAGCCCGAGCCCGAACTGCCGGGCATCTCCATGCGCGACGACCTGATCAGCCTTCTGGAGCACCTGCGCAGACGCGGGGTGTCCCTCCGTTCCTCGGCCCTGCTGCACAACGTCTTCGCGCAGATGAAGAGCCTGCCGAAGCTCTGGGACGCCTACCACGCCACCGTGATCGAGCCGCGCCGTCGCGTCATGTTCGACGTGCTGCGGCGCGGCGTCGAGAACGGTGAGCTGCGCGCCGACGTCGACATAGAGCTCGCCAACGACTTCATCGTCGGGCCGATGCTGCTGCGCACGATGATCCGGCCCGACGCGCCGCTCGCCGACGACCTCTCGGCGCGGATCGTCGACTGCGCGCTCGCCGGATTGCGGCCACCGGACTGAATGTGCGCGTTTCGTCACAGAGGCCCCATGCGCACCGCCGATCCGGAACCCCGGGCGCCCGGACGTTCGTCCTCGTGCCCGTACGGCCGTCGTGGACGGCGAGGAGGGCGTCGATCATCCCCTAGGGTTTCAGGGCGAGGTCGGTGTGCACGGCAGGGCAGTGAGGCGACGACGGTATGGCGCAGGGGTTCAGGACGGAAACGGGTGGCGGCGGCTCGGGGCACCAGCCTTCCAGAGACCCGCTCCGCCGCCTGACCGGCGGCTGGCGTGACCGGGGGATCTGGCGCCGCGGGGCGGTCCTCGCGGTGCTGGCGGTTCTGGTCGCGCTCGTGATGCTCTTCCACGCGCAGATCCCCAACACCCTCGGAAACCTGGGCTCCCTCACCGAGACCTTCCTTCCCTGGCTCGGCGTGTTCGTGCCCGTCCTGCTCGTCCTGGCCGTCGTGCGGAAGTCCGCGACGGCCCTGATCGCGGTCCTGGTCCCGGGCGTCGTCTGGCTCAACCTCTTCGGCGGGCTCCTCACCGACAAGACCGCGAGCGGCGGCGACCTCACCGTCGCCACGCACAACGTCAACGCGGAGAACCCCGACCCGACCGGCACCGCCGACACGATCGCCGCCTCCGGGGCGCAGGTCGTCGCCCTGGAGGAGCTGACGTCCGACGCGGTTCCCGTCTACGAGAAGGCGCTCGCGAAGACGTATCCGTACCACTCCGTCGCCGGCACCGTCGGGCTGTGGAGCAAGTACCCGCTGAGCGCGACGCGGCCCGTCGACATCCAGCTCGGCTGGACGCGCGCCATGCGCACCACCGTCGCCACGCCCCAGGGCGACGTCGCCGTGTTCGTCGCGCACCTGCCGTCGGTCCGGGTCAAGCTGCACGCCGGGTTCACCGCCAGCCAGCGCGACACCTCCGCCGACGCGCTCGGTGAGGCGATCGCCGACGAGACGCTCGGCAAGGTCATCCTGCTCGGCGACCTCAACGGCACGATGAACGACCGCGCGCTGAACGGCGTGACGTCGCAGATGCGCTCCACGCAGGGTGCCGCGGGCAATGGCTTCGGGTTCAGCTGGCCCGCGTCGTTCCCCATGGCCCGTATCGACCAGATCATGGTCAAGGGTGTGGAGCCGGTCACGTCGTGGACCCTGCCCGAGACCGGCAGCGACCATCTGCCGATCGCGGCGAAGGTCGATCTCACCCGGTCCTGACGTCCGCGTTCACTCCCCACACCCGTTGTTGACTCGGTGGAAACCGGGGCCTCACCTCACGGAATACTTGGCGCGGGAGAGTTTGTTCCGCACGTAAACTTACGGATTCCCGCGTCTTGCGCCCGTCTTCCCGTGGAAGGTCTCTTCTTCATGCCCCTGGCCCTGCTCGCCCTCGCCGTGGGCGCCTTCGGCATCGGCACCACCGAGTTCGTGATGATGGGCCTCCTGCCCAACGTCGCCGACGATCTGCACATCTCCATCCCCTCCGCCGGTCACCTCGTCTCCGCGTACGCCCTCGGCGTCGTCATCGGCGCCCCGCTCCTCGCCGCCCTCACCGCGCGCATGCCCCGCCGGCGCGTCCTCGTCGCGCTCATGGTGCTCTTCGTCGCCGGCAACGCCGTGTCCGCCGCCGCGCCCGACTACCACCTCCTGATGGCAGCGCGCTTCGTCAGCGGGCTGCCGCACGGCGCCTTCTTCGGCGTCGGCGCCGTCGTCGCCACCTCGCTCGTCGCACCCGAGCGCAAGGCCCGGTCCGTCTCCCTGATGTTCCTCGGGCTCACCGTCGCCAACGTCATCGGCGTCCCCATCGCCACGCTCATGGGCCAGCAGCTCGGCTGGCGCGCCACGTTCCTCGCCGTCAGCGCCATCGGGCTCGCCGCGATAGCCGCACTCCTGCTGCTCGTTCCCGCCGACCACGGCCACGGCGAGACCGGCGGGCTGCGCGGTGAACTCAAGGCCCTCGGCTCCCTGCCCGTGTGGCTCTCCCTCGGCACCACCGTCGCCGGGTTCGGCGCGCTCTTCGCCGCGTACAGCTATGTCACGCCGATGCTCACCGGCACCGCCGGGTTCGCCGAGGCCGGCGTCACGCTGCTGCTCGCCCTGTTCGGCGTCGGCGCCACAGCCGGGAACCTGCTCGGCGGGCGGCTCGCCGATCGGTCGCTGCGCGGGACGCTGTTCGGGGGGCTTGTCTCGCTCAGTGTGGTGCTGGCGCTGTTCCCTGTGCTGATGCGTGCCGAGTGGAGCGCCGCGGTCGCTGTGGCGCTGCTCGGTATGGCCGCCTTCATCACCGGGTCGCCGCTCCAGCTCATGGTCATGGAGAAGGCCTCCGCCGCGCCCTCCCTCGCCTCCTCCGCCAACCAGGCCGCCTTCAACCTCGCCAACGCCGGCGGCGCCTGGATCGGTGGGCTCGCCCTCGCCGCCGGGTTCGGGCTCACGTCCCCCGCGGTCGCCGGGGCCGGGCTCGCCGTCCTCGGGATCGGGGTCGCCGGGGTTGCCTGCGGGGTCGACCGGCGTCGCTCCCGGGCCGTTGCCGCATCCGCCACGACGGGGCATGGGCTCCTCGTGGCCTCGCATCTGCCCGGCGTCGTTTCGGCTCCGGACGCGGTGGAGCCTACTCGTCGTCGGTGACGTGACGTGACGTGACGTGACGTGACGTGACGTGACGTGACGGGACCGGGTGGGCTCCGGGGGGCTGGGCTTTGGGGATGGGGTCCGGGGGCGGTGGCTACTACGCCGACTCCCGCCACCTGTTCGTGATCGGCAGGCGGCGGTCCTTGCCGAAGCCCTTCGCCGAGATCTTCGTGCCCGGCGGGTACTGGCGCCGCTTGTACTCCGCCGTGTCCACCATCCGCAGCGTCTTCGTCACCAGGTCCGCGTCGAACCCGGCCGCCACGATCGCGTCCGCGCCCTTGTCCCGGTCCACGTACATCTCCAGGATCGCGTCCAGCACCGGGTAGTCCGGCAGCGAGTCCGTGTCCACCTGGTCCGGGCGCAGCTCCGCGCTCGGCGGTTTCGTGATCGAGTTCTCCGGGATCGGGGGAGTCTGGCCGCGCTCCGCCGCCGCCCGGTTGCGCCACTCGGCCAGCCGGAAGACCGACGACTTGTACACGTCCTTGATCGGGCCGTACGCGCCCACCGAGTCGCCGTACAGGGTCGAATAGCCCACCGCCAGCTCGGACTTGTTGCCCGGCGCGAGCACGATGTGGCCCTCCTGGTTGGAGACCGCCATCAGCATCGTGCCGCGCAGCCTTGACTGGAGGTTCTCCTCCGCGAGGCCCGTCAGGCCCAGCGACCCCATGTACGCGTCGAACATCGGCTCGATCGGGACCGTACGGAAGTTGAGGCCCGTACGGTCGGCCAGCTCCGCCGCGTCGCCCTTGGAGTGGTCCGACGAGTACTTCGACGGCATCGCGATGCCGTACACGTTCTGCGCGCCCAGCGCGTCGCACGCGATCGCCGCCGTCAGCGCCGAGTCGATACCGCCCGACAGGCCGATCAGCACCGAGCGGAAACCGTTCTTCGCGGCGTAGGCGCGCAGGCCCACGACCAGTGCCGAGTAGACCTCCTCGTCGTCGTCCAGACGGTCCGCGTAGCCGCCGGTCAGCTCCGGCTCGTACGCCGGGACGTGGTCCTCGGAGATCGTCAGGTGGTCGATGCGCAGGCCGTCGTCGACCGTCCCCGTCGGGGCGTCCGGCTCGGCCGCCGGGAGGTCCAGGTCCAGGACCACACAGCCCTCCGCGAACTGGGGTGCCCTGGCCACTACTTCGCCCGCCGCGTCCACCACGATCGAGTCGCCGTCGAAGACGAGCTCGTCCTGGCCGCCGATCGTGGCGACGTACGCCAGCGTGCAGCCCGCCTCCTGGGCGCGCTTGCGCACCAGGTCGAGGCGTGTGTCGTCCTTGTTCTGCTCGTACGGCGACGCGTTGATCGAGATCAGGAGGCCGGCGCCGGCGGAGCGCGTGGCCGGGACGCGGCCGCCGTCCTGCCAGAGGTCCTCGCAGATGGCGAGCGCCACGTCGATTCCGCGTACGCGGATCACGGGCATCGTGTCGCCCGGCACGAAGTAGCGGAACTCGTCGAAGACGCCGTAGTTCGGGAGGTGGTGCTTGGCGAACGTCAGGGCTACGCGGCCGTTGTGGAGGACGGCGGCGGCGTTCCGGGGGGCGCCGGCGGGCTGGCCGTACTTCGGCTGCGCCTTCTCCGAGCGGTCCAGGTAGCCGACGACCACGGGGAGGTCGCCGTGGCCCTCGTCGGCCAGGCGCTCGGCCAGCGCGGTCAGTTCCCGGCGGGATGCCTCGACGAAGGACTCGCGCAGGGCGAGGTCCTCCACCGGGTAACCGGTCAGGACCATCTCGGGGAACGCGACCAGGTGCGCCCCCTGTTCGGCGGAGTGCTTGGTCCAGCGGATGATCGCCTCGGCGTTCCCGGCGAGATCTCCGACGGTCGAGTCGATCTGATTCAGGGCGAGACGTAGTTGAGGCACGTGGTCAGTTTAATCGTCTGACTGACGCGATGTCCTCTCGGACTGGGGAGTGGAGGGGGTGGGTCTCGCTCGGTCTTCGGGTGCCGGCTGTCGTCGGCCGTTGTGTTGTCGGGTGCGGGCTCGGTGCGGGCTCGTCAGGTGTGTTGTCGGGTGCGGGCTCGGTGCGGGCTGCTCAGGTGCGTTCTTGGGTGCGGGGCCGCGGGGGCATGTACGTGCTCGCTGTTCTACGGGTGCACGTTGGCGAGCTGATTGCCTGTACGTGGTGCTGGTGGCTCCGCGCGCACATGCCCCCGCGTCCCCTCCCGTCTCGTCGGCGCCTGACCGTTCGGTGGGGCTGCGCCATCCCCGTCGTCCGGGCCTTGTCTCGTTCGCGGTCGGTCGCTCGGTGGGGCTGCGTCATTCTCGGCGCCGGGCCTTGTCTCGTTCGCGGCTGTCCGGTCGGTGGGGCTGTCTGTATGCGGTGGTCTGTGCGCTCAGTGGTGGTGCGGGCGGACGCTGTTTCTGATCACTATGTGTGTGCCCAGGAGGTGGCGTTGCTGGCCTGGGCGAGACGTGCCCGTCAGGGCCAGTCTTACGGCCGTGCGGCCCATCTCCGCTGCCGGGATGTGCACCGTGGTGAGGCCGGGGGTGATGTCTGCTGCCACCGGGTCGTCGTTGTAGCCGACCACCGAGATGTCCTCGGGGACCCGTAGGCCCGCCTCCGCCAGTGCGCGGATCGCCGCTGCCGCCACGCGGTCGTCGCCCGCGAAGACCGCCGTGAAGTCCGGCTTGCCGTTGCACTTGTCGAGGAGGTCCCGCATCGCCTCGTAGCCGTGGTGCTGGCCGAAGCCGATGCCGTGCAGGATCGCGTCCGAGCGGGGGACCCCGTGATCGTCCAGGGCCCTGAGGTAGCCCGTCACCCGGTCCTCGCCCGTGGTGTTGCCCGGCTGGTAGCCGATCATCGCGATCTTCCGGTGGCCGGCGCCCAGCAGATGGCTGGTTATCGCGTGTGCGCCCGCCCCGTTGTCGTACTCCACGACGAGTGCGGGGACGTCGGGTGCCGGTGCCGGTCTGCCGCACAGGACCAGGCGCGAGCCCGCCGCCGCGAGTGCCTCCGCGTAGTGCGCCATCCGCTCGCGGTACTCGTCGTCCTCGATGACCCCGCCGACCAGGACCACGGCCTCCGCCGCTTGTTCGCGCATCATCTGGACCAGGGCCAGTTCGCGGGCCGGGTCGCCGCCCGTCGAGCAGACCAGGGTGAGTCTGTTGTGCTGGGCCGCTTCCATCTCCACGCCCTGCGCCACGGCCGCGTAGAACGAGCTGACCACGTCGAACATCAGGACCGCGATCGTCTTGCGTCCGGCGCCGGCGAGGGCTCGGGCGTGCGCGTTGACCACGTAGTCCAGGTCCTTGGCCGCTCTTTGGACCTTGGCGCGCGAGGCCGCCGATGTCGGGTAGTTGCCCGCCAGGACCCGCGAAACAGTCGCGACCGAGACGCCCGCGCGCGCGGCCACATCACGGATGGTGACCCGCTCACCCACTGTTGTGTCTCCTCAACTTGCCCGTCCGGGGCGGGCGATGCCGCCCCGGACCATCATGGACGATGCAGTGCGGTCAGTGCGCCGCCTTGTACTCCTTGGCGAATTCCTCCAGTGCCTGCTGTCCGCCCTGGTTCAGCCACTTCTTGTACACGGCGTCCCAGTCGGAGACCTTCCGGCGGCCCGTGACCGTGGCCGTCACGCCGTCGCTGATGATCTGGTCGAGCGTCGCCCCCTGCTTGTTGTACGTGTCCGACTGCAGGCCCCAGCGGTCGTTCGGCACCATCATCGGGATCACCTTCTGCTGCCACGCGTGGAGGCGTTTGACGATGTCTCCGTAGCCCGGTGCGTACAGGACCTGGGGTGCGTCGCTGAGGTACACGAACGGCAGGTTCACCTTCGACTCGACGAGGCCGAGCGGTGTCGCTATCGGGTTGTTGTCCTTGTCCCGCTTGAAGTGCGTTCCCTCCAGGCCGAAGTGCACCAGCTCGTACTCCTCGGTCCCGAACGGTGAGGCCAGGTAGTCGAGGATCCGCAGCATCATCTTCACTCGGTCCTTCGACGCCTTCTTGATCACCGTGTAGCCGAAGATGCCCTGCGACTGCTGGTAGCCCGGTGTGGTGTCTTTGGGGGTGTAGGGGACCAGTGCGTCCAGGTCGAAGGCGTTCTTGATGCCTTGCGCCGAGCCGGGGTACGAGAGGAAGCCGTCGGTCATCGAGAGGACCGTGCCGTTCCAGAACTGCGTCTTCAGGTCCACCTGCGAGACGGATGTCGCTTCCGGGTAGTACGCGCCGGCCTTGCGCAGGTTCGACATGAATTCGAGCGTGGTCTTGAACTCGTCCGTGCTCGCGAAGAACGTCGCCTTGTCGTCCTTGATGCGCCACTGGTTCGGTGCCCCGTGCCACGTGGCGTGTGTTTTGTAGCCGAAGTACGCGGTTGACGAGGCGCCCAGGGCCCATTTCTTGGACGTTGTTGTTTCCTTCGCCATGGTCGCGAAGTCCTCCGCCGACATGCCCGGCTTGTAGCCCGCCTTCGTGAACGCCTGGCCGTTGAAGTACATCGTGTCCTGCGGCTTCGGGCGCTCCACCGGGACTCCGAAGATCCGGCCCGAGATCCGGCCCATGCCCTGCCAGGCGTACGTCGGGATGCCCGCCAGGTTCGGGTAGTCCTTCACCGCGTCGCCCGACAGGTACTCGGTGAGGTCCTCGCAGCGGGACTTCACGAACTGCGCCTCGCGCGGCAGGACGTAGCCGCCGCCGATGTTGATGATGTCCGGCAGGTCGTCGCCCGCGAACAGCGTCGCCATCTTGGTGCGGAAGTCCGCGTCCGGGACCACGGTGAACTCGACGTCCACGCCGAGCGCTTCGTTGATCGCCGCCCACAGCTTGTTCTGCGCCGCCGGCTTCGGCGGGATGCCGTACGTGATGGAGAGGACCTTGATCTTCTCCTTGCCCGTGCCGGGCTTCTCGGCGACGGCCTTGACCAGCTTCGCCGGGTACGTGGTGTAGCCCGCCTGGACGCCCTCCGCGGTGGCCGCCAGGTCCGGCTTCGCGCCGGTGGCGGGGGTGTACGTCGGCCACGCGGCCGCCTTCTTGCCCGCGTTGGAGACCGAGCCGCCGCCACCCGAGTCGGTGGAACAGGCGGTGAGGAAGGACGGGGCGGCCAGGGCGGCGCCGCCGACGGCTATGGAACGCAGCAGGGTGCGACGCGACATCGAGGAACCGGACACGTGAGTGGACCCCTTCGGGAAAGGTGGGCAGCTGGCTAGCTTTTGACGGCGCCGGTGAGCACGCCCTTGGTGAAGTACTTCTGGAGGAACGGGTAGACGAGGAGGATCGGGACGGTGGCGATCACCAGGACCGCCATCTGCGTCGTCTGCGGGGCCGAGACCATGCCGGCCTCACTGAGACCCGTATCGCTGATCTGCGCGCCGCCGATCACATAGGTGCGCAGGACCTGGGAGAGCGGCCAGTGGTCGGACTCCAGGTAGATCGAGGCGTTGAACCAGGCATTCCAGTAGCTCACCGCGTAGAACAGGCCGACCACCGCGAGGGCCGCCTTGGACAGCGGGAGCACGATCCGCCAGAACACCGTCCAGTCGCCCGCACCGTCCAGGCGCGCCGCCTCGTACAGCTCCTCCGGTATTCCCTGGAAGAAGCCTCGCAGGACCACCAGGTTGAAGACGTTGATCAGGACGGGGGCGATGAGGGCCGCGTACATGTTCTGCAGTCCCAGGCCCTTGACCAGGAGGAACGCCGGGATCATGCCCGGGGGGAAGAGGAAGGTGAAGAGGATGATCATGAGGATCGGTTTGCCGCCCAGGACCCCGGGGCGGCTGAGTGCGTAGGCCAGGAAGGAGGTGCAGGCCAGGGAGGCCAGGGTGCCTATCAGGGTGACACCGATGCTGACGCCCAAGGCCTTGGTGACGATGCCGCCGCTGAGGATGTTGCGATACGCGCGCAGCGTCGGGTCAGTGGGCCACAGGACCCAGCCGCCGTTGGCCACTACTTCCTTGTTCGAGGCCAGTGACGTGGAGATGATCACCAGGAACGGGATCAGGACCAGGGCCAGGACGACGGTTATCGCTACGGCTTTGGCTGCCTGGGTGGCTGGTTTCGGGCTTTCCTTCCAGGCCGGGCGCGTGGGGTTCTTGGTGTTCATGGCTGTGGTCATTTGTAGATCCCCTGTTCGCCCAGCTTGTGCGCCACCCGGTTCGCGGTGAAGACGAGCACCGCGCCCACCAGGCCCTTGAACAGGCCCGCCGCTGCCGCGTATCCGGTGTCGCCGCCGACGATTCCCTGCCAGAACACGAAGGTGTCCAGGACCTCGCCCACCTCCGGGCCCACCGACTGGCGCTGGAGCAGCATCTGTTCGAAGCCGACCGACAGGATGTCGCCGAGCCGCATGATCAGGAGCAGCACGATGATCGGGCGGATGGACGGCAGCGTCACGTGCCAGAAGCGGCGCCAGGGACCCGCGCCGTCGATCGCCGCCGCCTCGTACTGCTGCTCGTCGACCTGCATCAGCGCCGCGAGGAAGATGATCGTGCCCCAGCCGGCGTCCTTCCAGACCACCTCGGCGACCACCAGCGGGCGGTACGCGTCGGGGTTGCCGATGATGTCGACCGTGTGGATCCCCGAGTCGCCCAGGAACGTGTTCAACAAGCCTGTGTCGGACAGGACTTGCTGGAAGAGCGCGACGACGATGACCCAGGACAGGAAGTGCGGCAGGTAGACGACGGACTGGACGAAGCGGCGCAGGAAGTCCGACGTCAGGCTGTGCAGGAGCAGGGCGATGGCCAGGGGGATGGGGAAGAAGAACGACAGCTGGAGCACCGCTATGTAGAAGGTGTTCCACGTCGCGTGCCAGAAGTCCGCGTCGCCGAACATCCGGGTGAAGTTCTCGAAGCCCACCCAGGGGCTGGCCCAGAGGCCGTCGAACGGGACGTACTCCTTGAACGCCACGACGTTGCCGACAAAGGCGCCGTAGTGGAACAGCAGGAAGTAGGCCAGGCCCGGGACCATGAGCAGCAGAAAGGTGCGGCTGCTCCGAAACCGTTTCCCGAAGCTGTCCTGCCTGGGTTTGTGCGTCTTTGACCCGCTGCCCGGGGTGCCGGGGGGCTTCACCGCCTCGGTCTCGGGCCTGTCCTTCGCCACCGTGGGCACGGAAACCCCTCCGTTGTTGGAACAAGGTGAGCGGGAATCTAAAACGGTTACTACGCCGGGTCAACCCCCTTGTCTCCGGGATCTATTGACCATCTCTCAGCGTTGGGCCTAGCCTCCTGACATCTTGAGGTAACCGGTTACTAGAGATCTGCAGCTGGAGGGTGGTAGCGCGTGGCAGCACACCGACCGATCGCGGCACTGGCCATGGACGCCGAGGTGCTCGACCGGGTCATCCCGTCGGACCTGCGGCAACGGCTCGGGCGGTGCGCCGACCTCGCGCCCGTGCCGCTGACCGGACCGCTCGGCACCCCCGAGTCCCGCGCGGTCCTCGCCGGGGCCGAGCTGCTGATCACCGGCTGGGGCTGCCCGCAGCTCACCGAGGACGTCCTGGCGCACGCGCCCCGGCTCCGCGCCGTCGTGCACGCCGCCGGATCGGTCAAACCCGTCGTCTCGGACGCCCTGTGGGACCGGCCCGGCATCACCGTGTCCTCCGCCGCCGACGCCAACGCGGGCCCCGTCGTCGCCTTCACCCTTGCCGCGATCACCTTCGCCGCGAAGAAGGCGCTGCCCGTCGCCGCCCGCTACTCCGGCGGCTGGCCCGGCTTCACCGCGCGCGAGGGCGCCGACGGCCGCGTCGTCGGGATCATCGGCGCTTCCCGCATCGGCCGCCGCGTCATCGCCGGGCTCCGCGCCTCGGACTCCGGGTACCGGATCCTGCTCACCGATCCGTACGTCACCGCCGCCGACGCCGCCGCCCTCGGCGCCGAACTCGTCGGCCTGCCCGAACTGTGCCGGCGCAGCTCCATCGTCAGCGTGCACGCTCCCCAACTTCCTGAGACACGTGGGTTGTTGGGGGAGGAGATGCTGAAGCTCGTGCCGGACGGGGGTGTCGTCGTGAACACCGCTCGGGGTGCGCTCGTCGACACCGAGGCGCTGGCTCGTGAGTGCGCCGCCGGCCGGCTCGACGCGTTCCTCGATGTCACCGACCCCGAACCGCTGCCCCCGGGGCACCCGTTGCTCACCCTTCCCAACGTCCTGGTCACCCCGCACATGGCGGGTGCGCAGGGCAGCGAGGTGCGCCGGCTGGGGCTGTACGCGGTGGAGGAGGCCGAGCGGTTCGCGCGCGGTGAGGAACTGCTCGGGCGGCTTCGGCGGGAGGATCTCGCCCGGCTCGCCTGAAGGGGTGGGGCTCGGCTCGTCCAGGGGGTGCCGGGGGTGCCGGAGGATGGGGCGCGGCTAGTGAATGTAACCGTTTCCTGTCCCAGGCATTGACCTCAACCGCCTTGCTGGGCACGGTACTTGCCGAACTCCTCTCCTATCCCCAGGAGCAAGAATGGCACCGGTTACATCCGGGCTCCGAAGAGCCTGCACCACGCTCGCGGCCGGTCTCGCGCTCGCAGCCTCCGCCCTCGTCTCCCCGCCCGGCGCCCAGGCCGCCGGGTCCGCGCACCCCGGCCATCCGCCCCACCCCGCGCAGTCCGCGAGCACCCCCTACTACGTGGACTGTTCCGCCGCCGCGAACGGCGACGGCAGCCTCGCCGCGCCCTACAACAGCCTCGCCGCGGCCAACGCCGTCACCTACGGCCCCGGCGACCGGCTCTACTTCAAGCGGGGAGCCACCTGCCGCGGTCAGCTCAAGCCCACCGGATCGGGCTCCGCGGCCGCCCCCGTCAAGGTCGCCCCCTACGGCTCCGGCGGCGCTCGGCCCGTGATCGAGGGCGGTGGCACGGTCTACGCCGCTGTCCACCTGCTCAATGTCGAGCAGTGGGAGATCCGTGGTCTGGAGGTCACCAACAAGGGCGCCACGGACGCCGAGCGCAACGGCATCCTCGTCGAGCTCGCCGACCACGGCACCGGCACCCACTACGTCCTCGACGACGTCTACGTCCACGACGTCAACGGCGGCGACACCAAGAGCAGCAACGGCATCCAGTTCCGCGTCTCCGGCACCGCGACGCCGACCCGCTTCGACGACGTACTCGTCCAGAACAGCGAGATCTACAAGGTCGACCGCGAGGGCCTGACCACCCAGTCCAGCTGGGCATGCCGCGCCGTATACGGGTGCACCGGCGGTCCCGCGTGGACGGCGAGTACGCGTGTCGTGTTCCGCGGCAACAAGATCCACGACATCGGCGGCGACGGCATGGTCGTCCGCGTGACCCGGGACGCGCTGGCCGAGCACAACGAGGCGTACGACATCTGGATGCGCTCGGCCGGCAACAACGCGGGCCTGTGGACCATCAACAGTGACGGGACCGTCTTCCAGTACAACGAGGTCCACCATGTGCGCCGCAAGGCGGGCATGAACGACGGCATGGCCTTCGACGCCGACTTCGGCACGCGCGGCGCCCTCTTCCAGTACAACTACAGCCACGACAACGAGGGCGGCTTCCTGCTGTTGTGCGGGGCCTGCGGCAGCGGCGCCGACACTGCCGGTACGGTCGCGCGTTACAACCTCTCCGTCAACGACGGCTCGCGCATCCTGTACGCCGTCGGCGACGCGGCCGCCCAGATCCTCGACAACACCTTCTACATGGGCGCCGGTTCCACCACGTCGGTCGTGGAGAGCAGCGGTGGGGCGTCCACCACGCTGTGGAGCAACAACATCTTCTACAACCTCGGCACCGGCGGTTACGGCGGCAAGCCCGCCGAGCACACCTGGCGCAACAACGTCATGTACGGCAACCACCCGGCGTCCGAGCCCGCCGACCCCGGCAAGGTGACCGCCGACCCGCTCCTCGCCGACCCGGGCTCCGCCGATCCCGCGGGGTACAAGCTGAAGGCCGGATCCCCGGCGCGCGGCGCCGGGCAGGTCACCACCGGCTCCGGCGGCAAGGACTACTTCGGCTCGCCCGCGCCCGTCGCCTGTCGTCCCGACATCGGCGCCCACCAGGTCTCTGCGTTTGATGACGCCGCCTGTTCGGGCGGGACCAACCTGGTCGCCGACCCCGGCTTCGAGACGGGCGTCTCGCCCTGGGTGCCCTCGGGGGCCGTCGCGGCCGACACCGCGAATCCGCACGGGGGCGGTTCCAGCCTGCGCGTCTCGGGGACCCCGAGCACGGCCGAGCAGAAGATCACCGTCGCGCCGAACACCACGTACACGCTCTCCGGCTGGGGGCGCGTCGACGCGTACGACACCCAACTCGCCGTGGGAGTGAAGAACTTCGGCGGGTCCGAGACCCGGATTCCCGCCTTCAGCGCCTTCGGGTGGCGCACCGGCAGCATCACCTTCACGACGGGCGCCACCAATACCTCGGCGACCCTCTACTGCTACACCCGCACCGGTAAGGGCAGCGGCTGGTGCGACGACCTGAGGGTCGTCGAGCAGTAGGGAATGGAAGGGAATTGAGGGCGGCGCCCGTCCCGGGGATGTCCCGGGACGGGCGCCGCTCTTCTCGGGTCAGCGACGGCCGAAGGACGTCACGTAGCCCGGCGCCGGCGAGCCGACACCTGTCACATCGTCGTAGCCGCGGACGGCCTTGAGCGAGCTGTCCTTGCCGAGGCTGCGCACGGAGGTCAGCAGGCCGTCGGCCGCGTCGAATCCGTTCGCGTAGTCGACGCGGACCACCGCGAGGTCATGGCCGTTCGGCTTGTCCGTCACGTCGTGGTAGATCCCCGAACCGGAGCGGTCGTAGATCGCCGGGTTGGCGAAGCCGAGGGCGTGCCCGCCGCGGGCCTCCTGGACCAGCGCCTGCACACCCGCGATGACGGGCGCCGCCAGCGACGTGCCGCCGATGCGGTACTCGTCGTACTTGAGCGAGCCGTCGGGGAACGTCTGCGACTGGCCGACGAGGAAGCCGGTGTTCGGGTCGGCCACCGCGGAGATGTCCGGCACCGTACGCATCTTCTGCGAGCCGCCGTTGGCGCGCGCCAACGAGTTCGGGACGACACCGCTCTGGTAGAACGGCTGCTTCACCGTCTTGCTGGTGCCGCCGCCCGCACCCGAGGTGTACGCCCCGGGGAAGGCGCCCCAGCTCTTGCCGTCGGCCGACAGGTTGGCCTTGAGCGTGCCCCAGCCGGTCTCGAACTGGTACTTGTCGCCCTTGCCGACGGCCAGCGACGTACCGCCGACGGACGTCACCCACGCCGAGTTGGCGGGCACGTCGACCTGCTTCGTGCCGGTGTGCGCCACCTCGTCGCCGTTGTCGCCGGACGAGAAGTAGAAGCCGATGCCCTCGATCGCGCCGTACTGGAAGATCTGGTCGTACGCGGCGGCGAGGTCGGGGGTCTGGTTGGCCTCGATGTCGCCCCACGAGTTCGACACGATGTCGGCGAGGTGGCCGTCGACGATCTTGCCGAGGGAGTCGAGCAGCGCGTCGTCGTAGCAGGACGCGGCGCCGACGTAGGTGATGTCGGCCGCGGGAGCCACGGCGTGCACGGCCTCGACGTCGAGGGTCTCCTCGCCGTACCAGCCGGACGCCCCGCACTCCTCGGTCTTGGTGTAGTCCGCGGGCAGGACCTGCTTCAACTGGCCGCTGCGGTAGGCCGCGTCGCCGTTGCGCTTGGCGTAGGTGGCCGCGTCCTTCGCGATGGTCGGCGAGGCGTACGCGTCGGTGATGGCGACGCGGACCCCCTTGCCGGTCTTCTTGCCGGCGCCGTAGGCGGCCCGCAGCTGCTTGCCGGTGTAGCCCTTCACCGCGTACGGGGCCTTCTGGCCGTACGCGGACGGCAGAGTGCTCGCCGTCTTCGAGCCGAAGTACGACGAGAAGGGGCCGGCGTTGTGGAACACGGCGTCCGGCGGCGGCAGCGTCTCGTCGTGGTCCGCCTTGTGCGGCGCGCTGTCCAGGCCGGTCACGGTGAGCACCGCGCCGTTCAGGGACGCGGGCACCGTCGCGGCGGCCGTGGGCGCGCGGTAGGTGTGCTTGCCCTTGGCGTAGTTGTGCAGCTGGGCGCCGAACGCCTTCTCGGCGGCGGCGACTTCGCCCGAGACGGAGATGTAGTGCTTGCTGACGTCGGTCACGGTGAGGCCCGAGGACTCGAGCCACTTCGTGACCTCGGCTATCTGGGCCTTGGTCGCGCCGAAGCGGGCCTGGGCCTGCTTGGCGCTGAGGTACTTGCCGTACGACGCCGACTGCGGGTCGGACACGGCCTTGGCGTACGCCGCGAGGCCCGCCGCGTCACGTCCCGCGAGGTAGACGCGGGCGTGCACGGTGGAGCTGTTCGACGCGGCACCCTGGTCGGCCTTGGCCGTTGCCCATAGCGGCTTGGTGCCGGTCAGTGCGTCGCGGGCGCCCGGGTTCGGGTCGGCCTGGGCGACGGGTGCTGCGATGGCGAGCGCGCCGGCGAGCAGTGGCAGTGTCGCTGCCAGGCTGAGCCCGGCGCGGGCCGCGGCACGGGTGGATCTCATACAACCCCCTGCGATGTGGTTCGTCGCGTGTGGCGACTGTGATGCGCGTGCACCGATCGAGCTGCGCACGCAACTGATCACTGTTGCGCCGAACCGTTCATGCAAGGGGAATGGAAGCGCCAAGAAGAGCCCAAGGAACGCTATTCGAGGGCGATTTGAGGCGGTACGTAATCGGGGCGGGGGTTCCCCTCGGGGTTCCCCTGCCTACGACCGGTCCTTCAGCATCCCCGCCATCAGGTCGATTTCCGACTTCTGCGAGGCGACCATGCCCGCCGCGAGCCGCTTCTCCACCCCGACCCCGCAGCGCTCGACGCACCCCTCGGCCATATGGACGCCGCCCTTGTGGTGCGCGGTCATCAGCTGGAGGTACAGCACCTCGGCCCGCTTGCCGTTGGCCTTGCGGAGCTCGTCGAGCTGCGTGTTCGTGGCCATGCCCGGCATCAGCGCGCCGTCCTGTCCCGGCGGCATGTCACCCATGCCCATCCAGGACATCGGCGGCTTCGCGGACACCTTCGGCAGCCCCCACAGGTCGAGCCAGCCGAGCAGCATGCCCCGCTGGTTGGCCTGCGTCTGAGCGATGTCGTAGGCGAGGCGGCGCACCTCCTCGTCATCGGTGCGGTCGCGCACGATGTACGACATCTCGACGGCCTGCTGGTGGTGGACCGCCATGTCCCGCGCGAACCCGGCGTCGGCGGACTCGGCGCCCGGCACCCGAACGGCCGACGAACCGCCGCCGTCCCCGTCGGCGACCGCGTACGTGACCGCCCCGGCCGCGACGAGCACCGCCGCCACGGCCGGCGCGATCCAGACCGTGCGCCTCACTGGGACAGACCGTTGGTGCAGGCGGCACCCGGCTCAGGGGTCTGCTTGCCCTGGACGAACGTCGAGAAGAACGAGGCCACGTCCGGGTCGGTGGCGCTCTTCACGGTCCGCTGGTGACCCCAGGCGCTCAGCATGATCGGGTCCTTCTGGTCCTGGTCCGGGCTCATCAGCGAGTACGGCGTCTGGCGGACCTTCGCCGCGAGCTTCTGCACGTCGCCCGGGTCGGCCTTGTCCGTGTACGTCACCCAGACCGCGCCGTGCTCCAGGGCGTGCACCGCGTTCTCGTTCGCGATCGGCTTCTTGTAGACGTCGCCGTTGCAGTTCATCCAGACCTGGTTGTGGTCCCCGCCCACCGGCGGCGTCATCGGGTACGTGACCTTCTTCGCGACGTGGTTGCGGTCCAGCTTGCCGGTCCAGGTCTTCACGCCGTCCGAGCCGGTCTTGAACGACCCGGCGGCCGACTTCGCGTCCGTCCCGCCCTTCGAGTCGTCACCCTTCATGAGGGCCCACGCCCCGAATCCGGCGAGGCACACGACGACGACGGCGCTCACCACGATCACGAGGACACGGCGCAGGCGCTCGCGGGAGCGTTCGGCGCGGCGCATCTCCTCTATCCGGGCCTTGCGCGTCGCGGAGCCGGTGTTCTTGGCGGAACCCATGGTGAGTCCTTCTGGGAAAGGGGCGGGACGGCTGAACGGGTCCGCTGATCGTAGTGGGGAGCGGGGGGCCGTTGCCATGCCGTGTAGCCGGTGCTCCGGGCGGCAGGGACTATGGGTCGAGGGGCCCCAGCAGGCACTATGGGCACGGAGTCGTATTCGTCTGCCGTTCGCGCGATGTTCGGGCCCTGGTCGGCCAGTCGATCAAGGTCGGCAACGCGCATGAAACGGTGATGTGGTGGGATGCTCAGGAGCCTGCCGACGGTGTCCCGCAGGGCGCGGACGCAGGCGGCCTGACCAGCAAGGATGGGTGGAAGCGGAAGATGGACAAGCAGCAGGAATTCGTGCTCCGGACGCTCGAGGAGCGGGATATCCGGTTCGTCCGCCTGTGGTTCACGGATGTCCTCGGCTTCCTGAAGTCGGTGGCCGTGGCCCCGGCGGAACTGGAGCAGGCCTTCGACGAGGGCATCGGCTTCGACGGCTCCGCGATCGAGGGCTTCGCCCGCGTGTATGAGTCCGACATGATCGCCAA
The DNA here is from genome assembly GCF_053607285.1 of Streptomyces sp. NPDC055140. Lineage (NCBI taxonomy): Bacteria > Bacillati > Actinomycetota > Actinomycetes > Kitasatosporales > Streptomycetaceae > Streptomyces > Streptomyces sp. NPDC055140. Next base: position 550,697 of record NZ_JBSGTG010000001.1, on the reverse strand, counting down.
GCCCGATCCGTCGACCTTCCAGGTGCTGCCCTGGCGCGCCGAGGCCCCCGGCACCGCGCGGATGTTCTGCGACATCCTGATGCCCGACGGCTCCCCGTCGTTCGCGGACCCGCGCTACGTGCTGAAGCGGGCCCTGGCCAAGACCTCGGACCTGGGCTTCACCTTCTACACGCACCCCGAGATCGAGTTCTTCCTCCTCAAGAACAAGCCGCTCGACGGGTCCCGCCCCACCCCGGCCGACAACTCCGGCTACTTCGACCACACCCCGCAGAACGTCGGCATGGACTTCCGCCGCCAGGCGATCACCATGCTCGAATCCATGGGCATCTCGGTCGAGTTCAGCCACCACGAGGGTGCGCCGGGCCAGCAGGAGATCGACCTCCGGTACGCGGACGCGCTCTCCACGGCCGACAACATCATGACGTTCCGCCTGGTCATGAAGCAGGTCGCGCTGGAGCAGGGGGTCAACGCGACCTTCATGCCGAAGCCGTTCTCCGAGTACCCCGGCTCGGGCATGCACACGCACCTCTCCCTCTTCGAGGGCGACCGCAACGCCTTCTACGAGTCCGGCTCCGAGTACCAGCTCTCCAAGGTCGGCCGCTCCTTCATCGCCGGCCTCCTGAAGCACGCCGCCGAGATCTCCGCGGTCACCAACCAGTGGGTGAACTCCTACAAGCGCATCTGGGGCGGCTCGGAGCGCACGGCGGGCGCGGGGGGCGAGGCGCCCTCGTACATCTGCTGGGGCCACAACAACCGCTCGGCCCTGATCCGCGTCCCGATGTACAAGCCCGGCAAGACCGGCTCCGCGCGCGTCGAGGTCCGCTCCATCGACTCGGGCGCGAACCCGTACCTGACGTACGCCGTGCTGCTCGCCGCCGGACTCAAGGGCATCGAGGAGGGCTACGAGCTCCCGCCGGGCGCCGACGACGACGTGTGGGCCCTGTCCGACGCCGAGCGCCGAGCCATGGGCATCGAGCCGCTGCCGCAGAACCTCGGCGAGGCCATCGCCCTCATGGAGCGCAGCGAACTCGTCGCCGAGACATTGGGCGAGCACGTGTACGACTTCTTCCTGCGCAACAAGAAGCAGGAGTGGGAGGAGTACCGCTCCGAGGTGACCGCCTTCGAGCTGCGGAAGAACCTGCCGGTGCTGTAGGCGCAGCTCAGGGCGGTTTCACGCCGCGTCGAGCCCCCGGGGCCGTCGGTCTATGACCGGCGGCCCCGTCGCGTGCGCCGGAGGGCTGGGTCGTCTGTGGGCCGTGGGCCGTCGGATCGGGCCACCGGACAGGCCTCCTGGATCACTTAAGCGGCACAGGGGTAACCGGACCAGGGCCTCAGCTGCGTGCTCCGAGGCTTGGCCAGGACGCCTATCGGGAGGTGTCGGAGTGGCTGAGGTCGCACGACTCCTGCTCGTACTGCGTGACGTCCACATCGCCGAGCAGCGCGCGGCCTGCGGCACTGTTCGCTGCCACCCTTCGAGGGGCAAGCGGTCACGTTCAGCGCAGTCCGGCTGGCAGAGCACCGTGGCGGACCAAAGGATGTGCTGTGACGGTCGTGGACGCTCTTTGCTGCTCAGCCGTCGCACTCATCATGACGGCCCTAAAGAGTCGACCGGCCTGGAGGAAGAATGTCCCGAACTCTCCCTGAGCTTCCGCCAGGCGACGTCCCCGCATCCCCACGCCGTGGCGCACGGCGCCAGTGGCGCGACCGGTTGAGCGTCATCCTGGCGGCATTCTCCATCGCCCTCCTGTCGGCCACGGCTCCTCACGCCTTTGCAGCGCCGCACAAAGACCGGCGCAGTGATCGCCTCTACGTCGCCAACTCCGGCTCGGGCACCGTGTCGGTGATCGACACCAGGACCAACGCGCTCGTCGGCCCTCCGATCCATGTCGGCAAAGGCCCCGCCGGGGTGGCCGTCGACCGTGTCCGCGGTCGCGCCTACGTGACCAACTCCGGCTCGGGCACCGTGTCGGTGATCGACACCAGGACCAAAACCGTCGTGGGCTCCCCGATCCATGTCGGCAAAGGCCCCGCCGGGGTGGCCGTCGACGGCGTCCGCGGTCGCGCCTACGTCGCCAACTCCGGCTCGGACACGGTGTCGGTGATCGACACCAGGACCAAAACCGTCGTGGGCTCCCCGATCCATGTCGGCAAAGGCCCCGCCGGGGTGGCCGTCGACCGTGTCCGCGGTCGCGCCTACGTGACCAACGCCCACTCGTACGCCGTGTCGGTGATCGACACCAACACCAACAAGGTCGTCGGGCCCTCGATCCACGTAGGCAAAGGCCCCGCCGGGGTGGCCATGGACAGCGTCCGCGGCCGCGCCTACGTGACCAACGGCATCTCTAAGTCCGTGTCGGTGATCGACACCGACACGAACGCGGTCGTGGGCTCCCCGGTCCCCGTCGGCGGACTCCCCGCCGGTGTGGCCATCGACAGCCTCCGCGGTCGCGCCTACGTGACCAACTCCGACTCGAACACCGTGTCGCTGATCAAAACCAGGACCAACGCGGTCGTCGGCTCCCCGATCCCCGTCCGCTACGGCCCCGCCTGGGTGGCCACCGACGCCCTCCGCGGTCGCGCCTACGTGGCCAACTCCGGCTCGGACAGCGTGTCGGTGATCGACACCAGGACCAACGCGGTCGTGGGCTCCCCGATCCCTGTTGGCAACGCCCCCGCCGGGGTGGCATTGGGGAAGTCGCTCCGGCCCGCGAATCACTGACCCTTCAAGGTCGGAGTCGGACGCCAAAGGGCACCTAGGCAGCGAACCTTGATGATTAGGGACCTCCACTGCGGCAGGCGTTGACCTACATGACAGTTTTGCCGCTGTACATGCTGTCCACGGCCCTGCGGGATCGTCCGTCACTGCTTGGAGTACCGCTCCGAGGTCACCGCCTTCGAGCTGCGGAAGAACCTGCCGGTGCTGTGAGGCACTTGGACCGGAGGGGCGGGGCGCGTGACGCGTCCCGCCCCTTTGGCGTTGTGCCGGTCGCTACCGTGGTCGGGGAGCGAGAAGGGAGCGCATCATGGCCGAGCCGCTCAGGACCGTCGTCGACGGGGTCGAGGTCGAGGTGCCCAACAGCATCCCAGCCATCCGCGACGCCCTGCCGGAGCACCGGCGCGACGCGTTCGACCGGGAGATCAACGCGGCGGGGGTGCACGAGATCCACGCCGTGATGCGGCACTGGATGCTGGAGGCCGTGCCCGACCCGGCCGCCGACGCCATCATGGACCGGCTCGCCCGCGAGGAAGCGGAGAGGGCCGGAGCCGCGTGAGCCACCGTCATCGCCGCCGCCACCGCATCTCGTACGCGCCGCCCGCCGACGACACCCTCGCGAAGATGGCGGGACCCGTGCCGTTCAGGGCGGAGCTGGAACGCACCCTCGGCGTCGACCCGTACGGGCACGGGTCCCTCCCCATCGGCCGGTGGGCGGACCGCAGGGAGGCGACCGTGCATGGCGTCATCGTCCGGTACTACGTGTCCGGGTCGATCCTGGTCGTGACGGTGGTGCGGCTGATCCCGGAGCCGTGAGCCGGGTCAGCCCTGGTGCTGTTCGTGCAGCAGCTCGTGCAGCGGCTGCGTGGCGCGCTTGCGGTACTCCTGGATCGCCCAGCCGTTGCCGTCCGGGTCGGTGAAGTACATGAACGTGCCGCCGTCGTCCGGGGCGTACTGCTGGGGCTCCGACACGTCGAGTCCGCGCGCCGTCAGCTCCGCGTGGGCCGCCTTGATGTCCGCGACCACGAGCTGGAGGCCGTGGTACGTGCCCGGCTGCGGGGTGCCCGTGGGGTTCGGGACGCCCTCGGCGAGCGTCACCGAACAGCCGGAGCCGGGCGGGGTGAGCTGGACGATCCGGACGCCCGGCATCACCTCGCGGTCCACGTCGACGCCGAATCCGACCTTGTTCGTGTAGAAGTCCTTCGCCCGGTCCAGGTCCGAGACGGGCAGCTGAATCACTTCCAGGGTCATGTCCATCGCCCCAGCCTCGTGGGTCGCGGGCCCGTCTGCCACCGGTATGCGCGGCTCCGGATCGCGGGCCTTCACAGGTACGCCGGTGACACCGCGGCCTTCGTGAGGCGGTGCGGAGCGCCTGTGCCGTCTGCAGGGACGGTGTACAGGTCCGCGCCGTAGTCGCCCGGCAGCGCGTACGTGAGCGTGTGCGCGTCGCTCCAGACCGCCTGGTCGTCGACGCTGCGCGTCTCCGCCAGGGGCGTCTCGTGGAGCGTGCGCAGGTCGAGTACGTACAGCCGCCAAGGGGCGTCCGCCGAAAGGCCCTTCACGCGCTTCTTGTACGCGATGCGGGTGCCGTCGGGGGAGAGGGACGGACACTCGACGTTCTGGTGGACGGTGGTCAGCGTGCGGGTGCGCAGATCGCCCCGTACGAGGTAGGTCTTCCCGTGCGTCGCGAGGGTCGCGTAGAAGTGGCGGTCGTCCGCCGCGAACGTGATGCCCCAGAAGTTGATGTCCGCCGCGCGGTAGGTCCGGCCGTCCTTGACGACCCGGAAGTCCTCGAGCGTCGGCGTGAGGTGACCCGTGCGGGTGTCGACGATCGCCGCCCGCGTAGAGAAGTTCGTGCCCGCGTAGCTGTCGCCGCCCACGAACACCGTCCACGCCGCGTACCGCCCGCTGGGCGAGACGCGGGCACGGGACGGGATGCCCGGCAGCGCGTAGTGGGCCTTCTCCTTGAGCCGCGCGTCCAGGACGCGTGCCGTGTACGTGTCCTGCATCGCTCCCCGCTCGGCCCGCAGGCAGACGGCCGTGCCCGAAGCGGCGTAGAAACGCAGGCACTTGACGCCCGACGCGGTGCGGGGCGCGTCCGGTCGGCCCGCCGGGACCGTGGTGAGCTCGTCCCGGTGGGGGCCCCACGCCATGTTGCGGAAGACGAGGTGGCGGGGTACGTCGGAGGCCCCGGCCGGCAGGGTCACCCGGCCCGCCGTGACCATCGGGCCGCCCGCGTGCGCCTCGTTCCTGCGGTCGGCGCGCGCTGCCGCGTGCCAGACCGAGGCGGTCGCGACGGCCGCCAGGGCGATGACCGCGGCGACGAGGACGAGCAGCCTGTTGCGTGTCGTCATGCGGGGACTACCTCCGCGGGTGTGGGGGCTGTGGGCCGGAAGGCGTACGCCACCGCCGCGCCCGCCGCCAGCGCGACCGTGGCCGCGCCCAGAGCCGTGCGGTCGCCCCACGCCGTCCAGGCGGCTCCGAAGCCGATCGAGCAGACGAAGCGCGCCAGCGCCTGGCCGGTCTGGACGACGGCGAGCCCTGACGAGCGCAGCTCCTGGGGGATGGCGGTGGAGGCCGCCGCCATCAGGACGCCGTCCGTCGCCGCGTAGAAGCAGCCGTGCAGCGCCAGGACCGCGTACGGCAGGGCGGTACCGTGCCACGGCGAGAGCAGCAGGCCGTACGCGGCGAGGAGCGCGGCGTGGCCGGCAAGGAACACGCGCCAGCTGCCGAGGCGGTCCGCGAGCCGGCCCAGGGGCGCGGCCAGGAGCAGGAACGCGGCCGCTGTGCCCAGGGGGAGCAGCGCGAACCACTGGTCGGGGACGCCGAGGCGGCGCTGGAGCAGCAGGTAGATGAAGGAGTCGCTGACCGTGGCGAGGCCGAGGAGCAGGGCGCAGACCGTGGTGCGGCGCACTTCGCGGCGGCGCAGGAGGGCGAGCGCGGACCGGAAGGTGGGGCGCGCGGGTGCGGGGCGGCTGTTCTTGGTGGTCTCCTGCGCGGCTTCGTGCCGGCGTGGGACGAAGAGCAGCAGGACCAGTACGCCCAAGGCCGCGACGCAGAAGCTGACGGTGAAGACCGCGTCGTAGCCGTCCGTCGTCGCGCGCAGGATCAGGAAGGCCGCGAGGGGGCCGAGGAGGGCGCCCGTCGTGTCCATCGCCCGGTGCACACCGAAGGCCCTGCCGCGGGTGGCCGGGGTGCTGCTCAGGGAGATCAGGGCGTCCCGCGGCGCCGTGCGCAGGCCCTTCCCGGTGCGGTCGGCCGCCAGGACCATGCCGATCGTGGGGAGCGTGGCGGCCAGCAGGAGCAGGGGCTTGCAGAGCGCCGAGAGCCCGTAGCCGAACAGGGCGACGGTCTTGTGGCGGCCGCCTCCGCGGTCCGCGAAGTGGCCGCCGACGAGGCGCACCAGCGCCGAGAAGCCGTTGTAGACGCCGTCCAGGAGGCCGAAGCCGAGGGGGGAGAGGCCGAGTCCCGCGACGAGGTAGAGCGGCAGGACCGCCGTGACCATCTCGGACGAGATGTCGGTGATCAGGCTGACCGAGCCGAGGGCCAGGACCGTGGGGGCGATCGCGGTGCCGCGCCGCCCGGCCGGTGGCCGGGCGGCGGGTTCCGCGGACGCCGCGGCGCGGCTGTCCGCTACGTACATGTCAGGACGTCCAGATGCCCGTGATGTCCTTGCCTGACGCCGCGTTGCCCGCGTGCGGGAGGCCGTGCATGTCCTCGATCGTGCGCAGGACGTCGTAGTGGTTGTAGGTGGTCGACGAGGTCGAGCCCGGGGTGACCTGCTGGCCGTAGAGGACCGTCGGGATCTTGTTGCCGGCCAGGCGGTTGTCCTCGTCGAAGGTGACGACGAGGAGGCTGTTGTGCGTCTTCGCCCAGGTCGCGTAGGCGGAGAGGTTGTTCTTCAGCCAGGTGTCACCGGTCGACACCGAGCAGTCGTGCATGTCGCTGCACAGGTCGGGGACCACGAAGGAGACCTGGGGGAGCGTCGAGTAGTCCGAGGGGAACTGCGCGAACGTCTTCGCCGTGGAGGTGGGGACGTTGCTGAACCCGAACCACGGGTTGTGCTTGCGGGCGTAGTCGCCGGACGAGCAGGTGGTCGAACCCTGGCTCGGCAGGCCCTCGTTGTAGCTGCCCCAGGTCTTGCCGGCGGCGATCAGCTCGGAGGCCAGGTTGGGCTGCGAGGAGAAGCCCGGCGTGTAGCAGCTGTCGTCCGTGATGCCCTGGGTGGCGCCGGAGAACAGCGCGAAGTAGTTCGGCTGGCTCGGGTGAGTCAGCGCGTACGAGGCCGAGAGGTTGGCGCCGTTCGTCTTGAGGCTGTTGATGTACGGGGCGCTGGAGGAGCCGATCACCTGGTTGTAGGCGTGGTTTTCGAAGACCACGACCACGGTGTGGTCCGGGGTGGGGACGCCCCCCGCGGCCTGCGCGGACGAGCCGCCCACGCCGGACCAGAGCGCGACCGCGGCGGCGGTCAGGGCGAAGGCCGACGCGAGCGCCGCGGTGCGGCCGCGTCGGAACAGTGATCTGCCAAGCACGTGAGACCTCCGGTGGGGGGAGAGACGGCGGCGGTGCGGCTAGAGCATGCACACGCCAAGATGCTCCTGTCCCACGCACATGTGAAGGGCGGGTGAACCCTCAGCGCTCCGAGAGCGGGGCCGGCGCCTGCTGCACCGTCCAGCCGTTGCCGTCCGGGTCGGCGAAGAACATGAACGAGTTCCAGACGTCGCCGGGCCCGTCCTCCCAGCCCTTGGCCCCCACGTGCTGCACCGGGCTCACGTCCACGCCCCGCTCCAGCAGCTCGGCCCGCGCCGCGTCGATGTCCGTCACGCACATCTGGATGCCGGTCAGCGACCCCGGCCGCATGGCCTGCTGCCCCGGCGCGCCCGGCAGGCCCTGCTCCAGGGCGATCGAACAGCGCGACCCCGGCGGTGTCAGCTGCACGATGCGGACGCCCTCCGTGACGACCTGGTCCACGTCGACCTCGAAGCCGAGCCCGTTCGCGTAGAAGTCCTTCGCCCGGTCGACGTCCGAGACGGGCACGACGACCACTTCGAGGGTCCAGTCCATGGGTGCTCCCTTTCCGGCTGCGGTTTTCGACTGCGTTCTCGGACGTGAGTGTGCGCCGGCCGTGCGAAGCGCCGGCGCCCGTCCGGCCGTACCGTGTGCCGGCCGTCCACTTGGGCCAGAGGTTGCGCGTTGGTCATGATCCGCCTCCCGCTCTCCCGATGCTCCCGTCAAAGGGCAGACCCCGCACGCGGGCGGAACTCACCGGCGAAGCCTTAGGCTCTGGACCAGTGCGTGATCGAACAGGAGGCCGTGCGATGTCGGTGCCGCAAGGGCGCAGGAGCAGTACGTTCACGCGGCTGCTGCGGCACGGTTTCACGGATCCCTCCGCCGCCGAGCGGCTCCTCGACGTGCCGGACCTCTCCGCCGTGCGCTCCGACCCGCTGCTCCTGGACGCCCTCGGCGCCACCGCCGACCCCGATCTGGCCCTCCTCGGGCTCGTCCGGCTCGTCGAGGCGCAGGCCGGTGATCCCGAGCGCCGGGAGCTCCTCGACACGCTCATCACGGCCAAGCCCCTGCGCGACCGGCTCCTCGGTGTCCTCGGCGCGTCCGAGGCGCTCGCCGACCATCTGGCCCGGCACCCGCTGGACTGGCAGGCCCTCGTCACCTACGAGCCGTCCGACCTGCACCCCGGTGTGGAGGAGTTCGAGCGGGGCCTCGCGGACGCCGTCGACCCGAACTCCCTGCGGGTCGCCTACCGGCGCTGCCTCCTGTCGATCGCCGCCCGTGACGTGTGCGGGACGACCGACATCGCCCAGACCGCCGCCGAACTCGCCGACCTGGCCACGGCCACCCTGCGCGCGGCCCTCGCCCTGGCGCAGGCGGACGCGCCGGGGGACGCCGCGCTGTGCCGGCTCGCGGTCATCGCGATGGGCAAGTGCGGCGGCCACGAACTCAACTACGTCTCCGACGTGGACGTCATCTTCGTCGGCGAGGCCGTCGAGGGCGCCGACGAGGGCAAGGCGATCCAGGCCGCGACCCGGCTCGCCTCGCACATGATGCGGATCTGCTCCGACACGACCGTCGAAGGCACGATCTGGCCCGTCGACGCCAACCTGCGCCCCGAGGGGCGCAACGGCCCCCTCGTGCGGACGCTCTCCTCGCATCTCGCCTACTACCAGCGGTGGGCCAAGACCTGGGAGTTCCAGGCGCTGCTCAAGGCGCGGCCCGTCGCGGGTGACCTCGAACTCGGCGACGCGTACGTCAGGACGCTCTCGCCCCTCGTCTGGCAGGCCGCCGAGCGCGAGAACTTCGTGCCCGACGTGCAGAAGATGCGCAAGCGCGTCGTCGAGAACATCCCCGCCGGTGAGGTCGACCGGGAGCTGAAGCTGGGGCCCGGCGGACTCCGGGACGTCGAATTCGCCGTACAGCTCCTGCAGTTGGTGCACGGCAGGGCCGACCTCTCGCTGCGCAGCGGCACCACCCTGGACGCGCTGGCCGCCCTCGCCGACGGCGGGTACGTGGGGCGGGTCGACGCCGTCCAGCTCGACGACGCCTACCGCTTCCTGCGCACCCTCGAACACCGCATCCAGCTCTACAGGTTGAGGCGTACGCACCTCGTCCCCGAGGGCGACGCGGACCTGCGGCGCACCGGGCGCTCCATGGGCATGCGGACCGAGCCGATCACCGAACTCCACCGGGCCTGGCGCCGCCACACCTCGGTCGTGCGGCGCCTGCACGAGAAGCTCTTCTACCGGCCGCTGCTCGACGCCGTGGCCCAACTCGCCTCCGGTGAGACCAGGTTGAGCACCGAGGCGGCACGCGAACGGCTCGTCGCCCTCGGCTACCACGACCCCACTGCCGCGCTGAGGCACCTGGAGGCGCTGGCGTCCGGCGTGACCCGCAAAGCGGCGATCCAGCGGACGCTGCTCCCGGTGCTCCTCGGCTGGTTCGCCGACTCCGCAGACCCGGACGCAGGGCTGCTCAACTTCCGCAAGGTGTCCGACGCGCTGGGCAAGACGCCCTGGTATCTGCGGCTGCTGCGGGACGAGGGCGCGGCCGCGGAGAACCTCGCGCGCGTGCTCTCGGCCGGCCGGCTCGCGCCCGATCTGCTGATGCGCGCGCCGGAGGCCGTCGCCCTGCTCGGCGACCAGCGGGGCCTCGAACCGCGCGGGCACGCCCAGCTGGAGCAGGAGGTGCTCGCCGCGGTCGGGCGCGCGGACGGCGCCGAGCAGGCCGTCGCCGCGGCCCGCGGCGTGCGGCGGCGTGAGCTGTTCCGTACGTCGGCCGCCGACATCATCGCCTCGTACGGCACCGAGGACACGCCCGCCGAGGCCGACCAGGGCGCCCTGGTGGACCGGGTCGGCGGCGCGGTCTCCGACATCACGGCCGCGACCCTCGCCGGGACGCTGCGGGCCGTCGTGCGCGAGGGGTGGGGGGACGAGCTGCCCACCCGGTTCACCGTCATCGCCATGGGGCGGTTCGGCGGGCACGAGCTCGGCTACGGGTCGGACGCCGACGTGCTGTTCGTGCACGAGCCGTGCGAGGGCGTCGACGACCAGGAGGCGGCGAAGGCCGCGAACCGCGTCGTGTCCGAGATGCGGCGGCTGCTCGCCCTGCCGAGCGCGGATCCGCCGCTCCTCATCGACGCGGACCTGCGGCCCGAGGGCAAGTCGGGGCCGGTCGTGCGCAGCCTCAAGTCCTACGAGGCGTACTACCGGCGGTGGTCCCTGGTGTGGGAGTCGCAGGCGCTCCTGCGGGCCGAACCGGTCGCGGGCGACCTGGACCTGGGGCGGCGCTTCATCGACCTCATCGACCCGCTGCGGTTCCCGGCCGAGGGGCTCGGTGAGGACGCCGTGCGCGAGATCCGGCGGCTCAAGGCGCGTATGGAGTCCGAGCGCCTGCCGCGCGGCGCGGACCCGACGCTGCACACGAAGCTGGGCCGCGGCGGGCTCTCCGACGTCGAGTGGACGGTCCAGCTCCTCCAGCTCCAGCACGGGTGGGCGGAGCCGGGCCTGCGCACGACCCGCACCCGGGAGGCGCTCGCCGCGGCGTGCGCGGCGGAGCTGATCCCGGGCGAGGAGGCGGCGATCCTCGACGAGGCGTGGGTCCTCGCGTCCCGCGTGCGCGGCGCGGTCATGCTGGTGCGCGGCCGTCCGGGCGACACGTTCCCGTCCGACGGGCGTGAGCTCGCGGCCGTGGGACGGTACTTGGGCTACGACCCCGGACACGTCGGCGACATGCTGGAGGACTACCGCCGTATGACGCGCCGGGCGCGCGCGGTGATGGAGGAGCGCTTCTACGGGGCGTAGCCCCCGAGGGTCACCTCCGCAGCGTGGACACGTGAGTGAGGAACCCGGTCAGCGCCAGTTCGAACGCCGCGTCGGCGCGGCCCGCGCCCATCGCGGCCAGGGCCGCCGCAAGGCGCGGCGTCGCCGTCTCGTCGGCCAGCTCCCACATCGCCTCCGGCGCCGCCATGTCCAGCGCGGAGCCGAGTACGACGTTCTCCAGGCCGATGATCACCGGCATCACGTCCGGCAGGGCGAACCCGGCGTCCAGCAGGAGCCCGGCCGCGAGCTCGTACTGGTCGAGGACGCGCTGGGCCCGCACGGGTGACGTCGTGAGCAGGGGGATCGCCTTGGGGTGGGCGGCGAAGGCGGCCCGGTAGGAGCGGGCCCAGTCCGCGAGCGCCTCGGCCCACGGCCGCTCGTCGCGGGCGAGCGTCGCGGGGTCCATCGCGGCGGCGACCCGCTCGCGCAGCAGCTCCACGATCCCGTCCCGGCCGTCCACATGGTGATACACGGATCCCGTCTGGACCCCGAGCTTCTTCGCGATCCGCGGAACACTGAAGTCGCCTTTCTCGTCGACGAGTTCGAGCGCGGTCGTGGTGATCCGCTCCCTGTCCAGCAGTGGCTTGCTCGGCCGTCCCATCGTGCGCTCCCCGAATCTGAGGTCTTCCCGAATGCCCAAAGGGAGGCTACATTGCCGAAACCGAAAGCCTTTAGGTTTCGCTTCCCGGCCTCCGGGACGACGCCTCCGGGACCCCCGTCCCCCGCCGCCAGAAGGGCTTCCCTCCCCATGCCCGTAACCTCACCGCAGACGCTGGACAGCGCGACCGCGACCGCCGCGGAGCCCACCCTGCGCGCCGGCACCCTCGGCACGGCCGACATCGCCTTCTTCGTCGTCTCCGCCGCCGCCCCGCTCACCGTCATGGCGGGCGTCGCCCCGTTCGCCATCGCGCTCGGCGGCATCGGCGCCCCCGTCGGCTACCTCCTCGCCGGCCTGACGCTCGCCGTCTTCGCCGTCGGCTTCACCACGATGAGCCGCCACGTCCGCAGCGCCGGCGCCTTCTACGCGTACATCACGCGCGGCCTCGGCCGCTCCGTCGGCATCGGCGCCGCGCTGCTGGCCATGGTCGGCTACAACGGCATGGAGATCGGCGTCTACGGCCTGCTCGGCACCGCCACGCAGGACACCCTGCACGCCCTCTTCGGCATCGACATCCCCTGGCTGCCCGTGTCCCTCGCGGGGCTCGTGCTCATCTGGTACGGAGGCTTCCGGTCCATCGACTTCGGGGCCAAACTCCTCGGCGTCCTGCTCTGCGCCGAGACCGGCATCCTCGTCCTGCTGGCGGGCGGCGTGCTCCTCAAGGGCGGCGCGCACGGCCTGTCCGCCGCGTCCTTCGCGCCGGGCAACGTGCTCGTCCCCGGCACCGCCGCCGTACTGGCCTTCGCCTTCGCCGCGTTCACCGGCTTCGAGTCGACCGTCATCTACCGCCGCGAGGCCCGCGACCCCGGCCGCACGGTGCGCCGCGCGACCTACATCGCGGTCGCCTTCCTCGGCCTGTTCTACGCGTTCATCGTCTGGACCGTCATCCAGGCCTTCGGCGACGCCCACGTCGTCCAGGCGGCGGGCAGCGACCCGGCCGGCCTGTTCTTCTCCGCCATCACCACCTTCGTGGGCGGCTGGGCGGCCGACCTGATGCACATCCTCATCGTGACCAGCGTCCTCGCCTCGCTCCTCGCCTTCCACAACGCGATCAACCGCTACGGGCTCGCGCTCGCCGAGGAGGGCGTCCTGCCGAAGGTGTTCGGCAGGGTCCACGCCAAGCACCGCTCCCCGTATCTCGCGGGCGTCGCGCAGACCGTGCTCGGCGCGGCCGTCGTCCTCGCCTTCTGGGCCGCGGGCGCCGACCCGTACGCGCAGCTGCTCCTGTGGGTGAACACCCCCGGCATGATCGGCCTGATGGCGCTCCAGCTGCTCGCCGCGATCGCCGTGCCGTTCTACTTCCGCCGCATCACCCACGAGGAGGGCGTGCTGCGCACGGTCGTCGCGCCGATCGCGGCGACGGTGCTGCTCAGCATCGCCATCGTGCTGGTCTGCACCCACCTCGACCTCTTCACGGGTGCGTCCTCCCTGGTCAACCTGGTCCTCATGGCCGTGGCCCCCGCCGTCTTCGTCCTCGGCATCGGCCTCGCCCGGCGCCTGCGCCGCACCAGGCCCGACGTGTACGAGCGTTTCGCGGCGGAACCGTCCGCCGACGCGTAGGCCGCAGCGCCCGCCCCTACGCGACACAGCCCCACCCCGAACGGAGTTCACCCCCATGCCCGCAGCCGACCTCCTCCTCACCGGCGCCCGCGTCCGCACCCTCGACCCCGCGCTCCCCGAGGCGACCGCCGTGGCCGTCCGCGACGGTCTGATCGCCGCCGTGGGTGCCACCGAGGACGTCGTACGCGACTGGAGCGGACCAAGCACGGAACGCGTCGACCTCACGGGCGCGACCCTCGTGCCCGGCCTGGTGGACGCGCACAGCCACCCGGTGTGGGGCCTGGAGATGGCGACCGGAACGGATCTGTCCGGCGTGCGGAACCTGGACGAGCTGCGGGCGGCCCTGCGCTCGGCGCCCCGCGTCGACGGCTGGGTCGTCGCCTGGGGGCTCGACCACAACGCGTTCGGCGGCCGTGCCGTCGACCGCGCCCTGATCGAGGACGTCCTCGACGGCGCGCCCGCCTTCGTCCGCCTCTACGACGGGCACTCCGCGCTGGCCGGCGGGGCCGCGCTCGCGGCGGCCGGGATCACCGGGCCGCGCGAGTTCGTCCAGCGCGCCGAGATCGTGTGCGACGCGGACGGCCGCCCGACCGGGCACCTCGTCGAGCACGCCGCGATGGACCTGATGCTCGCCGTCATGCCGAGGCCCTCGTTCGCCGAGCGCCGCGCCGGGCTGCTCGCGCTGCTGTCCGACATGGCCGCCACGGGTCTGACCGGCGCCCACGTCATGGACCTCGGCCACGGCGACGTCCCGCAGCTGCTCGCCTCGGTCGAGGAGGAGGCCGTGCTGCCGCTGCGGCTGCGGCTGGCACCCTGGTGCATGCCGGGCGTCGACAAGGCCGGCCTGGACGAGCTGATCGCCGTCCAGCGCGAGGCCGGGCGGCACTGGCGGGTCGGCGGGGTCAAGTTCTTCATGGACGGCACCGTCGAGGGCGGCACCGCGTGGCTGGAGCACGCGGACTGCCACGGTCAGGGCACCGACGCGTTCTGGCCCGACCCGAAGGCGTACGCGGCCGCGGTGCGGTACCTGCACGCGGCGGGCGTCGGCACCGCGACCCACGCGATCGGGGACGCGGCCGTCCGGCACGTCCTGGACACCGTCGAATCCCTGGGCGAGAGCGGCCGTGGCGTGCACCGGATCGAGCACATCGAGACGGTCCCCGACGACACGATCCCGCGGTTCGCCGCGCTGGGCGTCGCCGCGTCGATGCAGCCGCCGCACACCGCGTACACCCGAGGCGACCACGGCGACGAGTGGTCGAAGCGCCTCGGCGCGACCCGGGCCTCGCGCGCCTGGCGCATCAGGGACCTGCGGGACGCGGGCGCCGTGCTCGCGCTGGGCTCGGACTGGCCGATCGCGCACTACGACGTGCGCCGGGTCCTGTCCATGGCCCGGGTCCCCGAGGGCGCCGCCGGGCCCGGGCAGGGGCTCACGGGGCTCATGGCGCTGGAGGGCTGCACGTCACACGCGGCGCTGGCCGCCGGTGAGGACGCCGGGCGTATCGCCCCCGGTCTGCGGGCCGACCTCACGGCGTTCGGTATCGACCCGGTCGAGGCCCCGGCCGACGAGGTGGCCGAGGCGCCGGTCCGTCTGACGGCGGTCGGCGGTCACGTCACGTACCGGGGGGCCTGACCCCGGACGTGGCGGGCGCCGGCACGAGGCGCGGCATGGTGTAGGGCAGCGCCCCGTGCCAGAGCCGCGCCACCGTGAAGCCGAACGCGAGGCACACCATGCCGCCCACCGCGTCCAGCCAGAAGTGGTTCGCGGTCGAGACGATGACGACCAGGGTCAGTGCCGGGTACAGGAGTCCGAGGATCCGCACCCACGGCGCCGAGGCCAGGGCGAAGATCGTCAGGCCGCACCACAGGGACCAGCCGATGTGCATGGACGGCATCGCCGCGTACTGGTTCGACATGTGTTTCAGGTCGCCGGACGCCATCGAGCCCCAGGTGTGGTGGACCGCGACCGTGTCGACGAAATGGCCGCCGTTCATCAGCCGGGGCGGGGCGAGCGGGTACAGGTAATAGCCGACCAGGGCGACCGCCGTCGTCGCGAAGAGCGCCATCCGGGCCGCCGCGTAGCGGCCCGGATGGTAGCGGAACAGCCAGACGAGCACGCCGAGCGTGACGATGAAGTGCAGTGTCGCGTAGTAGTAGTTCATGCCGACGATGAGCCATGTCACCGAATTCACGGCGTGGTTGACGCTCTGCTCGACGGCGATGGAGAGATGGTGCTCCATGCGCCAGATCCAGTCGGCGTTCCTCAGAGCCTGCGACCGCTGCTCCGGAACGGCGTTGCGGATCAGGGAGTACGTCCAGTAGCTCACCGCGATCAGCAGGATCTCGAACCAGAGCCTGGGGCGACGCGGTGCGCGTATACGGCCGAGGAGTCCCCGCCCATCGCGGCGGTCATCCGCCATGGGTGATGTGGTGGCCCCCTGTTGGCCTTCCAGTGTCGTCACGGTGGATTCACCCATAGAGACAGAGTCTGCCAGATACCGACCCCCCGCTCGATCATCCCCCGGGTGGGTCATCCACGCACGCTCTACGTCCTGCGGAGGACTGGTTACCTAGGGGCGCGCCAGACGGTCCCCTGGGGCCGAAGCGGTTGAACCGCGGACCACCAGTTCGGGCATGAAGACGAATTCGCTGTGCGGCGCGGGCGTCCCGCCGATCTCCTCGAGGAGCGTGCGGACGGCCGCCTGGCCCATCGCCGGGACGGGCTTGCGCACCGTGGTCAGGGGCGGGTCCGTGAAGGCGATCAGCGGGGAGTCGTCGAAGCCGACCACCGAGACGTCGGACGGGACGTCGAGGCCCCGCTGCCGTGCCGCCCTTATGGCACCGAGGGCCATCATGTCGCTGGCACACACGATCGCCGTGCAGTCCCGGTCGATGAGCGCCGTGGCAGCGGCCTGGCCGCCCTCCAGCGTGTACAGCGAGTGCTGCACCAGGTCGCGCTCGATCTCCTCCGGGGACAGGGGCAGGAGGTCCTGCATCGTGCGTACGAACCCCTCGATCTTCCGCTGGACCGGCACGAACCGCTTCGGGCCCAGGGCGAGCCCGATCCGCGTATGGCCCAGCGAGACGAGGTGGGTGACGGCGAGCTGCATCGCGGCCCGGTCGTCCGGCGAGATGAATGGTGCCTGCACCTTCGCCGAGAAGCCGTCGACCAGCACGAACGGCACGCCCTGCGCGCGCAGCTGCTCGTAGCGCTGCATGTCCGCCGAGGTGTCGGCGTGCAGCCCGGAGACGAAGATGATGCCGGAGACGCCCCGGTCGACGAGCATCTCCGTGAGCTCGTCCTCGGTGGAGCCGCCGGGGGTCTGCGTGGCGAGGACCGGGGTGTAGCCCTGGCGGGTCAGGGCCTGGCCGATGACCTGGGCGAGCGCCGGGAATATGGGGTTCTCCAGCTCCGGCGTGATCAGGCCGACCAGTCCGGCGGAGCGCTGGCGCAGCCGCACGGGCCGCTCATAGCCGAGGACGTCGAGCGCGGCAAGCACGGACTGGCGGGTGGCAGCGGCCACCCCCGGCTTGCCGTTGAGCACCCGGCTGACCGTCGCCTCGCTGACCCCCGCCTGCGCTGCGATGTCGGCCAGTCGCGCGGTCACGGGATGGGACTGTACCGGTCGCGCGTCGGACTGCCCACCGTCAACCGGTCGCCGCGTGCGGGCAGTTGAACGGCCCGCTGCGGACTGCTGCGTCATGGCGCTCCCTCGTCTGACTGGCATGTGGCTCGCGTGGGGCCCATGGGGTTCCGATGATCCCCGCGCCGGCCCGGTGTAGCAAGAGCTTGCAGATTCTTGCACAAGCCATCCGTGGCCTGTCAGACCCGTCAACGCGCCCGCACGCCCCGGAGTGCAGGTCACGGACCGATAACCGACTGGATCTCCTTGCAATATTTTTCTGCAAGGTCTTTCGCCGTGCTTGCAACGCTGTTACGTTCACGTCGCCCGGCGGCGGCAACGGTGCGGTCGGCGAGTCGGCAAGGGGTACGGACGGGACCGTCTCCCACCACTTCGGGCTTTCACCCTCTAGGAGATCTCATGCGGCGTGGCATAGCGGCCACAGCGCTGGTGGCGTCCATCGCCCTCGCGGCGACGGCCTGCGGCGGAAGCGACAGCGGCAGCGGCAAGGCGTCGGGGCCCGTCACCATCACGTGGTGGGACACGTCGAACGCCACCAACGAGGCGCCGACGTACAAGGCCCTGGTCAAGGAGTTCGAGAAGGCGAACTCCGGCATCAAGGTCAAGTACGTCAACGTCCCCTTCGATCAGGCGCAGAACAAGTTCGACACCGCCGCGGGCTCCAAGGGCGCCCCCGACGTGCTGCGCGCCGAGGTCGGCTGGACGCCGGCCTTCGCGAAGAAGAGCTACCTCCTGCCGCTCGACGGCACCGAGGCCCTCGCCGACAAGGACAAGTTCCAGCCGAGCCTGATCAAGCAGGCCCAGTTCGAGGGCAAGACCTACGGCACGCCGCTGGTCACCGACACCCTGGCCCTCGTCTACAACAAGGACCTCTTCAAGAAGGCCGGCATCGACCTGCCGCCCGCCAACTGGGCCGACCTGAAGGCCGACGCCGCCAAGATCAAGTCGAAGACGGGCGTCGACGGCTACTGGGGCTCCACGCAGGGCTACTACTCCATGCCGTTCCTGTACGGCGAGGGCAGCGACACCGTCGACGCCTCCGCGAAGAAGATCACCATCGGTTCGCCCGAGGCCAAGAAGGGCCTCACCGCCTGGCAGAGCCTCTTCGACGGCAAGGGCCTGCACAAGGCCGACGCCACCGCCGACGCGTACGCCCACATCCAGGACGCGTTCGTGAACGGCAAGGTCGCCGCGATCATCCAGGGCCCGTGGGAGATCACCAACTTCTACAAGGGCTCCGCGTTCAAGGACAAGGAGAACCTGGGCATCGCGACCGTCCCGGCCGGCTCCACCGGCAAGGCGGGCGCCCCGACCGGCGGCCACAACCTCTCGGTCTACGCCGGCTCGGACAAGGCCCACCAGGAGGCCTCGCTCAAGTTCGTGAAGTGGATGACCTCCGCGTCCACGCAGGAGCAGATCGCCCTCAAGAACTCGACGCTGCCCACGCGCAAGGACGCGTACACCACGAAGGTCGTCACCGACCCGGGCATCGCCGGCTACCAGGCGGTCCTCACCGCCGCCCAGCCGCGCCCCGAACTGCCCGAGTACAGCTCGCTGTGGGCCCCGCTCGACACCGAGTGGCCCAAGGTCGCCACCGGCAAGGAGTCCCTGGACAAGGGCATCGGCAACGCGCGGACCTCGTTCGCGAAGCTGGTCCCCGACTTCAGCAAGTGACCCCTCTTTGACGGCTGCCGCCGGTTCCGCCCGCGAGGGGGCGGGCGGACCGGCGGCGCCGCGCCGTACGCACTGAGCAGCCGATCCCCAGAAGGTGCCGAACCATGACAGTCGCCGTCGACAGCACGGCCGCCAAGACGCGCGGCGGCCGCGCGCCGCGCCCCGGCCCGTTCGGGCGCCTGCGGCGCTCGTACCAGAAGCACTGGTACGCGTACGCGATGATCGCGCCGGTCGTCGTCGTGCTCGGGGTCCTCGTGATCTATCCCCTGGTACGGGGCTTCTACCTGACGCTCACCGACGCCGACAGTCTCAACTCGGCGCGCACGATCGGCGTCAACCACATCGACGCCACGTACCAGTTCATCGGGTTCGACAACTACGCCGACATCCTGTGGGGCCCGACCTCCTACGACCGCTTCTGGTCGCACTTCATCTGGACGATCGTGTGGACGGCGCTCTGCGTCGCCCTGCACTACGTCATCGGGCTCGGCCTCGCGATGCTCCTCAACCAGAAGATGCGCGGGCGCACCTTCTACCGGCTGCTGCTCATCCTGCCGTGGGCCGTACCGACGTTCGTCACCGTGTTCTCGTGGCGGATCATGCTCTCGGACTCCGGGGTCATCAACTCCGTGCTCGGCTCGCTGCATCTGCCGCAGCCGCAGTGGCTGGAGGACACCTTCTTCCAGCGCTCGGCCGCCGTCCTGGTCAACACCTGGTGCGGGGTGCCGTTCATGATGGTGTCGCTGCTCGGCGGCCTCCAGTCGATCGACCCGGTGCTCTACGAGGCCGCGGAGATGGACGGCGCGAGCGCCTGGCAGCGCTTCTGGAACGTCACACTGCCCGGCCTCAGGCCGGTCAGCTCCACCGTCGTACTGCTCGGCGTCATCTGGACGTTCAACCAGTTCAACGTCATCTTCCTGCTGTTCGGCAACACCGCGCCCGACGCCCAGATCCTCGTCACCTGGGCCTACTACCTGGGCTTCGGCCAGCAGCCGCGCGACTACGCCCAGTCCGCCGCGTACGGCGTGCTGCTCCTGTCGCTCCTCGCCGTCTTCACCTCCTTCTACTACCGCTGGCTGAACCGCAATGAGCAGCTCGCCTGACGCCGCAGGAGCCGCCCCCATGAGCACCACGACCGTCGACACCCCGGCGACCGGCGCGCAGCCGGTCACCGAAGCCGTCCGCCCGCGCAGGGCGCGCCGGCGCGGCGAACGCAGCCGCCTCGCGACGTTCCTGTCGCACGGCGTGCTGAGCGTCGCGAGTCTGATAGCCCTGTTCCCGATCGCCTGGCTGGTCTATCTGTCGCTCGGCCCGGACAAGGACGACTACCTCCACCCCGGGCGCATCCTCGACAAGGCGACCTTCTCGAACTACTCGTTCGTCCTGGAGCACACCAACTTCTTCAAGTGGCTCGAGTCCACGCTGATCGTGTCCGTCGGCACGACGGTCGTCGGCGTCCTGTTCGCCGCCACCACCGGCTACGCCGTCTCGCGCATGCGCTTCCCCGGCCACCGCAAGCTGATGTGGATCCTGCTGCTTACGCAGGCGTTCCCGATCGCCGTCCTGATCGTGCCGATGTACGAGATCCTCGGCGACCTCGGCCTGATCGACACGTACGGCGGGCTCATCCTCGTGTACTGCTCGACCGCGGTGCCGTACTGCGCGTGGCTCCTCAAGGGCTACTTCGACACCATCCCGTACGAGATCGACGAGGCCGGCCGCATCGACGGGCTCTCGCCCTTCGGCACCTTCGCCCGGCTGATCGTCCCGCTGGCCAAGCCGGGCCTCGCGGTGGCCGCGTTCTACAGCTTCATCACCGCCTTCGGCGAGGTCGCCTTCGCCTCCACGTTCATGCTCGACGACGAGAAGTACACCTTCGCCGTGGGCCTGCGCAGCTTCGTCAGCGAGCACGACGCGCAGTGGAACTACATGGCGGCGACTGCGGTGTTGATCGCCATTCCGGTGTCCGCGTTCTTCTACCTTGTCCAGAGGAACCTGGTCACCGGCCTCACGGCGGGCGGCACCAAGGGCTGAGCCCGGCCGCTCCGCCCGCCTCCCGCACGCACGCAAACCCCTGACGCAGCAAGGACACCATGAGTCAGCACACTGCCGACACGGCGCAGGCCCCCACGACCTCCGCCTCGACCTCCGTTCCCGCGCAGGCGTCCACCGACTGGTGGCGCGACGCGGTGATCTACCAGGTCTATCCGCGCAGCTTCGCCGACAGCAACGCCGACGGCATGGGTGACCTCGAAGGCATCCGCGCCCGGCTCCCGCACCTCAGAGACCTCGGCGTGGACGCGGTGTGGCTCAGCCCGTTCTACGCGTCCCCGCAGGCGGACGCCGGCTACGACGTCGCCGACTACCGTGCCGTGGACCCGATGTTCGGCTCCCTCCTCGACGCGGACGCCGTGATCCGCGACGCGCACGGACTCGAACTGCGCGTCATCGTCGACCTCGTGCCCAACCACTCGTCCGACCAGCACGAGTGGTTCAAGCGGGCCCTCGCCGAAGGACCCGGATCGCCGCTGCGCGAGCGTTACCACTTCCGGGCCGGCAAGGGCGCGAACGGTGAACTGCCGCCCAACGACTGGGAGTCCATCTTCGGCGGCCCCGCCTGGACGCGCGTCGCCGACGGCGAGTGGTACCTCCACCTCTTCGCGCCCGAGCAGCCCGACCTCAACTGGGAACACCCCGCCGTCGGCGACGAGTTCCGCTCCATCCTGCGGTTCTGGCTCGACATGGGCGTCGACGGCTTCCGCATCGACGTCGCGCACGGCCTCGTCAAGGCCGAGGGCCTGCCCGACCTCGGCGCGCACGAACAGCTGAAGCTGCTCGGCAACGACATCATGCCGTTCTTCGACCAGGACGGCGTGCACGACATCTACCGCGCCTGGCGTCTGATCCTCGACGAGTACGCCGGTGAGCGGATCTTCGTCGCCGAGGCGTGGACCCCTACCGTCGAGCGCACCGCGAACTACGTGCGCCCCGACGAGCTGCACCAGGCCTTCAACTTCCAGTACCTGTCCTCCTATTGGGACGCGACGGAGCTGCGCGACATCATCGACCGCTCGCTCGACTCGATGCGTCCCGTCGGCGCCCCCGCCACCTGGGTCCTGTCCAACCACGACGTCACCCGGCACACCACGCGCTACGCCAACCCGCCCGGCCTCGGCACCCAGCAGCGCGTCGCCGCGGAGCCGGCGCTGGGCCTGCGCCGCGCCCGCGCCGCGACCCTGCTCATGCTGGCGCTGCCCGGCTCCGCGTACGTCTACCAGGGCGAGGAGCTCGGCCTGCCCGACGTCGTCGACCTGCCCGACGAGGTGCGGCAGGACCCGTCGTTCTTCCGCGCGGCCGGGCAGGACGGTTTCCGCGACGGATGCCGGGTGCCGATCCCGTGGACCGTCGACGGACCCTCGTACGGCTTCGGGGCGGGCGGCTCGTGGCTGCCGCAGCCCGCGAACTGGGGCGCGCTGAGCGTCGAGGCGCAGACCGGGGTGCCCGGCTCGACCCTGGAGATGTACCGCTCGGCGCTGGCCGTGCGGCGCGCGCACCCGGCGCTCGGCGCGGGTGACTCCGTCGAGTGGCTGGCGGCGCCCGAGGGCGTGCTCGCGTTCCGGCGGGAGCCGCGCGGCGACGGCGAGGCGTTCGTGTGCGTCGCGAACACGACGGGCGCCGCGGTGCGCATGACCGTGTCGGGCCGGGTCCTGCTGACCAGCTCGGCCGCCGACGACATCGAGCACGGTGACGGTCACGCGGTCGTTCCCGCCGACACGACCGTGTGGTGGACCGTCTGACGTTCTGAACCGCTCTCCCCGGCCCCCGCGCGGCCGGGGAGGGCATCCCCCCACAGCCCCCTGCTATTGGCAGGGACACCTCATCAGCACACCGACGTGCAGGAGGAAACATGGCTATCAGATCGCGGGCGGCCGCGCTCGCCCTCGCGGCCGGCACCCTCATAGGGGCCGCCGGATCCGCCGGGACGGCTCAGGCGGCCCCGCCCGGCACCAAGGACGTCACCGCCGTCCTCTTCGAGTGGCGGTTCGACTCGGTGGCGAAGGAGTGCACCGCCCGGCTCGGCCCCGCCGGCTACGGATACGTCCAGGTCTCGCCGCCCCAGGAGCACATCCAGGGCTCCCAGTGGTGGACCTCGTACCAGCCCGTCAGCTACAAGATCGCGGGCCGTCTCGGGGACCGTACGGCCTTCAAGAACATGGTCGACACCTGCCACGCGGCCGGCGTCAAGGTCGTCGCCGACACCGTGATCAACCACATGGCGGCCGGATCGGGCACCGGCACCGGCGGCTCCGCGTACTCCAAGTACGACTACCCCGGCACCTACTCGGCCGCCGACATGGACAACTGCACCGCGCAGATCAGCAACTACCAGGACCGCTTCAACGTCCAGGAGTGCGAGCTCGTCGGCCTCGCCGACCTCGACACCGGCGAGGAGTACGTGCGCGGCCGCATCGCCACGTACATGAACGACCTCCTCTCGCTCGGCGTCGACGGGTTCCGGATCGACGCCGCCAAGCACATCGCGGCCGCCGACCTCGCCAACATCAAGTCGCGGCTCAGCAACCCGAACGCCTACTGGAAGCAGGAGGCGATCTACGGCGCCGGTGAGGCGGTCTCGCCCAGCGAGTACCTCGGCACCGGCGACGTCCAGGAGTTCCGCTACGCCCGCGACCTCAAGCGCGTCTTCCAGAACGAGAACCTCGCCTACCTCAAGAACTACGGCGAGGGCTGGGGCTACATGGCCTCCGGGCAGTCCGCCGTCTTCGTCGACAACCACGACACCGAACGCGGCGGCGACACCCTCAACTACAAGGACGGCGCCGACTACACCCTGGCGAACGTCTTCATGCTGGCCTGGCCCTACGGATCGCCGGACATCAACTCCGGCTACGAATGGACCGACAAGGACGCCGGACCGCCCAACGGCGGCACGGTGAACGCCTGCTGGCAGGACGGCTGGAAGTGCCAGCACGCCTGGCCCGAGATCCAGTCCATGGTCGCCTTCCGCAACGCCACCCGCGGCCAGTCCGTCACCGACTGGTGGGACAACGGCACCGACGCGATCGCCTTCGGCCGCGGCGGCAAGGGCTACGTCGCGATCAACCACGAGTCCTCCGCGCTCACCCGCACCTACCAGACGTCGCTCGCCGCGGGCACGTACTGCGATGTGCAGAGCAACAAGGCGGTGAGCGTGAACAGTTCGGGCCAGTTCACGGCGATGCTCGGGTCGAACACGGCCCTCGCCCTGTACGCCGGCAAGTCCGGCTGCTGACCCGGATCCCGGCCCCGCCCCTTTCCCGGTAACCCCCGTTCCGGCTGCCCGGCGCGTCCTCCCCGCTCGCGCCGGGCGGCCCTGTCCGTGCACCCCTGTGTCCCTCCCGCCACCCTCCCGCCGAGGAGTTCCCGTGATACGCCCCGCCCTGCCGCGAAGAACAGCGGCCGTCCTCGCCGTCGCCCTGTGCGCGGCCCTGGCCCCGGCCCTGCCCCTGGCGGCGGCCGCCCAGAAGCCGCCCGCGCCGCCGTCCGACGCCCGGCTCGCCGCCGCGCCCGCGCGGCACGACCTCACGCGCGAGCAGTTCTACTTCGTCATGCCGGACCGCTTCGCGAACGGCGACACCTCCAACGACCGCGGCGGGCTCACCGGTTCACGCTCGGCGACCGGCTACGACCCCACGGACAAGGGCTTCTACCAGGGCGGCGACCTCAAGGGCCTGACCGAGCGGCTCGACTACATCAAGGGCCTCGGCACCACCTCCATCTGGCTCGCCCCGATCTTCAAGAACCGGCCCGTCCAGGGCGAGGGCAAGGACGCCTCCGCCGGGTACCACGGCTACTGGATCACCGACTTCACGCAGGTCGACCCGCACTTCGGCACCAACGCGGACCTCACGAAGCTGATCGCCCGCGCGCACGCCAAGGGCATGAAGGTCTTCTTCGACGTCATCACCAACCACACCGCCGACACCGTCGACTACGCCGAGAAGGAGTACGGCTACCGCCCCAAGGGCGCCTACCCCTACCTCGACACCCAGGGCCGCCCCTTCGACGACCGGGACGGCATGCGCAAGGTCGACGCCGACTCGTTCCCGTACACCCCGAAGAACACCGGGCAGAAGGTGCCCGCCTGGCTCAACGACCCGGCGATGTACCACAACCGGGGCGACTCCACCTTCGCCGGGGAGAGCGCCGAGTACGGCGACTTCGGCGGGCTCGACGACCTGTGGACCGAGCGGCCCGAGGTCGTCTCCGGCATGGAGAAGATCTACGAGCGGTGGGTGCGGGACTTCGACATCGACGGGTTCCGCATCGACACCGTCAAACACGTCGACCTGGACTTCTGGACGCAGTGGGCCACCGCCCTCGACGCGTACGCGAAGAAGCACGGCAGGCCCGACTTCTTCATGTTCGGCGAGGTGTACTCCGCCGACACCGACGTCACCTCCCCGTACGTCACCCGCGGCCGCCTCGACGCGACCCTCGACTTCCCCTTCCAGGACGCGGCCCGCGCCTACGCCTCCCAGGGCGCCTCCGCCGACCGTCTGGCCAAGGTCTTCGCCGACGACTACAAGTACGCCTCCGGCAAGGCGAACGCGTACGAGCAGGTCACGTTCCTCGGCAACCACGACATGGGCCGCATCGGCTCCTTCCTCGAGGCCGACGACGCGAAGGCGTCGGACGCCGACCTCGTGCGCCGCGACAAGCTCGCCAACGCCGTGATGTTCCTGTCGCGCGGCAACCCCGTCGTCTACTACGGCGACGAGCAGGGCTTCACCGGCTCCGGCGGCGACAAGGACGCCCGGCAGACCATGTTCGCCTCCAAGGTCGACGACTACCTCGACGACGACGAACTGGGCACCAACCGCACCCACGCCGAGGACTCCTACGACACGAGCGCACCGCTCTACAAGGAGATCGCCGCTCTCGGAAAGCTCCGCAAGGACAACCCCGCCCTGGCCGACGGCGTCCAGACCGAGCGCTACGCCAAGGGCTCCGTTTACGCGTTCTCGCGCACGGACGCGAAGACCGGCACCGAGTACGTCGTCGCCCTGAACAACGCCGCCGAGGCCAAGGACGCCACCTTCGCGACCGGCTCGTCCGGCACCCGCTTCGACGGCCTCTACGGCACCGACAAGGCCGTGACCAGCGGCTCCGACAAGGACGTCACCGTCACCGTGCCGGCCGGTTCCGCCGTCGTCTACAAGGCCGCCACGCCGCTGCCCGCCCCCGCCGCCAAGCCCTCGGTCACCCTCCACGCCCCCGCCGCCGGGGCCACCGGAACCGTGACCCTCCAGGCCGACACCGACGGCGGACAGCTGGGCCGCGTGGTCTTCGCCGCCCAGACCGGCAACGGCGCCTGGCACACCCTCGGCTCCGTCGACCACGCGCCGTACCGGATCACCCAGCACATCCCCGACACGGTGGCCGCCGGAACACCCCTGCGGTACAAGGCAGTTGTGGTCGACCGTGCCGGACGCACCGCCAGTGACCTCGACGCGACGACGGCGGGGCAGGCGCCCGCGCCCGCGAAGCCCAGCGCGGTCGACCGCGCCTACGCCGTCGTGCACTACAAGCGGACCGACGGCGACTACGGCGACTGGCAGCTCAAGTCGCCGTCCGGAACAGGGGACTTCACCGGTCGTGACGCGTACGGCGCCTTCGCCTGGGTGAAGCTCGACAAGGACGCCGGCTCCGGCAGCCTCACGTACACCGTCGAGAAGAACGGCGCCGCCGACGGCCCGCAGCGAACCATCGACCTCGGCGCGACCGGCGAGGTCTGGGTCGAGCAGGGCAAGGACGGCCAGGTCACGACCGCCCCCGACGGCACCTACCCGCCGCAGGACAAGACCAAGGCCGTCCTGCACTACCAGCGCGCCGACGGCGACTACGACGGCTGGGGGCTGCACACCTGGACCGGCGCCAAGAACCCCACCGACTGGTCCAAGCCCCTGGAGCCTGTCAAGAAGGACGCGTACGGCGTCACCTTCGAGGTGCCGCTCGCCGACGGCGCGACGTCACTGAGCTACATCCTCCACAAGGGCGACGAGAAGGACCTGCCCACCGACCAGTCCCTCGACATCGCCGCCAACGGCAACGAGGTCTGGCTCCTCGCCGGACAGCCCCGCCCCGTCCTGCCGCAGACCGGCGGAGCGCCCGACCTCGACCTCGCGAAGTCCGAGGCGCAGTGGATCGACCGCGACACGGTCGCCCTGCCGTCGGACGGCACGGCGGCCCTGTCCGCCCAGCTCGTCTACGCCCAGGACGGCGGCATCACCGTCAAGGACGGAGCGCTCAGCAGCGAGGGGCAGTGGCTGCGCCTGAACAAGGCCGTCGGCGGGCTCACCGACGCCCAGCTCGCCCGCTTCCCGCAGCTGAAGAAGTACGACGCCTACACCGTCGACCCCCGCGACCGGGACCGGGTCGGCGACGCCCTGAAGAGCCAGCTGATCCTCACCCGCCGCATCGCCAACGGCGCGCTCGTGACCGCAACGGGCGTACAGACAGCGGGAGTTCTCGACGACCTGTACGCGCAGAAGGCCGGCAAGGCGTCACTCGGCCCCGTCTTCACCAAGGGCGGGGTCACCCTGTCCGTCTGGGCGCCCACCGCCCAGTCCGTCGCCCTCGACCTCGACGGGCACACCGTTGCCATGCGCCGCGACGGCGCGACCGGCGTCTGGTCCGTGAAGGGCCCGCGCTCGTGGCAGGGCAAGCAGTACCGCTACGCCGTGAAGGTGTGGGCGCCCACCGTCCAGAAGGTCGTCACGAACAAGGTCACCGACCCGTACTCCACCGCCCTCACCGCCGACTCGGAGCGCAGTCTCGTCGTCGACCTCGACGCGAGGAACCTCGCCCCGTCCGGCTGGTCGGCGCTGAAGAAGCCGAAGGCCGTGCCGCTGCGCGACGCGCAGATCCAGGAACTCCACATCCGCGACTTCTCCGTCGAGGACCGCACCGCCAAGCACCCCGGCACCTACCTCGCGTTCACCGACAAGGACAGCAAGGGCAGCCGGCATCTGCGCGAGCTCGCGAAGGCCGGCACGTCGTACGTGCACCTCCTGCCCGCCTTCGACATCGCCACGATCCCCGAGAAGAAGTCCGAACAGGCCACCCCCGACTGCGACCTGACCTCGTACGGGGCGGCCTCGGAGCAGCAGCAGGAGTGCGTTGCCAAGAGCGCGGCCAAGGACGCCTACAACTGGGGCTACGACCCGTACCACTACACCGTCCCCGAAGGCTCCTACGCCAGTGACCCGGACGGCACCGCACGCACCGTCGAGTTCCGCAAGATGGTCGGGTCCCTGAACGCGGACGGGCTGCGCGTCGTCATGGACGTCGTCTACAACCACACCGCCGCGAGCGGTCAGGCGAAGACGTCGGTGCTCGACCGCATCGTGCCCGGCTACTACCAGCGCCTCCTGGCCGACGGCTCCGTCGCCACGTCCACGTGCTGCGCGAACACCGCGCCCGAGAACGCGATGATGGGCAAGCTCGTCGTCGACTCGATCGTCACCTGGGCCAAGGAGTACAAGGTCGACGGCTTCCGCTTCGACCTGATGGGACACCACCCCAAGGCCAACATCCTCGCCGTCAGGAAGGCCCTCGACGCGCTCACCGTCGCGAAGGACGGCGTCGACGGGAAGAAGATCATCCTCTACGGGGAGGGCTGGAACTTCGGCGAGGTCGCCGACGACGCCCGCTTCGTGCAGGCCACGCAGAAGAACATGGCGGGTACCGGCATCGCCACCTTCTCCGACCGGGCCCGCGACGCCGTGCGCGGCGGCAGCCCCTTCGACGCCGACCCCGGCGTCCAGGGCTTCGCCTCCGGCCTCTACACCGACCCCAACTCCTCGAAGGCGAACGGCACCGAGGCCGAGCAGAAGGCCCGCCTCCTGCACTACCAGGACCTGATCAAGGTCGGTCTGACGGGGAACCTCGCCGCCTACAGCTTCACCGGCAGCGACGGCCGCACGGTCAAGGGCGCGGACGTCGACTACAACGGCGCACCCGCCGGATACGCCGACGCGCCCGGCGACGCCCTCGCCTACGCCGACGCCCACGACAACGAGTCGCTCTACGACGCGCTCACCTACAAACTGCCCGCCTCCACCACCACCGCGGACCGCTCGCGCATGCAGGTCCTCGCCCTCGCGACGGCCGCGCTCTCCCAGGGCCCCGCGCTCTCCCAGGCCGGCACCGATCTGCTGCGTTCCAAGTCCCTCGACCGCAACTCCTTCGACAGCGGCGACTGGTTCAACGCCATCCACTGGGACTGCCGCGACGGCAACGGCTTCGGGCGCGGACTCCCGCCGGCCGCCGACAACAAGGACAAGTGGCCCTACGCCACACCCCTGCTGACCTCGGTGCCCGCCGCGAAGTGCGCGGACATCGAAGGGACGTCCGCCGCGTACCGGGACCTGCTGAAGATCCGCACCACGGAGCCGACGTTCGGCCTCGCAACGGCCGGGCAGGTGCAGGAGAAGCTGTCCTTCCCGCTCTCCGGCAAGGAGGAGACGCCAGGGGTGATCACCATGCGTCTCGGTGACCTCGTCGTCGTCTTCAACGCCACACCGAAGACACAGGAGCAGCGCGTCGGCGCGGCCGCGGGCACGTCGTACCGGCTGCACCCGGTGCAGGCGGCGGGCGCCGATGCCGTGGTGAAGTCCGCCTCGTACGACGCCGGTTCGGGAACGTTCAAGGTTCCGGCGCGCACGGTGGCGGTGTTCACGCGCTGACCGGAAGGAAAGCCGGACGCCCGGCACGACAGGGGTACCGCCCCTGCCGTGCCGGGCGTTCGCGTCAGCCGACCCGCTTCTCCATGAGCGTCACCGCGTACTTGCTGCCGCCCGCGCCCGACTTGAACGGCTGCTCGCCCACGACGGCGTAGCCCGCACGCTCGTAGTAGGCCCGCAGCCGGGGGTTGGTCGACACACAGTCCAGGCGGCACAGGGCGCGGCCCGCGGCGGCGACCCGCTCCTCGGCGTGCGCGAGCAGCGCGCGGCCCGTACCGGCCGGGGCGCCGCGCCGCACCATGAGGCGGTGCACATAGCCGGCCTCGGGCGGCCGGACACCCCACGCGGGCTCGTCGTCCCACCACAGCTCGTACGCGCCGGCCCCGGCGCCCTGCGCGTCGTCGGCGAACCACACCTCGCCCTCCTTGATGCGGAGGCGGAAGTGGTCCTCGGTCTTCTCGCCGGGCTGCCACTGGTCGATGCCCTGCTCCACCATCCAGCGCGCCGCCCCGTCGTACAGGGCGACGAGCGCGGCGAGGTCGTCGGGCCCGTCGGACGCCCTGCGGAACGTGAGTCGTGGCGTCATGGAGTCATGATCCCGAGGGGGCGGGCGCGAGTGCGAGAAGACGCCCGATGAGGTCGCCGAACGTCCCGTCGGCCGGCTCGTCGGCCAGGATGTGGCGCAGCAGACCCGCCATCTCCTCGTCGTACGCGGCGCTCACCGCGGCGAGCGCCGCGAAGTCGTGCACGAGCTGGGCCTCCAGCTCGCGGCGCGGGATGCGCCGCCCGTCCAGCCAGATCAGCGCCGTGGACTCGGCGAGCGAGATCCACGACCGCACCACCAGTTCGAGGCGGGGCGGCGGGTCGGTGACGCCGAGGTGCGTGAGGATCTGGACGTACGCGGCCTGCCGGACCGAGTCGATGAGCGCGTTCGTCGTCGACGCTGTGCTTATTGAGCAGGCTCCGCCTGCGGAGACGGCGGGCCCGCCCCGCATCAGCGCCGAGAAGCCGGGCCCGTGCTCGTCCACGAAGTCGAAGAACCGCCCCATGACCCGGATGAGCCGGGCCCCGAGCGGACCGTCCTGCGGCTCCTCGAAGCGCTGCGCGAGATCGTCCGCCGCGCGCCTCAACGCCGCCTCGTACAGGCTGAGTTTGCCCGGGAAGTAGTGGTAGACCAGCGGCCGGGAAATGCCCGCGGCCGCGGCTATCTCGTCGATGGAGACGTCGTCGGGGGAGCGGTGGCTGAACAGTTCGAGTGCGACCCCGATCAACTGCTGCCGCCGCTCCTCGACTCCCATCCTGCGGCGCACCCCGGTTGTCATACGAACACCCTACCGAGCGATTCCGGCCTCGTGCGGAGCACGTCCGCACGAGCCGGTCACAGGTCGAGCACGAGGCGCTCCCCGCGCGCGCGGGAGACACAGATCAGCATCGAGTCGTCACGCTCCGAGTCCGTGAGCAGCTCGTCCCTGTGGTCGATCTCGCCCTCCAGGACCCGCTGTTGGCACGTCCCGCAGAACCCCTGCTCGCAGGAGTACGACACGTTCGGCACCTCGGCGCGCACCGCTGCGAGCACCGAAGTGCCCGCCGGTACGGGGACGGTGCGGCCGCTGCGGCGCAGTTCGACCTCGAACGGGCCGTTCCCGTCGGCCGACGTGTGCGGTGCGAACCGTTCCAGATGCAGCTCGCAGTGGCCGGGAAGCGCCGTGGCCACCGCCTCCATCAGTCCTTCCGGCCCACAGCAGTAGACGGCGGTTTCCGGCATCGAATCCGCGAGCAGACCGGCCAGATCGGGGCGCCCGTCCTCGTCCTCGGCGACGACGCGCACCCGGCCCCGCTCGCCGCCGAGCTTCTCCGCCTCCTCCAGGAACGGCATCGACGCGCGCGTGCGGCCCGCGTACAGCAGCCGCCAGTCGGCGCCCCGGGCTTCGAGGGCCCGCAGCATCGGCAGGATCGGCGTGATGCCGATGCCGCCCGCGACGAACACGTACGACGGGGCGCCGACGGCGAGGGGGAAGCGGTTGCGCGGCCCGCGCACCTCGACCTCCGACCCCTCCTGGAGCTGCTCGTGCACCTCGCGCGAACCGCCCCTGCCGTCCTCGATGAGCCGGGTCGCGACGGTGTACGACGAGGTGTCCTCGGGGTCGCCGCACAGCGAGTACTGCCGGATCAGCCCCGACGGCAGGACGAGGTCGAGATGCGCGCCGGGCTCCCAGGGTGGCAGGTCATGACCCTCCAGGCGCAGCTGGACGACGCCGTCGGCGACGGACTCGTGCCGGGTGACGAGGAGCCGCAGGGCACGCGCGCGCGGACGCCCCGAGACGGGCTCATCGAGGGCGGGCATCGGCCACAGCGGAGACGCCTGGATGCGGCGGCGCAGCGCGCGGCGCGCGAGCAGCGCGGTGCCGGTGACGAGCAGGACGGTACGCAGCCGTGGGGTGCGGAGGCGGGGCATGGTCAGACGGCTCCGTTCGGGGTCCGGGCTTCCGCCGCCGTGGCGGCGGGGGAGGTGGCCAGATAGGCGACCGCCTGCGCGGTGCTGCCCTCCTGGGAGGGGTGGTAGGAGCGGCTGAGGTAGCGCGGGATGGACTTCACCATGGCGCCCGTGGAAGGCAGGACGCCCCGCTTCCCGCCCCGGTAGAACTCCTTGAACGACGCCTTGCCGTCGAGCACCGTCGGGTCGTTCTCCATGAAGAAGCGCGCCCCGCGCTGCCACAGGAACATCAGTGCCGAGAACGCGAGTGCCCAGGTCCGCACCCGGCGCCGGTAGCCGCCGTCGACGTGCTCGAACAGCTCGAAGGCGACCGAGCGGTGCTCGACCTCCTCCGCGCCGTGCCAGCGCAGCAGGTCCAGCATCGTGGGGTCCGCGCCCTTGCGGTCCAGCTCGTCCGCGTTCAGCACCCAGTCGCCGAGGAACGCGGTGTAGTGCTCGATCGCGGCGATGAGCGCGACCCGCTCCATCAGCCACCACTCGCGCGCCCGCCCCGGCGGCAGCGTCCGGTCACCGAGCAGCTTCTCGAAGAACCAGTCGACCTGAGCGGTGTACGGGGTCGGGTCGAGCCCCTGCTCCTTGAGGTGCGGCAGCACCTCGTCGTGGGCCTGCGAGTGCATGGCCTCCTGGCCGATGAACCCGATCACGTCCTCGCGGAGCCGGTCGTCGCGGATGTACGGCAGGACCTGCTTGTAGACGTGCACGAACCACCGCTCTCCGGCGGGCAGCAGGAGATGCAGCACGTTGATCGTGTGCGTGGTGAAAGGGTCGTCCGGTATCCAGTGCAGCGGTGTCCTGTCCCAGGAGAAGGAGACCCTGCGTGCCTTGAGCGCGACGCGCTCGTCAGCGACGGGCCGCGGTGCCCGGCTCTGCGTATTAGACATGGCGTCAATGTACTGACGGGTAGGGGACGGGTACACCCCTCGTGCACCGTTTTCTTTACGGACGTGTCAGCAAGGGGTGTCCCGCGGCGCCGGGTTCAGCGCAGGGCGCCCACCTCGCGGCCCGTCGCCGTGCGGCCGGTCAGCTTCGTCCTGGCTCCCTGCCGGGTGGGCGCGGCCAGAACGTTGTCCGTGGCGCGGGCGCCGCCCGACGACGCGATCGACGTGACCTGCCTGCTCGCGGCGGCCACCACGTACCAGGTGCCGCCCCGTGACTTCCACAGCACGCCCGCGAGAACCAGCGGGTCCCGGCTGCCGCAGGCCGGGGTCCCCTCCGACTTCGCGGCGACCGCCGCCGTCGTCCCGCCGGGCGCCGTGAACAGGGCCAGCGTCCGCGCCCCGCCGCCCCGCCAGGTGTCGGCCCGCGCGCACGCCCAGTCCGCCGCGCCGCTGCCCTCGGGGAGCTGCTGGCGCGCGTACGCCCAGGAGTTGACGGTGCGCACGCCGTGCGAGCGTACGGAGGTGAGGGAGCACGCCGAGTGCTGCCAGTCGGCCGCGACCGCCTCGCGCGGCGCGCCCGGGCGTCCCGCGGTGAGATGCGCGGGCACCAGCTCGCCGAGATCGGTCGAGAGCCGCGTGCCCGCGTCGTCCTGCAGCGCGAGCGCGTTCCAGGACGTGCAGTCGCGGGCGAGCGCCGGGCTGGCGAACGGGGCCGTCACGCCGTCGGGGGCGCGGCCGAGCGGCATCGGTGCCGCCGACGGTTTCAGCAGGTTCCGCACGGCGGCGCCGCGCACCCAGGGCGCCGTCAGATAGCGCACATTGCCGTCGGCCCGGTCCACGACCAGGGCGCCCGACTCCGGGCCCGTGGCGCCGTCCGCCCGCGCGAAGTCGAGCGCGGCGCCGCTCGTGCCGTCCTTCGGCTCCGCGTACCGCACGATGCGCAGCCCGTCGTAGAAGAGCACGATCCGCGCCTGGTCGACCTCGCCCGCGTACAGCAGCTGAGGGGGTCCGGGCGGGGCGCCGGCCTGGGTTCCCGGTGTCGCGGAGACCTGGACGGAGCCGCCGGGCCGCGCCCAGACCGCGAGAGCGCGCCGCAGCAGCGGCCGGTCGCCGGTCAGGGAGCCGCGCGCGGGCCAGACGGAGAAGTCCGTGCGGGCCGACGTCTGCCACGCCGTGGCCGGGACCCTCGTCAACCTGCCCGGATCCAGGGCGGCCAGGCCCGCCGGGTTCTGCGCGTACGCGGGCGCCGCGGCCCCGTCCGGGGCCCAGCCGCCGCCCGGCAGGCCGAGCAGCGCCCCGCACACCAGCGTCGCCGCGGCGGCCGCGATCACGGCCTTCACATGCTGCCTGCGCCGCATGAGGTCCGGCGGCCTGGCCTGGAGCGAACACGGGTCGAACTCGGTCGACTCCAGCAGGGCGAGCGCGTCCTTGCCCGCGGGCACGGCCACGCGGTCCGCCTCGGCGAGCGCCGCGTCCGGGTCCTCGGCGCCGGCCGCGCCCAGCATGTTCCGTACGGCCCCGTCGTCGAGCCGTTCGAGACCGCGCAGGACGAAGGCGGCGCGGCCGGGGCCGCTGAGCGCGGACAGCCCCTGGTCCAGGGCCAGTTCGTCGGCACCGCCCGAGCGCGGGAAGAGCCGCAGGCCCCACACCTGGGGGAGCAGTGGCGGCAGCTGCGAGCGCCGCGGCCAGGCCCTGCGCCGCAGCGGGCGGCCCGCGTCGAGCGCGGTGCGCAGGACCCTGAGCCGTACGAATCCGTAGCCCGGATCGCCGTTGCGCCCCTCGGCGGTGCGGGGCGCCGGGACGGCCGCGGCGTCGGCCGCGGTACGTGCGCGCGGCAGGGCGCGCTGGGTCAGGGAGTGCGCCGTGAGCACCCGGCGGTTGCGGCCGAGGCTGGGCGGGAGCACCAGATAGGCGAGCCGGACGAGCCGCGGGTAGTGCTCCACGAGAGCGGCCTCGGCCTGCTCCACGTCGACGACCGGACCGGGACGGGGGACGACATCCTGTGACTGCACCTTCGACTGCACGTTCAGCTGAACGAGCGAATCGTCGGATGGTCACTTCACGGTGTCACCCCGGCTCCGGCTCCGGTTCGACCAGCAGGCGGGCGTAATTCGCCATCGACCTCTGGTACCGGGGCAGATGGGGCGCGAGCGCGCCGAGCGCGAGCGACAGGCCCTCGCGGTCCCGGCCCAGGCTGGACAGGCACAACGCCAGCGTGGCGCGCACGGCGTCGTCCAACTCGTCGGAGGGCGCGTCGAGTTCGGGCGTGAGAAGCGCCACACCTTCCTCGGGCCGGCCGATGTTGCGCAGGGAGCTGGAGAGCTGGATCTTCGCGCGGCGGCCCCGGTAGCCGGACAGGCCGAGCTTCAGGGCCTCCTGGTACAGCGGCACGGCCCTGTCCGAGTGGCCGGTCGAGTCGAAGGCGCAGCCGCGCTCGAACGGGCCGACCGGGCTGCCGTCCGGCAGCTCGGCGACGAGGTCGTCGATGACGGCGCGGAAGTCGCCCGCGGTGGACTCGTCGTAGCCGTCGATGCCCGCCCACGCCGCGGCCACGCGCACTTCCCAGTCTTCGCTGCTCATCGGGTCACCATGGCACGGATGTGCCCACGTGGCACAGGGGTTTCGCCGGGACCCCGCGGCACCCGCGCCCCGCGTCACCCGGCCGTCAGCCGCTGCCGGATCCGCTCCACCGCCTCGTCCGGCACCCCGAGTCCCTCGCGCACGTACCTCTCGAAGTCCCCGTACCGCACCGCCACCTCGTCCTGCGCGGCATGCAGGTACGACGCCCGTACGCCGATCAGCGCGAGCGCGATCTCCGGGTCGCCGCCCTGCGCGGTGAACCCCTCGACGAGCGGCGCGAAGGCCTCACGCACCGCCGAGTTGACCGACAGGTACTCCGCTTCCAGGGCCGCCTCGTCCGCGCCGAGAAGCGTCAGGACGACCGTCGCGGCCCAGCCGGTGCGGTCCTTGCCCGCGGTGCAGTGGAAGAGCAGCGGGCCCGTGTCGGGGTCGGCCAGTTCGGTCAGGAGCGTGCGGTAGGCGGCCCGCGCCGAATTCGTCGAGACGAGGGCGCGGTAGGTGTCGGCGAAGAGCGCCTCGGCGCGCCCGCCGCCGAGCTTCTCGTCGGCGAGCGCCGGGTCGGACAGGACCTGCTTGAGCTGCGCGGCGGCGGGCGCGGCCCCGGTCTGGGCGATCTTGTCGGCGAGCGCGTCCGCGACCAGGACCTGGACGCCGTCGGGGACGTGGTCCGGGTAGGAGGCACGCTCGGCGTTCGTGCGGAAGTCCACGATCGTGCGGATGCCGAGCGCGGAGAACTCCGGATCGGCGGCGGGGTCGAGCCGGTCGAGCTGCCCGGACCGCAGGGCGAGGCCCGGGCGTACGGCGCGGCCGCCGGACAGCGGGATCCCGCCGAGGTCACGGAGGATGGCGACGGTGGTGGAGGGGATCGCGGGCATGGGCGGGACTCCAGAGGTCGCAGCCGTGACCGGATACACGGCTTTTGTCCCGCCCATTCTGACCCAGCGCCAGGATCTACCCGAGCTGCCAGCCGTCGAACTCCACGGTGCCGCGCGTCCCGCCGCCCCCGTTCGTCGCCGTCATGAAGAGCCCCACGTCCTGAGCCGCCGTCCCTGGCACGGCCACGGTCGCCACGGTGCGCCAGGTCGCCCCGTCGTCCGTCGAGCACTCACCCGTGTACGAGCCGCCGGACCGCGTCAGCCTCAGCGTCACCGGCGCCTTGATCCCGGTGATGCGCCGGTACGTGTCGAGCGTGCCGTCGCCGTTCGTGTCGTACGACAGCACGACCCCGTTGGACGGCGTCACGGACAGGTTCAGGAACCCCGGGGAGCCGGGCGTCGCCAGGGAGTTGCGGACGATGAGGCCCGCCCGTGCCCACGCGCCCGTGGCGGCCTGCGACGTCACCTTCACCTGCGCCGACGACCCGCCGGCGAAGGCGCCTTCGCGGTACGCCGAGCCGAACTCCGTGGTCCCCTTCCACAGGTCGGCGCCGGCCCCGTCGATCGCGTACCGGTCGCCCAACTGCCCGAAGACGGCGGCATTGTTGGTGACGGTCCGCCACGCGCCGCCGAGCGGCCCGGCCTCGAAGAGCGTGCCCGCGTGGACCGACGTCACCCGGTCCTCGCCCTGCGGCCCGTACCGCACGGAGAGCTCGTACGGCAGGGGCCGCAGCGGCCGGTCCAGGGGCGTGCCGGGGGCGCTCGCCTGCCAGCGGACCTTGCCCGCGCCCGCGGGCGCGACGCTCGGCAGGGACGTGGGGCCCTCGGGCGCGGCGTCGATGCCGGACAGCGTGAAGTCCACGCGGCCGGTCGCCCGCAGCCCGTTGACGTTGCGGAAAGCGGCCTCCACGCGCGCGTGCCCGCCGGGAGGGAACGCGGCCGGCTGGGCGGTGACGGTCAGCGAGCCCTGGTAGGGCGCCCGCGCGAGCACGTCACGCACGCGCGCGGCCGTCTTGTACGCGTCCCCGATGGGCCGCAGCGGATAGTCCTTGCGCTCCAGGGTCCACTGCTCCTCGAACGCGAACCAGTCGACGGCCGCGGGCGCCGACCCCGTGGCGAGCGCGTCCTCCAGGACGTCCAGCCACTTCTGCCAGCGCGGCACGTAGAAGTCGGACATCAGGCCGTGCCACTCGCGGTTGGCGTACTCGTGCAGGTTCCCCGGATCGGACGTCGCGCGGTCGCCCCACACCGTGATGAGCACCTTCGCCGTGCGCTCGAACTCGGCACGCTCGCCGTCGCTCGTCGCGAGCCGCCGCGCGTCGTCGATCCACGGCCCGAGCAGGAACGCCGGATGCGTCCCGGTCACGTCGTCGGACAGCCGCATCAGCTTCAGCCACAGCGTCGCCAGGGCCCGGAAAGCGTCCCGGTCCTTCCGCGCGTACGCGGCCCGCAGCTGCGGCAGGAGCTGCCGCGAGCGGTGCGCGAGCGCCTGCCGCGCCACGTCCACCAGGTCGTACTTGTACGCGGCGGAGCTCCGCAGCCCGCCGGCCACGCCGAGCAGCCCGCTCAGGGCCGCGTCGAAGCGCCCCGGATCGTAGGTGAGGGCGCGGGGCGCGTACTCGGCGGCCCGGTTCGCGGCCAGGTCGGGCCGGGCGCAGAACAGAGAGTCGTGCGCGTCGCTGCGCTCCACCGCGGTGTGCTGGTACGCGGTGTCGTGCAGGGCGCGCCAGGCGGCCCGCGCATCCGCGTCCTTGCCCCCGTAGCGGAAGTCGGCGTACCCGGAGAACCAGGCCGCCCGGTCCACCTTGCTCCCGGTCCACGCGAGTTCGGAGAACAGCTCGAAGGCCGCCGGGTCGCGGTCGGTGCCCTCCGGCATGAACGCGGTGCCGGTGAGCGCGCTGCCCGCCTTGTCGCGCCACGCGAAGAACTTCTCGTTCCAGATGTGGGCGCGGGCGCCGATGGTGGTCCGCCCACCGAAGTTCGGGATCGTGCCGAAGGCGTAGGGGGTGCCGCCCCAGTCCTTCTCGCGGTCGGTGACGGTCGTGAAGCGGTCGGAGACGCCGTCGACGATCAGCATGCGCTTCTTGTCGATCGCGTCGATGAGCGCCGGCAGCGGGTTGGCCTCCCAGCCGAGAATCACCCACGTGGCTCCAGGATGCGCCTTCTGGAGGGCCTTCTCCACGCCGCGCGCCGCGTCCGGCACGGGCACGTCACCGGCGGTGCCGCCCTCGTGCAGCAGGTCCATCTTGAAGTGCCCGGCCGCGCCGAACAGATCCCGCTGATGCCCGTAGAACGAGGCGGCCACGTCGGCGAAGGACCGGGTGCGCGGGTCGAGCCAGTCGGGCCGGTCGAAGCCGTGCCAGCTGCCCTGCGGCACGACGTGCGCGTCGCCGCCGTTGCGTTCCACGAAGCCGTGGGGGACATGCCCGTAGTAGCCGGGGAACACGGGCGACATGCCGAGCTCGCGCAGCCTGCCGGTGATCTTCCGGCCCAGCTCCACGCGCTTCGCGATGAGTTCGGGCGAGAGCGGTCCGCCGTACCCCGACAGGTTCTGCAGGAGCCACCACGGCTGGTGCGTGGGCGCCGGCAGCCAGGCGCGCGACTCCGCGTCGCTGTACCCGAAGTCCTTCAGGACGCGCTCGTACACGGCCTCCGTGCCCGCGATGACAAGGACCTCGTTGCAGCCGTGCAGCGCGAGGACGTCGATCATCCGCTCCCAGTACGGCCAGTCGGCGTACGGTGCGGTGTAGCCGTCGTTCGTGTCGTTGAGCGCGAACCGGTGGGGGAGCGCGGTAGATCTCTCCAGCGGGCGCGGGGGCGCCGGCAGCGTCTTCGGCAGGTCGAGCTGGCTGCCGTTCCACGCGATGTGCGTTCCGCAGACGTACTTGAGATACCAGTGAACTCCCGTGAGCAGCACGGCCGGTGTCGTACCGGACACCGCGATCTTTCCCCGGGTGCCGGTCACCCGGAACCGGTCGCCGCCCTGCGGGGAGAGGAGTCCGAGGCTGAACTGGTCCGCGTGTCCGGGGAGCAGCCTGTTGAGTGCGGAGCGTACGGGAGCCGTATCGAAGGCAGGGCCCTCGGCGGCGTGAGCCGTGACGGGGAACCCCGCGGCGGCTCCCAGGCCGATGGCGCCGGCGGTGCCGAGGACGGAACGTCGCGACGGTGCGGTCATAGGTGTGCCCCC
Source organism: Streptomyces sp. NPDC055140 (assembly GCF_053607285.1). Taxonomy (NCBI): domain Bacteria; kingdom Bacillati; phylum Actinomycetota; class Actinomycetes; order Kitasatosporales; family Streptomycetaceae; genus Streptomyces; species Streptomyces sp. NPDC055140. The sequence goes on along the minus strand of NZ_JBSGTG010000001.1, from coordinate 511,359 downwards.
TGCGTCGGATGATGCGGCGCACGGTAACCCTGTGACCCCCCTCGCTCAACGGTGTGTACGGAGCTGGCGAGTTCGTGTCGCCGCACGGGACGGAAGGAAACGATGGGAATGACGCGACGCATGCGGCGCATATGGGTGACGGGAGCGATGGTCTCGCTCGCGGTCCTGACCGGCTGCGGATCGCACGGCGACACCGTGCCGAAGACCGCGACCGGCAGCCTGGAACAGCTCGCGGCCAGGGCGAAATGCAGGCCCGACATCCAGACGGACGCCGACGAACTGCGCCAGGCCACCTGCGGCGACGGCGCCGACCGCTACATCCTCGCGACCTTCTCCACCGACCGCGGCCAGGCCGAGTGGCTCGACCAGGCCGACGACTACGGCGGCACGTATCTGATCGGCCGCCGCTGGATCGCGGTCGGCGGCGACAAGGCGGTCACAGCGCTGCGCGGTCGGCTCGGCGGGACCGTGGAGAAGTCCTCCTCGCACCACTCGGGGAGTAGCGGTGGCGGGGGTCACGAGGCGGACGGGCACTCCGGGCACTACGGTCACCGCGCGAGCTGACCGCGCAGCAGTCGACGGGGGGTCAGGCTGTCAAGTACAGCGCTGACCCCGGTTGATGCAGCTCGCGACGCGCTTCATCAGGCCGTCGTCGAAGACGTTGATGAAGTCGCCGTGGTCGGTCACGGGCTTGTGCAGCTGCTCGGGGAACGAGTCGACGGCGAAGCCGGGGCCGGGCGGGACGTCGTACACGATGCGCTGCTGCAGCTGGGGAATCGCCTGGAAGCCCTGCGGGCAGGCCCCGCTGGCGGGGTCGGCGAAGGCGACGTGCGTTCGGTGGTTGGCGCTGTCGGTGTTGCGCCCGTCCCAGCAGCTCTGGAACTTGAACGACCGCACGACCTTGCTGCCCTCCGGGCAGATCGGGTACTTGTCCTTCAGCTGGCGGTCCTCGAAGCCGGTGCAGCTCCAGGACGCGTTCGCGTTCGCGTCACCGTTGGTGAAGGCCTTGGCGTCACCTGTGATGATGCGCAGGAACCGTGGCATGGCGACGACCTTGGCGGCCGGATTTCCGACGAACTTCAGCGTGACCGAGGCAGGGGTCTGGATCTCGCCGACATTCTGGTCCTTGCCGCCGCCGTCGGCCTGCGCGTCGTTCTCGTCCTTTCCGTTCTGGAGGCGCAGAACAGGCCAGTAATAGGTCGACTTGTCACCCTGGTTACGGCAGCTCGTGTCGCCGTTCGCAAGATCGTCGTCACTGGCGAAGGCGTCGTTCGCCTGATTTCCCACGTAGTCGTGCATATGGTGCGCGCCATTGCTCACGCCGGGCGCCACGATGACGTTGTCGGGATTGAACTTGCCGTTCTCGTTGCGCCCGCATTTCGTGGTGAACGTGCCGCGGGAGGCGGCGCCCTGGTTGCGCGGCGTCTTGACGTTGGGCTGGACGGAGTTGATGTCGACGAAGTCGGAGGCGTCGGGGCCGTTGCCGTTCTGCTGATCGCCGTCCCCCTGCTGGCCGTCGCCCTGCCCGTCACCCTGCTGACCGCCGTCGCCTTGCTGACCGCCGTCCTGCTGGCCTCCGTCCGCGGGGGCGGACGGCGCGGCCGAGCCCGCCGGAGGGCTGCCGTCGGTGCCCGCCGACCTGGCCGTGCAGGCCGCGAGGTCCTTCATGCCCTCGGGCGACGTCCCGCCGGCCCGGCTGATCTCCAGGCCGATCCGGTCGATGAGGGTCGAACGCCGCTCCTTCAACGGCTGCAGAATGCTGTTCTGCACAAAGTTGGGATCCCGCGCCGCCGCGTCCCGCGAGGCCGCGAGGCGCTGGTACGACTCGGTGATCTGGCTGTCCATCGTGGCCAGTTCGCCGTCGACCTCCGACCGCGCGGCGTCCGGCACGTCGGACAGCCCGTTGCCCACGTCGGGGCAGTCGATCGTGGCGACCTGCTGCTGTTGCTGCTGCGCTCCGTCGCCGCGCTGCGCCGGGTTCTCCTCGTGGGCGGACGCGTAGACGTTCACCGCGACCAGCCCTCCTCCACCCAGGAGCAGTGCGGCCGACGCGACCGTCATGCGCGTCGCGAGTGACGAGCGCCGTTTTCGTGATGTGCGTCCCATGGGGCTACGTACGCAACACGAGGGCCCCTTGTTCAAAGAGAGCGCCGGTGATTTCCCGGCGGATTCTCAACGGCCCTGATCCAGATAGGCGATGACGGCGAGAACGCGCCGGTTGTCGTCGTCCGACACCGGAAGTCCCAGCTTCAGAAAGATATTGGAGGTGTGTTTCGCGATCGCCCGTTCCGTGACGACGAGTTGGCCCGCGATGGCCGCATTCGACCGACCCTGTGCCATGAGTTCCAGAACCTCCATTTCGCGCGGTGTCAGACCGCCGAGCGGCGCCTGCGCGGCCCGCCGTGAAAGGAGCTGCTGGATCACCTGGGGGTCCATCGCGGTCCCTCCCGCGGCGACCCGGCGCACCGCGTCGATGAACTGGTCCGCGTCGAACACCCGGTCCTTGAGCAGATAGCCGATCCCGCCGTTCCCGTCGGCGAGCAGCTCGCGCGCGTACAGCTGCTCCACGTGCTGCGACAGGACGAGGACCGGCAGTCCGGGCCGCGCCCGCCGCGCGGCGAGCGCGCACTGCAGCCCCTCATCCGTGTGCGAGGGCGGCAGCCGTACGTCGACGACGGCGATGTCGGGCTCCAATTCGGCGAGCGCCTTGGTGAGTTCGGGCCCGCTCTCGACGGCCGCGGCGATCTCGAAGTCGTACGCCTCCAGCATCCGCACCAGACCGTCGCGGAGCAGGAAGAGATCTTCGGCTAGGACAACGCGCAAGGAATCTCCATCGTCACCATGGTCGGACCGCCCGCGGGGGAGCTGACGGCGAGGATGCCGTCGAATGTACCGAGCCGGCGCTCGACCCCGCTCAGCCCCGACCCCGCTCCGATGCTCGCGCCGCCCTTCCCGTTGTCGGTGACGGCGATACGCAGCATGCCCGCCGCGCCGGTGTGGTGCACGTCGACCCAGACGCGGTCGGCCCCCGAGTGCTTGACGGCGTTCGTGAGGACCTCGCTGACGGCGAAGTACGCCGCCGACTCGACGGGCGCCTCGGCGCGGCCCGGCAGGTCCACGTCGACGTCGGTGGTGACCGGCAGCCGCAGCGCGAGCGCCTTCACCGCGTCACCGAGGCCGCGCTCGGCGAGGACCGGCGGATGGATGCCGCGGACCAGGTCGCGCAGTTCGGTGAGGGCGTCGGCGGAGGATCTGCGGGCCTGCGCGAGCAGCTCCTTGGCCTTCTGCGGGTTCTTCTCGACCAGCGCCTCGATCGTGCCGAGGTCCATGCCCATGGCGACCAGGCGGGCCTGCGCGCCGTCGTGCAGGTCGCGCTCGATGCGGCGCAGCTCGGCGGCCGAGGTGTCGACCGCTTCGCGCCGCGTCTGCGTCAACACCTCGACTCGGGCGGCCAGTTCTCCCGTGTCCGGGGTGAGGATCGCGCGGGTCAGCTGGAAGTGGGCACGCAGCAGGAGGGGGGCCGTGAAGTAGCCGGCCACCAGGAGTGCGTTGGCGAGGCCGGCGGCCTGGAACGCGGAGCCCTGACCGCTGATGGGCACGAACCCGTACCACCAGCCGACATACGTGCCGTCCGTGAAGACGCGCCACAGGCCCGCCGCGAGGGCGTACCCCTCCAGCGGATAGAAGATGACCGCGGCCGGCAGGAGCGCCGTCACGAACCCGGCCGTCATGTCGACGAGCAGCCACAGCAGGTCCCGCCATGTCGCCGGGTCGCCGAGCATCAGGCGGCAGCGCTCCGCCTGCCCGACGAGCCCGGTCCGCACATCGGCGGGGAAGGGCCGGTACAGCGCCGGGACGCGGATCCCGTACCACTCGGCGGCGAGGACGCGCCGCCGGTTCGCCCAGGACCTGACCAGGGAGAGCACCGCGGGCGTGGTGAGCACACCGACACCCAGGACGATGAACACGATCGAAAGGACGGACAGGACGAAGAGGGTGAGCGACCCGGCGAAACCCACCACCGCCAGCACGAGGCCACGCGCCCCCGCCACCAGGGCGCGGCGCGCCCGCCCGCCGCCCGCACCCGATGCGTCCATCCCGCTCTCCGTCCACCGCCCGGCCCGTACGCCCCCAGTCTCCCCGGCCGGGGCCGTACGGGGCATGGGGCCGGGCACCCGTCCGGGGGTGTATCTGGCACCACCCCCAGACACCTCAGTGACTCAGTGCCTCAGTGCCTCAGTGCCTCAGTGACTCAGGCCTCAGGTCTCCAGGACCTTGGCCTCCGTCGCCGGGTCGAGGCCGAGGACCGGCCGGTCCGGGCGCTGCGGGGCCGTCCCGCCGATGGACTCCAGCCAGGCCCAGGTGTCGGCGACGGTCTCCTCGACGGGCCGGCACCGCAGCCCCGCCGCGACCGCCTTCGCCACGTCACCGCTGTGCAGCGCGGCATGCATGTCACCGCCCGGCGGCACCCACACCGGCAGCTGCATCCACGGCTCGATCCCGGCCGCGGTGATCACCTCGGGAGCGGTCCAGCGCAGGTCGGCGTCACTCCCGGTGACCCGGACGCAGGCGTCGAGCAGCCCTCCCATGGTGGTGTGCCCGGAGGGACTGATCACGGTGTACGGGCCGCTCAGTCCGGCCTGCGCCGCGTCGAGGACCCAGGTGGCGAGGTCGCGCACGTCGATGTACTGGAGCGGCAGTTCGCGGGGGCCGGGGGCGAGCACGGGGCCGCCCCGCGCCATCCGGGCCAGCCACCACGGGAGCCGGCCGATGTTCTCGTACGGCCCGAGGATCAGACCGCACCGCACCAGCAGGGAGCGGTCCGAGCCGAACTCGTCGACCGCCGCGAGCTCACCGCCCCGCTTGTCCCGCGCGTAGTCCGTCTGCTCCGCGTCCGGCGAGGCACCGGCGACGACCTGGGCGTCCTCGGTGTAGCCGGGCGGGGGCGCCCACTCGTACACGGACGAGCTCGACACGTATACGTAGCGGCCCGCACGCCCCGCGAGCAGCCGGGCGGAGTCGCGGACCACGCGGGGCGCCGCGGCCCAGGTGTCGACGACGACGTCCCACTCGCCCTCGCTCTGCGCGAGCGCGGCGAGCCCGCCGTCCGCGGTGCGGTCCCCGTGCAGGGACCGCACCCCTTCGGGCGCCGCGTGCCGCCCGCGATGGAACACGGTCACGTCCCAGGACCGGGCGACCGCGGCCTCCACCACGGCGCGCCCCACGAATTCCGAACCGCCCAGCACCAGAAGTCTCATGCCGGTGACTCTGCCCGCTCGCGGCGCGTCAGGGAATCGGTTTCTGCCCGTGGGAGAACGATTCGGCCGAGGGAGGCCGAGGGAGGCCGGAGGACGGCACCTCGCCCGTCCGTCACCGTCCGTCGGTCACCGCGTCGCCGGCGGGGCGTACTTGTACCCCACCCGCCGCACCGTCTGGATCACCTGACGGTGCTCGGTCCCGAGCTTGCGCCGCAGCCGCGCGACATGGACGTCGACCGTCCGTCCGTCGCCCACGTGCCCGTAGCCCCACACCGTGGTCACGAGCTGGTCGCGCGTGTGCACCCGGTGCGGATGCGCGACGAGGTGCGCGAGCAGCTCGAACTCCAGGTACGTCAGGTCGAGTTGGCGCCCGTCGACCCATGCGGTGCGCTGCACGCCGTCGATGCTGACGAGAGCGTCGGTGCCGGTGCCGCTGTTCCGCGACGCGGCTTCGGGCCGCGGACCGGGCTCGTCGGGCACCGGGAGCAGCTGCTGCTGGTCCGCGGGTACGAGCACCAGGTAGCCGATCATCGGCGGCCGGCCGGGGAGCGTGGGCAGGGTGTGCGGGGGAGCGGGCAGCCAGGTCGCGCCCGGCGGCAGGAAGTCCGCGACGTCGACCACCTCGTCCCGGTCGACGGCGCGCAGCCGGTGGCGGCCGGAGACGGCGGGGGAGGGGGCGGCGGTCACGGAGGAAGCGGTGGAGAAGGAACGGGTGTTCGCCATGAGTGGTCAACTCTTTCGCGCGAGGAGTCATCGAGATCGTCGAGAACTGCGAGGTCGCAGAAGGACCTACGTCGTGCGCGCGGGCCGAACGCCGGGGTGAGTCGGCTTTAGAGGGCCTGCGCGTTCTCCGCGCGGCAACACACCCGGTCGAAGTCATGGTGCTGACGGGAAGGCCAGAAGGGCTCGAGGTCGTGGCGACCCGTCGCGGTGTTCTGGAAGCTGGCCATGGCCCCATTGAAGCAGACGGGGGCGCGGGGCAGGACCCCCCTCTCACCGGTCGGACGGCACCTTGGCGTGAACTTGACGTTCCGCACGGCTCTCCGGACGGGCAGTGCGAAGGGGGGCCCCCCGCCCCGGGGGGGGCCCACCCGGGAGCACGGGCCCCGGGTCAGGCCAGGCCCGGCGACTCGCAATCGCGGGAGCCGGTGTGGGGGATGAGGCGCGGGACGCAGTTCGGG